>NZ_JBSRZM010000013.1:0-116229 GCF_054057635.1 Arthrobacter sp. UYNi723
CAGCGGATACCACCCCAGCAGACGCGCCGCTACGCGGGCATTACCAAATGATTCTTCGATAGCAGCTACGCGGGCATCTTTGATGAGTCAACGCGTTCTCTTGACGAACGTGCAGGTCAGGTCTAGCGTCGGCAACATCCTGCTGTATCAACGGCGAACCCAGTTTAAGGAGCATCAGTTTCATGCCGGAATTCATGGATGTTCATCGCAATATGACCGGAATCACCCAGGAAGCCCTTCAAGCGGCCCACGACGCCGATCTCGCCATTCAAAGCGACGAAAGCGTTGACTTTAAATCTGCCTGGGCCGATCCCGAGTCAGGCTTGGTTTACTGCCTGTCCGAGGCCCCCTCAGAGGAAGCTGTACGGCGTATCCACGAGCGCGCGGGCCACCCCGCCGACGAGGTCCACCCCGTTCCGATCAAGGTCTGATCAGGCAGCAGAGTCCGACGGCGGCACCCGGGTTCTGTGGACACGGAACCCAGGTGCCGCCGTCGTACGTTTCCATTCTCCAAGGAGGACCGTGCTGGACAATCAGGAAGCCAAGATTGTTGTCGGGGTGGACGGCTCCGATTCCTCGGTGCAGGCGCTGCGTTTCGCGGCACGGCTGGCGCCCGCCTTAGACGCCCGGATCCACGCGGTGGCCTGCTGGGACTTTCCGCAGATGTACGCCGGCTACGTTCCGCCGGACTTTGACGCCTTCGAAGGGGCCGCTGCCAAGACCCTGGCCGAGGCGCTTGGCAAAGCATTCGGGCCGGACCTTCCTGTGAACGTTAGCCAGGAGCTGGTCCGCGGCCCTGCGCCTGCCAAGCTGGTCGAAGCCGGTGCGGACGCCGCGATGCTGGTGGTCGGCCGCCGCGGGCACGGCGGAGTCATGGGTATGCATCTAGGGTCTGTGAGCTCAGCATGCGTTTCTCACGCTGCCTGCCCGGTCCTCGTAGTGCATACGGACCCAAGCCACCGTCCCCACCATCTCTGGAAAGGCTCCAAGGGCGAGAAAACGTCGAGGCTGTAGCCCCGGATCCGCCCGGGCGTAATGCAACGCTCCCGCAACCCCCCTACGGGAGGTGATCGCCTATGCTCAGCAGAGCGCTTCACACGCGACCTCTGTGAAAGTTCAACGACGAACCACCCGGGAGACACGGCATGACCAACTGGCGCATCAGGGATTTCCATTCAGCAGACCTGGACGGGATCCTGCACCTCTGGGAGTCGCTCAAGGCCACTGATGTGGAGCCCGTCTATGCCCTCTCCGAGGTGCTGGCATCCTGCGAGAAGGACCACGCGGTGGTGGCGGTGCAGGGCGATCAGGTGGTGGGCGCCGCCGTCGGCCGCGCTGCGCATGACCAGGGCTGGATCGTCTTCCTGGCCACGCTGCCTGAATACCGCGGGCGCGGGATCGGCACCTCACTGCTCGCCGCCGTCGAAAACCGCATGGCCCCGCACGGCCTCAACAAACTCTCCGCGCTGATGCCGGAAGCGGAAACCCGGGTGGAGGCGTTCCTCAGCCGCGGCTTCGCGCTCAAGAAGAACCTGCGCTATTTCGAGCGGACCATCCCCGTCCAGCGGCAGGAGCTCGGCGCGTTGGGCCAGCTGGGCGGCCGGATCCTGGCCCGCGACCTGTGGGAGAACGTGGCCGGCATGCGCAAGGAAAAGGAACTCCTGGAGCGCCGGCTTGTCCTGCCCCTCGCGGAGGCCGACCTCGCGGATGAATACGGTGTGGTGCCGCCCCGCGCCGTGGTCCTCTTTGGTCCTCCCGGGACCGGCAAAACCACGTTTGCGAAGGCCATCGCGTCCCGGCTCGAGTGGCCGTTTGTGGAGGTTTTCCCGTCCCGTCTGGCCTCAGATCCCAAGGGCCTCGCCGGGGCCCTGCGCGAAACATTCCTCGAGATCGCGGAGCTGGAGCACTGCGTGGTGTTCATCGACGAGGTGGAGGAAATCGCCTCCCAGCGTTCGGGTGAACCGCCGTCCCCCTTGCAGGGGGTCACCAACGAGCTCCTGAAGATCATCCCGGCGTTCCGCGAACAGCCCGGCCGCCTGCTGGTGTGCGCCACCAACTTCATCCGCGCGCTGGACACCGCCTTCCTACGCCACGGCCGGTTCGACTACGTCATCCCCATCGGCCTGCCGGACCGCCAGGCCCGCGAAGCCATGTGGCAGCGCTTCATCCCGGCCACAGTCGTGGACGATGTGGACGTGGAGCTCCTGGTGGAACGGACCGAGGGCTTCTCCCCAGCGGACATTGAGTACGCCGCCCGCAGCGCCTCCCAGCGCGCGCTGGAAAAGGCAGTGTACGACGACGGCGGCGCGGCTTCCGCGGGCAGCGTTTCAGTCCGCGAGGCGGTCCGGAAGGGGCCTTGCACCGAGGACTACCTCGACGCGATCGGCGATACCCGGACCACCGTGAGCCAGGAGGTCCACGAGCAGTTCCTTGAAGACATCGACGCGCTGGGGCGGGTCTAAAACCCCCGGCCCAGGGCGCGAATTCGCCGGAAACCTGCGGATTCGCCCCACGCGGCACACATCAGCGGAGCGGTGGCTGTGGCCAGCATCGCGATACCGGTGGCATTGTTCAAGCTCGCCCTGACCTGGCTGTTCAGCATCATGATGGGCCGGGACCGGACGGTGTTGGCCGTCGCCGCCGGCATCATGGTGGCCCTTGCCGGGTCCATCGGCCTGGCGGCAGCCTGGGTTTCGGTCCCGGTATGCCTACTGGTCATCGTTTTGGCACTGGGCGCTTCGATTGTCATCGACGAGCGGCGCGGCGCAGAGCGCGTGAACGCTGCCTTGGCGAAACTCCAAGCCGAGGCTACTTCTCCTCGCCCGTAGTGGCGTCCGCCTTTTCCAAGGTATCGACATGCAAGACCACCGGGACCGGCTCAGCGACGGGGGCGTCGTCGTACGTCAGGTTCTCGTAATCCGTGTCGTCTTCGTCGTCGAGCCTGTCGTCCAACTCCTTCAGCAGCCAGGGATTAACCCGCGCAAGGATCTTGCGGACTTCCTCAACGTCGACGGCGGCATACAGCACCGGACGGGCATCCCGGTACTTGGTGACCGGCGGCTTGTCCGGCCACTTCGCGGCCAGAGCCCTGACGCGTTCGGGCAGGGAATTGTGGGCATTGTCGGCGATCTTCACGAGTGCCGCGTCGTGGTCCTCGGCAATGAAGTGCATCCCGGCCTGATAGTCATCGGGGTTATCGTGCAGCCTGTTAGTGACCCGCTCGATGATGTCCGCTGCCCGCTCGGAAACGCCCATGTCCAGCAGTGCCTGCCGCGTGATGGGAGTGTCCTCGGCAATGTCATGAAGGTAACCGGCGATCCGGATATCGTCGTCGAAATCTGCCAGGGCATCACCCACCGCGATCACGTGGTCACGGTAGGGCCTCTTGAGCTTGTCCTTCTGCCGGTTGTGGGCCACCTCGGCCAGGACTCGCGCCGTCTCGACAGTGAATCGCGGTTGAGGGATTTGTGCTTCAGTGAATTCGGGTGCCGACATAGCTCCAGCCTACGCGTAGGGCAGCAAGTGACCTCACGTCGGCGGGGCCGCAAGCGTCCGTTCGCGCGCTGCTTAGGGGCCGCTCCACACCCACGGTTCCCGCGGGAGAGCACCCGGCCGGAACGCCGCGAGTGCGTTTTCCAGCGTCCCGGCCGGCAGCCCCAGGGACTGCAGGATGAGGTTCCGCACGTCAGCGGCGGAAACGTCGGCACGGGCGAGATCGGCCAGCGTCACGGCGCCGTCGCGCTTGGCCAGCCGGGCGCCGTCGGAGTTCACCACCAGCGGCACATGCGCATATTCCGGGACAGGAATATTCAACAGCCACGCAAGATATGCCTGCCTCGGCGTGGACGGCAGCAGGTCATCGCCCCGCACCACCTGGTCGACGCCCTGTGCGGCATCGTCCACCACGACGGCCAGGTTGTAGGCGGTCACACCGTCGTTGCGGCGAAGGACAAAATCGTCCACCAGGCCGGTGAAGTCGCCGTGCAGCACATCCCGCACGGCGTACTCCGTTACCTCGGCGCGGAGCCGGATGGCCGCCGGCCGGGTGGAGCGTTTGAACTCCAGCTCGGCAGGGTCGAGGTCCCGGCAGGTGCCAGGATAGGCGCCCTGCGGCGCGTGCGGCGCTGACGGCGCCTCCTGGATTTCGCGGCGCGTGCAGAAGCATTCGTAGGTGAGGCCTGCGGCAGCCAGCCGCCCGATCGCTTCAGCGTAGACGGCGCCGCGGTCCGTCTGGCGCACGACGGCGCCGTCCCACGTCAGGCCCACGGCCTCCAGATCGCGGAGCTGCTCCGCCTCTGCGCCGGCCCGCGCCCGGTCAAGGTCCTCGACGCGCAGCAGGAAGTCGCGGCCGGTGGACCGGGCGAACAGCCAGGCGAGCATCGCGGTGCGGAGGTTTCCTATATGCAGTTCGCCGGAGGGGCTGGGGGCAAAGCGGCCGGCAGGGGTCATGGACCAACCCTAGTCCGGGCAGCACAAGAGCCCCTCAGCTACCGATGACTTCGGGGATCCGACGTCGGTGGCTCAGGGGCTCTTGCCGTGTGTGCAGAATGACCGTGGTGTGAACAAGCGTCAATCAGCGGCGTCCTCCTTGCGGGAGGCGGTGTCCAGTTGCCGGGTGATGTGCCGGGGTTCCTGTAGCCTGCGGGATTCGGCGGTAGCCTCAGCCCTTGTTGCCACAATTTGAGCAGACGCCATACAGTTGGCACAACTGGCAAGCATTTCGTTGGTCAGTCTGACCAATAGAGACCACAAGCTCCGACAGGAACTGATCAGATTGCAGCAATTGGACGCCACGGACAAGCGCATCCTCAATGCCCTGGACGAGGACCCGCGCGTCCCCATCATGGTGCTGGCCCAGCGGCTGGGCCTGGCGCGCGGGACCGTCCAGTCGCGCCTGGAGCGGATGACGTCGTCGGGCGCTCTCCGTCCCAACAGCAGCCGGGTGCTCCCCTCCGCCCTGGGCAGGGGTGTGGCGGCGGCCGTCAGCGCCGAACTGGACCAGAGCCACCTCAACGAAGCCATCGCGGCCCTGCGAGAAATCCCCGAGGTCCTGGAATGCCATGCGCCTGCCGGCGACACCGACCTGCTGATCCGCGTGGTGGCCACCAGCCCGGACGACCTCTACCGCGTGTCCGAGGAGATCCGGCTCTGCCCCGGCATTGTCCGGACGTCCACCAGCATGTTCCTGCGTGAAGTCATCCCGTACCGCACCACCGGGCTGTTGCTGGACTGAGTTCCGCCTTCCGGGCCCGCGCTCAACCCCGCACGGGGAGCTCTACCCATCGCCCTCGCGGACGCATCGCAGCTAGGCTGGCACGGGAATCCATTCAGGGGGAAACATGGCGGGGAACTTTTACGGCGGCGACGTTGCCCAGTTGCGGCAGCTCGCCAAGGACCTGTCAGGCGGCGCCACCAGGTTGAGCCTGCTCGGCCAGCAGCTCAGCAGCGTCATCGGCACAGGCGCCTGGAAAGGGCACGACGGCGAGCGCTTCCGCAGCGACTGGACGTCATCGTGCTTGTTGCTGCTGAAGTCCGCAACGGCCGGGCTGGAGTCGGCCTCCAGGACGGTGCTCGCCAACGCCGACGAGCAGGACAAGGCCAGCAACGGGGCCGGTTCCGGCGGTGGCTCCGGGAGTGGTGGCAGCGGTTCCGGGGACGGCGCTGCCCAGGAACTGACGGACCGGCTGAACGGCATGGCACCCGAAGAACGCCAGGCCTACCTCGGCAGCGAGGCATTCAGGCAGTGGGCGCTTGAAAACCCTGAAGCCGCAAAGGCCGCCATGGATGCTGCCGCCGATTCGGGGCTGATCGACAAAAGCTCCGAGGAATACGCGGATTTCCTCAGCGACTACTGGAACAACCAGGCCATGCTGGACATGGGCATCGACCCCGCCAGCTGGGACACCTCCAAAGGCACCGAACACAACTGGGAGACCATCAAGAAGGTCTACGACTTCTACGGCCAGGCGTACCTCTCCAACCCGGACCTGCAGTGGGCCGGCATGGCCAACATGATCGGCCCGTCCTTCGCGGGCGGCTTCAAGGACATGGCCATGCTGCGGGACCTCGCCCAGCAGATCGCGGACAATCCGGCTTCGGACATCCCGCTCCCCATCCTTGACCAGATCGAACAGCTCGCCGGCATGACCGACCAGGAGATCCGTTATTACGAGACCAGCATGCTGGACATGAACAAGGAGATCTTCCTGGACCAGGCCCGCCAGCATGAGGCCTACATGAACGGCGGAATCGAGGAAATCAACAGATTGCGGGACTCGGGTGCCATCGATACCGGTACCGCCGAGGAATGGGCCAAGATCGATTCCGATGACCCGGACCTGATCCAGGAGGGCAACGCAGCCCTCCTGTACCGCGAGCAGAACGAGATCATCGCGGACGACTACGACGACATGCGGAACCACCCTGGCGGAGAGGCCGTGACGTACATGGTCACGTTGGCCGGCGAGCCGTCCATCCCGGGCGCAAAAAGCTACCCGTAAGTCTTTCCCTACACCTTCAGCGTGGAGAGTCCCGGCCCGGAAAACGTGCCCTTCACAAATTGGGACAACCCCACCCAGTTCCGCACCGACTTCACCACAGGGTTCCCCGACGGGAACATCTCCAACGCGGACCAGCGGTGGGAGCTCATCCGGCAGGACACCCTCCCGGCCTACCAGAACCTCCTGGCGACGGATCCCGCACGTGCAGAACAAATTATCGGTTCGGACTTCAACGACCGCGTGGAGCAGCACCGCCCCACCAACAACATCCCCGGCATCATGGACCGCTTTGTGGATGGCTTCGGCGCGGAGGTCCACCAGTGAAGACCACATGCCCAACCGCACCTCGGCGCCAGCGGCGGCGGCCCGCCGTCGTACTCCTCGCCCTTTCCGCTTGCCTTGCCCTGACGGGCTGCCAGATCAGTGGCACCACGAACGAACCGACCTCTCAAGGGAGCACCATGAGCACCTCGGAATTTTCCACCCTCGACGCTGCCGGCGTGGACCAGATCCGCGAATCCAAGACCGCACGGCTGGACATGAGTTCGGGAAAGCTGGAAAAGGCTGCTGTCCGGGTCACGGAAGACAGCTATGGGCCCGAGATCAATACCAGGGACTCGGGAAAGATCAAGCTCACCATCGTTGCTCCGAGCGGCGAGATCAGTGGCGAAACGGACCGTATCCGGTTGAACACCACGAACAAGCGGCCGGACTTCAGCGAGGTCACGTACTTCCTCACCGCCGGCTCGCCCGACGAGTATTTTGAGCTCATCAGGGACGGTGTGGCGCGGTACGGGATCGACGCCGACTCCGCCGAACGCTGGATCGCCGGTGCCCAGCGGGACCCGCAACGAAAGACCGATTTCTCCATCACCTCCGGCACCTCCACTGGCCTGGACGTGAACTACGACCTCCGGTACGACGGCGGCAAGGACACCCAGGTGATCATTGTCCACGTCCGCCCCACGGACTGAGGCAACGCAGGACGGACGCATCTCAAGGGCACAAGCGCTACAGCGGCGGGCCCGCATTGGACTTGATGTTCTTCATCACCAGCGTGGACGTCAGCCGCTCAACCCCGGGCAGTGACGTGAGCTCGGCGTCGTAGAAGCGCTGGTAGCCGGGCAGGTCCTCGGCGATGACCTTCAACAGGTAGTCCGGGGAGCCGAACAGCCGCTGCGCCTCCACAATGTTGGGGTTGTCCGCCACCCGGTTCTCGAAGATCTCCATGGTGGAGCGGTCCACCTGGCGCAAAGTCACAAACACGATGGCCTCGAAACCCAGCCCGACGGCGGCCGGATCGATGTCCGCCTTGTAGCCGCGGATCACCCCTGACGCCTCCAAGTCCCGGAGCCTCCGGTGGCATGGCGCCACCGTGAGCCCGACCTTCGCGGCCAGCGCCGTGGCGGTCATCCGACCATCTTCCTTGAGGTGGCGCAAAATGTTTCTGTCAATGTGGTCAATCACGCAAATATCTTACCAATTCTGACTCAAGGTGGGCGAAAAGGGTAAGCACTTATGGCCTGAAACTTCATAAGGTTTGTCCTGTACCGCATCGGACAGGAGCCCGCCATGAATCCCCAGTTGTTTTTCGCCTTTGTGCTGGTGGCCGTCGCCCTCGCCTGCACCCCCGGCGTGGACTGGGCGTACTCCATCACGGCCGGTCTGCGGCAGCGCAGCTTCGTCCCGGCCGTGGCCGGACTTTGCGGCGGCTACGTCCTGCATACGCTGCTGATGGTGGCAGGCCTCGCGACCCTGCTGTCCGGCCTGCCGGGCGTCCTGGGCTGGCTTACGGTGGCGGGCGCGGGCTACCTGCTGTGGCTGGGCATCAGCACCCTCCGCTCCTGGCGCGGCGCCTCCTTCAGTGCGGCAGACGCCGTCGGGAAGCCCGCCAACCAGCTCCGCACCTTCTTTCAGGGCATGGGCACCAGCGGCATCAATCCCAAGGGGCTGCTGTTCTATGTGGCGCTGGTGCCGCAGTTCGTCAGCCCGGAGGCCTCCCTCCCTGTCCCCGTCCAGTCCGGCCTGCTGGGCCTGACGTTTGTCCTGCTGGCCGGGGCCGTCTACACCTGCGTGGCGCTGCTGGCCCGCAAACTCCTGCAGTCCCGGCCCGGCGCCGCGCGGACAGTCACCCTGGCCAGCGGCATCATCATGGTTGCCCTCGGCGTGGTGCTCCTCTCAGAGCAGCTGGTTCCGCTGGTTGCAAGGCTCACGCAGCAAACCTAGGCCTTGCGCTCCATAAACCATTCCGTGAACTCGGACGCCCGTCCGTCCGGTTCAAGGCGGATGACCCACAAGTTGTCGTAGCTGGGACTATCGCCAAGGTAGTCCGTGAAACCCTGCACAAAGGCCAGCCCGCCGTCGGTCCCCAGCACCGACCAGTCAAAGGTCCAGTTCCCGGGGTCGTCCTGCGCCTCCAGCCAGCGGTCCACGATCTGCTCGCGGCCCCGCCATGCGTCGGCATCATGCGGCCGGGTGGCGTAGACGGCTTCCTCGGTGAACAGCGCCCTGATGTCCTCCGGGTTGTTGGAGGTCCACGCCGCGAGGTACTTTTCCATCCAGGACCGCACTTCGTCGCTCATGCCTCCGTTGTACTCCGGGGCGGCCTGGTCCACAAGGCAAGACCCCAAGGCAAGTCCCTAGGCAGGTCGGTAAGGCCGCCCGCAACCGGAGTCTATTTCCCGTCCAGGTTTTCCCACTCCTGCTCCCACAGCCGGCGCTCGTCGATGTCCTTACGGATGACTTCGAACGTTTCCAGCTCCGCCGGCCGGCCGCGGAGCCAGTCCCGCGGGTTGAGGGATTTGCGGCCGTTGTCGAGCACCAGCAGGGCACGGTCGGTGAGGGCGTCGTTGCGGAGCACCACGTCCGTTTTACGACGGCGGAGCACCTCCTTCAGGGCCTCGTGCGCTTGTGTGTGGGCGCCGAGCCGCCGGAGCGCACGCCCACGGAGCAGCAGCAGGGCCGCCGAGAGGTCGTCGGAGTTCAGCAGCCCCTCGGTCCAGATCACCACTTCCTTGTCGCGTCCCAGCGCGAACGCCAGTGCGCAGCGGGCCAAGGCTGAAGGCAACGACGGCGGCAGCCCGGCCACCGTCTGCAGCGCGGCTTCCAGCTGGCCCGTCTCCCGCAGGGAGTGCGACAGGGCCAGGAAGACCGATTCCTGGCTGAACAGCACGGGGACTTCGATGCGCTCGGCAACCTCCACCCGGGTGACCACGCGCGTGAGATAGGTGGCCGCATACTGGTTGGCGTCGTCGTCGTTCCTGATGGACAGCCCACGCTGGAGGAGTTCGGACGCGCGCAGGTAGCCGCCGTGCTGGTACGCCAGGAGCCCGGCCATAACGGAGCAGAGCCCCGCCCAGCCCGGATAGGCGCGCCCCACCGCGATGAGCCGCTCCGGTTCCCTGCTGGTGAAGATGGCATCATGCACGGCTTTGACCGCTTTTCCAGGCATCCGCTTGAGCCTGGGGACCTCGCCGTCCACGGCAATCCGCGCGGCATCCCGGCCGCCCAGCACTCCGTGGATCAGCCCTCCCACACTTCCGGCGAGTTCCCGGACGGGGGTCTGCAGGTGGGCGTGCCCGAACGGCGTCAGGTCACGGGTGTCCCGGTAGATCGGTCCTCTGGCATCCCCCGCGGTCATCTCTCCATGCTACGTGGCGGACCTGCGTGGACGCCCTACGTGGCGGACCTGCGTGGAGCCCTACGTGGCCGCGGCGACCCAGAGCCCGATCACCCAGGTGCTGGCCGCCAGGCACGCGAGCCCGACCTCGGCCAGCATGCCCAGCCCGGTGGCCTTCAATGCGGCCCAGCTGGTGGTGGTTGCGGTGCGTACGCGCCGGGTCCGGCGCAGCTCACTAAGCAGTAGGCCGGCGGCGAACCCGATAAAGAGCCCCACGACGGGGATGATGAACATGCCGATCACGCCCGCCACGAGGCCGATCACCACGCTCCGGTTGGGAATGCCGTGCTGCTTGAGTTTCCGTCCGGTCAGCACGGCGCTGGCCGACATGCCAGCCAGCACAAACACCATTCCCACCGCGAAGACCACCCAGCCGATAGCGCCGGCGCCACCCCAGATTGCCCACGCCAGCAGGCTGAGCCCGATCAGGAAGCTGCCGGGCAGGATGGGGACGATGGTGCCCGCCACCCCCACCAGGATCGCCAGGCCGCACAGGATGCTCACCACGGTTTCGGAGTTCATGAGCCCCAGTTTAGGGCGGCGCAGCGGTGAGCCCGGCAGCTTAACGCCCGACGGCGGTGCGTCCCCTGCGCGGGGAGGCACCGCCGTCGGGCGTTGTGGCAGTGTGGCGGCGGAGGTTACTCGGCTTCCACGGCGGCGGCGACGGCGGCCGTCACTGCCGGGGCAACGCGCGGATCCAGCGGGCTGGGCACGATGTAGTCCACCGAAAGGTCAGCTTCCGCGAGTTCGGCGATGGCGCGGGCCGCGGCGAGCTTCATGGCGGGCGTGATCCGGCGGGCGCCGGCGTCCAGCGCGCCGCGGAAGATTCCGGGGAAGGCCAAGACGTTGTTGATCTGGTTGGGGAAGTCGCTGCGGCCGGTGGCCACCACGGCGGCGTACTTGGCGGCCACCTCGGGCAGGACTTCGGGGTCCGGGTTGGAGAGGGCGAACACGATGGAGTCGGCGTTCATCAGCTTCAGATGCGCCTCGTCCAGCTTCGAGGAGGAAACCCCGATGAACACGTCAGCGCCGAGCAGCGCTTCGCCGGGGCCACCCGTGACGCTGCGGGGGTTGCTGCGCTCTGCCATCTGGGACTTCTTGCTCTGCGGGTCGGCGGCGATGTCCGCCCGCTCCCGGTTGATGACGCCCTTGGAGTCGAGCAGGACAACATCCGTGATGCCGGCGGCGAGCAGGATTTCGGCGACGGCGATGCCTGCGGCTCCGGCGCCCGAAACCACCACGCGGAGGTCTGCGAGTTCGCGGCCGGTGACCTTGGCGGCGTTCGTCAGGGCGGCGAGGGCCACCACCGCGGTGCCGTGCTGGTCATCGTGCATGACCGGGCAGTCCAGCGCCTCGATCAGCTTCTCTTCCAGCTCGAAGCACCGGGGGGCCGAGATGTCCTCAAGGTTGACGGCGCCGAAGCTGGGGCGGAGACGGACCAGCGTTTCCACGATCTCGTCAACGTCCGTGGTGTTCAGGACCAGGGGAATGGAATCCAGCTCGCCGAAGGTCTTGAACAGGGCGGACTTGCCCTCCATCACGGGCAGTGAGGCGGCGGCGCCGATGTTGCCCAGGCCCAGCACCGCGGTGCCATCACTGACCACAACCACAAGGCGCTGCGCCCAGGTGAGTGTCTTGGCGAGTTCCGGGTTGTTGTGGATGGCGCGGCTGACCTCGGCTACACCGGGGGTGTAGGCGATGGACAGGTCGCGCTTGTTGGACAGCGGGACCGTGCTGGTCACCGAGAGCTTCCCGCCCTGATGGGCGTCGAAGATCTCGGCCTGGCTCAGGGCAGTGGCTGCTGAATTGTCGGTAGGTGCGATTACGTCAATGGACACGTCGTTGTCTCCTGGGGCTAGCCGTGGGCGCACGGCGCAGAAAGGCTCAAGCACAGGGAGGCTCAAGGTGGAATTCGTTGCTTCTTGGGCCCAGAGGTGGCGGGCCCGGGGTGAAGCCCTTGCAGATGCGGGTTGCCAGCCACTCCGGTCCTGCCATAATAAACAGCGCCCACGCGCCAGAAAGTGCATTCGACGCTCCGGGACCGTGCCAAATCGTTTAATCAGGCCGTTTTGTGAGCCACGTCACTGCATAAAGACGTATTTATTGGCTTACTGGTCTAGACCAGTTACGCCGATCGGTGGGCCGCACGGGCCCCGGCAGCCACCGGAGCAAGCAAGGTGCAGGCCTTTTTGAGGTCCTCTTCGGCCTCAAAGAGCGAAAGCCGGCGGTTGCGGACGGACTGGACCAGACCAGTGACGGTCAGCAGGAGCACGCGGGCCGCTACGGCGTCGTCGGAGGCGGTGGCTACAGCCGTTTCGCTCAGGGCATCGATTTCATGCAGGAGTGCCGTGGTGTCCTTGTCCTTGAGGTACACGCAGCGGCTCAGGCACTGTTCGACTGCCGGCTGCATCACCCGCATATGGAAGATCTCCATCACCACGCCGGTGAGGGCGCGGCCACCGAAGCTGGCCGCCGACGTGCGGGCCCTGCCCTGAAGCTCGTCCAGCTGCTGGCGGTAGAGGGACAGCATCAGGTGGTTGGCCGTGGGGAAATAGCGGTAGACGGTGCCCAACGGCACGCCGGACTTTTCCGAAATTTCCGCGAGGTCCACGGACTCCAGCCCTTTGCGGGCAAACCCTGCGGCAGACTCAAGGACGCGCGTGTAGCGCAGCCGCTGACGCGGCGTGGAGGGCCGGGCGGCCATGGACGGATGGGCTGAAAAGGTCTCGGGCATCAGGATTCCGGGGTTGTGTTCTTATGGTGCAGCGGCAGGGAGAGTCCCCATCCCGTGTGCCTGCAGTCCGCCTCAACTATACGCGGCACAGGCAAAAGCCGGAATCAGTCGACCCCTCGGATCTTGACCACGAACACAGCGCCCAGCAGGCCGATGACGGCGGCCGTGGTGAACAACGTGACGTACCCCCCGAAGTACGTCACGGCGAGGAATGCGAGGACGGGCGCGAACACCTGCGGCAGGGAGTTCGCCACGTTAATGATGCCCATGTCCTTGCCCCTGTCTGCGGCCAGGGGAAGGACCTGCGTCAGCAGCGCGAAGTCAACGGCAAGGTAGGCGCCGAACCCCACGCCCAGGATGCCGGCTCCAATGAGGGCGCCGGTCCAGACAGGGAAGAAGGCCATTGTCAGTCCCGCCGCGGCAATGATGGCGGAGGACCCGATCACAAACGGCTTCCGCCGGCCCAGCCGGTCGCTCCACGGCCCCGCTATCACCGCAGTAATCATCACCATCACCGCGTAAATGCCGGTCAAGGTCAGGACCCCCAGTGCCGGATCCTCATGTTTGAGCACGTCCCTGAGGAAAAAGAGCAGGTAGACGATGGTCATCTGGTTGCAGACGTTGACCAGGAAGCGGGTGAGCCAGGCCCAGGCGAAGTCCGGGTGGCGGGCAGGGCTGATCCAGAAGCCGCGCATGAACCCGGTCCAGGTAAACGGCGGCCGGGCTTCCCGCGGGAGCGGCGGATCGTTCCGGTGGAAGAGATACGGCACCACGGAGAACAGCAGGGCGGCCGCACACATGGTGTACCCCACCATGAAGTTTCCCGAGACCACGGCCCCGAAGACCGCGCCGAGGAGGATGCCCACCGTCTGGCCCATCGCCGCCAGGCCGCCCACGCCACCGCGCTGCAGGACCGGAACACGGTCCGGGACGGCGGCGGTGATGGCCGCGTAGGCTGCGTTGGCACCCAGCTGGACCAGGCACCAGAAGAGGACCATGAGGGCCACGGCCGTGGCTCCGGACATCGCCAGCAACGCAGCCGTGGCCAGGACGGCGCCGGCCAGGACCCACGGGGCACGCCGGCCGAAACCGGAGACAGTCCGGTCGGACAGGGCCCCAAAAAGCGGGTTGGCCACCAGCGAAACGGCGGCGCCACACCCTGTCACGAGGGACAGGATGGCTTCCTTATTGGCCTCGTCGATGCCGATGGCCTGCTGGCCGATAAAGACGTTGATGGGCCCAAAGAAGGCGGCGTTAATGCCGACGTTGACCAGCACCAGCCCGGTCACCCAGCGCGCGGTGACCTTCTGCGTCGGCTCGGCGAGCGCCGCCGTCGAGCTTTCCGATCCCGTTCCGGGTGCCGACGCAGCGCTGGGATCCGGTGCTGCGGGTGTGTCGGACAGGCTCATGGCTGGTTCCCCCTGGAACGGTTGGTGATTCTGAAAATCAGACTATCGTGGGCTGCATCGCCCCGCTTGTCATACGGCGCTTTCCTTGTGTGGCTATGGACAGCGCGCAGCCCCTCACGACACTGAACACCTGGAGATCCAATGACCGCATCTGCTGCAGGCAACACCACCAGCCCCGTCAACACCGCCGATCTTTACGACGAGCGCGGCGAGGAGCTGGCCTCCGTATCCCTCCAGTTCCAGTCCCTCGGCGGCCGTTCACACTTCAGCGGCCCGGTGCGGACTATCCGCTGCTTCCAGGACAACGCCCTGGTCAAGTCCACCCTGGCCACCCCCGGCAATGGCGCCGTGCTGGTGGTGGACGGCGGCGGTTCACTGGGCACAGCCCTGATGGGGGACATGATCGCTGAGAGCGCCGTGGCGAACGGCTGGGCCGGCGTCGTAATTAACGGCGCCATCCGCGACCGCGAGGCGATCGCCCAACTGGATCTGGGCGTCAAGGCGCTGGGCAGCAACCCGCGCAAGAGCGCCAAGGCCGGCGCCGGTGAGGTTGACGTGGATGTAGTGCTCGACGGCGTGACCTTCCGTCCCGGCGTCACCGTCTGGTGCGATCCGGACGGCATCCTCGTGGAGCGCTGATCGGGGTCCTCCAGTTCGGGCGGGGGCCCGGGCGGGAGCGGCGGTTCCGGAAGGAATATCTGGCAGCGGGAATGAAACGCGAACTAACATAGTTACTGAAAGCAACTATCGAGCGTGATCCCTTATTCTTTCCTGGAGAAGCCATGTCCAAAACAACCGCTGTGCGTGCCGCCGGCGAAACCCTGACACAGCGTCAGATCGTCACCGTGATGGTGGGGCTCATGCTGGGCATGTTCCTGGCATCCCTGGACCAGACCATCGTGTCCACCTCCATCTACACCATCGCCAATGACCTGGACGGGCTGTCCCTCCAGGCGTGGGCCACCACCGCCTACCTCATCACGTCCACGGTCAGCACGCCGCTGTACGGCAAGCTGAGCGACATTTTCGGCCGGCGTCCGCTGTACCTGATCGCCATCGTCATCTTCCTGGTCGGCTCGCTCTACGCCGGCTCAGTGCACTCCATGACCGAACTGGCCATCGCCCGCGGCGTCCAGGGCCTGGGCGCCGGCGGCCTGCTGGCCCTCGCGCTGACCATCATCGGCGACATCGTGTCCCTCAAGGACCGGGCCAAGTACCAGGGCTACTTTATGTCGGTGTTCGGCATCTCCTCCGTGCTCGGCCCGGTGGTGGGCGGCGCGTTCGCAGGGTCGGCCAACATCCTGGGCTTTGACGGCTGGCGCTGGGTGTTCTTCATCAACCTGCCCATCGGCCTGGCGGCCCTGGCCGTGGTGTTTATGTTCCTGCACCTGCCGGCCAAGCACGTGAAGCAGAAAATCGACTATTTCGGCGCGGCCGCCATAACGCTGGCCATCGTCCCGCTGCTCCTGGTGGCGGAACAGGGCCGCAGCTGGGGCTTTACGTCGCTGAACTCCTTCCTTTGCTACGGACTGGGCGCGGTGGGCATCATCTGGTTCCTGCTGGCTGAAAAACGCGCCGGAGACTACGCCCTGATCCCGCTCCGGCTCTTCCGGAACGCTACTTTTGGCCTGTCCTCGCTGCTGAACTTCATCATCGGCATCGGCATGTTCGGCGCCATCGCCATGCTGCCCATGTACCTGCAGCTGGTCAAGGGACTCACGCCCACCGAAGCCGGCCTGATGATGATCACCTTCACGCTCGGCATCCTGACCGGTTCCATCACCGCGGGCCGCACCATTTCGGCGTCGGGCACGTACCGGATCTTCCCCATCGTGGGCACCGGCATCCTCACCGTCGCCGCGCTGGTCATGGGACTGTCCCTGGGCGTGGACACGGGCCTCTGGGTTCCCGGCGTGATCGCCGTGTTCTTCGGCATGGGCCTGGGTTTCTGCATGCAGCCGCTCACGCTGGCCATGCAGGTCTCCGTGCCGCCGAAGGACATGGGTGTGGGCACGTCGTCCGCAGCGTTCTTCCGGTCCATGGGCGGCGCGGTGGGCACGGCCGTGTTCATCTCCATGCTGTTCAGCCTGGCCGCGAGCCGGATCGCCGAAACGATGAAGTCAGCCATGTCCAGTGCCGACTACCAGGCCCTGCTGCGCGACCCGGCGGTGGCCGCGGACCCCGCCAACGCCAAGCTCTACGAGTTCTTCCAGAACGGGGCATCGAACGAATCGCTCAATGACACCAGCTGGCTCCACACGGCCAACAGCGTGCTCACCCGCCCCATCACCGAGGGCTTCGCGTACGCGATCGACACCGTGATGATCACCGCGGCCGTCCTCACCGGGATCGCGTTCCTTATCAGCTTCGCCCTGCCGAACAAGAAGCTGACGGATCCGAAGGTCGCCAAGGAGCCGGTGGCGGCCCACTAGCGCTGCTCTGAAACGGCAGACGACGACGGCGGCACACCCCGCCGTCGTCGTCTTTCTGTTTCGGACGGCACAAGTCGCAAGTGGAACGGTGGGCGGTGACGTGCCACACTGTTTAGCGCGTGTGCGCCGGCCTGCGAGCCGGTACCGCAGCCGACGACGTCCGCACCGCATCCACCCCACCCCCAAATCTCAGGGAGCAGCATGCCCACCGCCAAGGAGCAGACCACCGCCAAGATCCCGCAGCGGGTGATCTGGCTGGCACTCGCAGGCGCGGTGGGTGGATTCCTGTTCGGCTTCGACTCCTCCGTGGTGAACGGTGCAGTGGACGCCATCAAGGACGAGTTCGCGCTCTCCGAGGCCGTCACCGGCTTTGCCGTGGCCATCGCCCTGCTGGGCTGCGCGGCAGGCGCCTTCCTCGCCGGCAAAGTCGCCGACCGGTACGGCCGCATCCCCGCTATGAAGCTCGGCGCGCTGCTGTTCCTGGTCAGCGCCATCGGAACCGGCTTCGCGTTCGGCGTCTGGGACCTGATCTTCTGGCGCCTGGTGGGCGGCCTGGGCATCGGCCTGGCCTCGGTGATCGCACCCGCGTATATTTCCGAGATTTCCCCGCGGCAGGTCCGAGGCCGGCTGGCGTCGCTGCAGCAGCTGGCCATCACCACCGGTATCTTCGCCGCACTCCTGTCCGACGCGCTCTTCGCCACCACCGCCGGCGGCGCGGACCAGGCCTTCTGGCTGGGCATCGAAGCCTGGCGCTGGATGTTCCTCGCTGCCGCCGTTCCGGCTGTGGCCTACGGCTGGATCGCGTACACGCTCCCCGAATCCCCGCGCTTCCTGGTGGTCCAGGGGAAGGAAGAGGAAGCCCGCAAGGTCTTCGATTCCATCGCCCCGGCCGAGGACACCGACCGGCACATCCGCGAGATCCAGGACGCGATCGAAGAGGACAAGCTGTCCGGCCAGAAGGGCTCGCTCCGCGGCAAGACGTTCGGCCTGCAGGCGGTGGTCTGGGTGGGCATCATCCTCTCCGTCCTGCAGCAGTTCGTGGGCATCAACGTGATCTTCTACTACTCCACCACGCTGTGGAAGGCCGTCGGATTCCAGGAGAAGGACTCGCTCACCATCTCGGTGGCAACCTCCATCACCAACATCCTGGTGACGCTCGTGGCCATCGCCCTGGTGGACCGGATCGGCCGCCGGCCCATTCTCCTGGCCGGTTCCATCGGCATGGCGGTCTCACTGGGCACCATGGCGCTGGCGTTCTCCTCGGCCGTCGGCTCCGGCGAGGAGATCTCCCTGCCGGGCGCCTGGGGTCCGGTGGCCCTCGTGGCGGCCAACATCTTTGTGGTCAGCTTCGGCGCGTCCTGGGGACCGCTGGTCTGGGTCCTCCTTGGCGAGATCTTCCCGTCCCGGATCCGTGCCCGTGCCTTGGGCCTGGCCGCGGCCGCGCAGTGGGTGGCCAACTTTGCCATCACTCTCAGCTTCCCCGTGATGGCCGCGGCTTCCCTGCCGCTGACCTACGCCATGTACGCGCTGTTCGCTGCGGCGTCGTTCTTCTTTGTGATGTTGAAGGTGCCGGAGACCAACGGCATGTCCCTGGAGCAGGCCGAGACGCTGTTTGTGCCCAAGGGATCCGCCAAGGGCTGATGCTCCCGGGCCGGTTGTCAGAGCGTGAGCTTCATGCCCTCATGGCTGGCGTCAAAGCCGAGCCGCTCGTAAAAGCGGTGGGCGGCTGTCCGCGTCTTGTGCGTGGTCAGCTGCAGCAGCGTGCAGCGGCGGCGCCTGGCCTCGTCAATCGCCCATCCCATCATCAGGTTCCCCAGGCCCTGGCCACGAAGGCTGCCCGCCACGCGGACCGCCTCAATCTGCGAGCGCCACGAGCCCTGCCGCGAAATGCCGGGCAGGAAACTCAGCTGGAAGGTAGCCACCACGGTGCAGTCAGCTGCCCCAGCCGGCGCGTACTCCCCCACCACGAGCAAATGGGACGGGTCGGCGTGGATCGCTTCGAAAGCCCGCTCGTACGGCGCCATCTCGTGGCCGACTTCGCGGCTGGCGCCCAGGGAGTCGTCGGCCAGCAGCGCCACGATGGCGGGCAGGTCGGCGGACACGGCGTGCCTGAGGCGGAAGGTCCCGCCGTCGACGTCGGCAGTCAGCAAGGGGGTCAAGGCGCCGGGGTTCGTGGTCATCTCCCCAGCATTCCACAAGGCTTGCGAACCTATCCCCCGAGACCCTCTCTCACTTTCGGTGCCTTAAACGCCAACGCTCTCTCATCCATGTGAGAGAGCGTTGGCCAAAAACCCGCAGAATCTGCGAGAGGGTTCCCGAAAAAGCTGCAGGAAGTGAGAGCGCGTCTGGGGGGTCAGGCCGGGGCCTTCGCCGCTTCCGCCTGGCGTTCCTCCACCAGCGTCGACACGGCCGCGAACAGGGGGTGCTCCGAGGCCAGCCCGGTGATCCTGGCCGTGGCGTCGGTAGGCGACGACGAAGCCAGGATCTGCGCGAGCTCGGTGGCCTCGGCGTCGGCGGGGTCCGTGAAGCGCAGGGCCGCGGCGATGGCACCCAGGAGCGCCTCGGGCACGATCCCGCGTTCGGCCAGTTCAGCCGCGGGACCGATGAACCGTTCGTGCCGGCTGAGCTTGCGCATGGGGGCGCGGCCCACCCGGTTCACGGTGTCCGGCAGGTGCGGGTTGGAGAACCGGACCAGGATCTTCTGGACGTAGGCTTCCTGCTCGTCGTTGTTGAAGCCGTGCTTGGCCACGAGGAGCTGCTTGGTCTCTTCCAGGACCGCGCGGACGTCCTCTGCCACGTCCTGGTCGGCCATGGCGTCGGAGAGCTTCTCCAGGCCTGCTTCGAACCCGAAGTACGCGGCGGAGGCGTGGCCGGTGTTCACGGTGAAGAGCTTCCGCTCGATGTAGGGCGAGAGCTCGTCCACAAACGTTGCGCCCGGAATCACCGGCGCAGCATCGCCGAATGCGGTCCTGTCGATGACCCACTCGTAGAACGTCTCCACGGTGACGTCCAGGCCCTGCCCCGGCTCCTGGTTGGGCACAATCCGGTCCACGGCGGTGTTCGCAAACACCGCAAGGGAATCCAGGGGGCCGGCGGCGTCGTCCCAGAGCGCGCCGACTTCGGCCCGCAGGATGTCCGTGGCGTTTATGGCGTTCTCGCAGGCCATGACCTGCAGCGGCGCCAGCCCGGCAGCCCGCGCCGCGATGCCCTTGGTAATGGCGGGCGCCACGAACTTCAGGATGTGTGGCCCCACGGCGGTGGTGACGATGTCCGCCGTCGCGATTTCCCGTACCAGCTCCGCTTCCTGCGTGCCGGAGTTGAGCGCGCGGAAGTTGTCCACCGTCCGGAGGGTGGGGTTCTCCCCCACCTCGTGGACGTTGTAGCTGTCTGCGGCCGCCAATTGGTCGATAAGCGCGTCCGCGACATCCGCGAACACCACCTCATAACCGGCCTGGTGCAGCAGCAGCCCCACAAAGCCGCGGCCGATGTTCCCGGCTCCGAAATGTACTGCCTTCACTATACGTTCACCTTTCCGAACAGCTCCAGGACTTCCTCAACGGACGTGGCTGCTTCCAGCTGGGCCACCTGAGCATTGTTCGTGAAGACCTTCGCGATGGAGGACAGGATGTGGAGGTGTTCGTTGTTGATGCCCGCCACGCCAACCACGAACTTGACCTGCTTGCCGTCCCAGTCGATGCCGTTAGGGTAGCGGATGACTGACACCGCTGACTTCAGGATGTGGTCCTTGGCGGCATTGGTGCCGTGCGGGATGGCCAGGAAGCTGCCCATGTAGGTGGACACGGATTCCTCACGTTCGTGCATGGCCGCGAGGTAGCCCTCGTCCACGGCGCCGCGGGCCAGGAGGAGCTGACCGGCTTCGTCGATGGCGGCATCGCGGGTGGTGGCGGTGCCGTTGAGGATGACGCTGTCGGCCACGAGGATGTCGGAAGGCGCCGCCGTCTCCGCAGCCTCGGCTGGTGCCGTACCGCTGCCGGGCTCGGCATCTACCGTGGCACTGGCAACGTGCGCGCCGTGGCCGGCGGCAGCACCGGCGTCGGGGGTTGCGCCTTCGGTGTTGCGCTCCTTGACCAGCTCCACAATCTCGTCGTACCGCGGGCTGTTCATGAAGTTATCCACCGAGAAGTGCGCGGCGCTGGACGTGACGGGCTTGGCGCGTTCGGTCAGGTCCTGGTGCGTGATCACCACGTCGTAGGTGTCACTGAGGTTGGCGATCGCGGCATTGGTGACCTTGACGTCCGGGAACCCGGCAGCCTTGATCTTGTTCCGCAGCACCGAGGCGCCCATGGCACTGGAGCCCATGCCGGCGTCGCACGCGAACACGATGTTCTTGATGGGGCCGGTTAGGACGGCGGTGCCCACGCCTGCACCGGCGCCGGTCAGCACCGAGGAGACGGAGCTCTTTTTGCCCTTTATCGCTTCCATCTTGGACGTGGCATCGCTCAGGTCCACCTCGTCGCTGTGCTTGGTGGTTTTCAGGATCACCGAGGCCACCAGGAACGAAACCGAGGTGGCGAGCACCACCGCGAGGATCACCCCGACGTAGCTGTCACGGGACGTCTGGGCGAGCACGGCGATGATCGAACCAGGCGCCGCCGGCGCAACGAGGCCGGAGCCGGTGACGGCCAGGGTGGCGATACCCGTCATGCCGCCGGCGATCGCGGCCAGGATCAGCAGCGGGCGCATCAGGACGTACGGGAAGTAGATTTCGTGGATGCCGCCGAAGAAGTGGATGATCGCTGCGCCAGGGGCAGAGCCCTTGGCAAGGCCGCGGCCGAAGAACATGTACGCCAGCAGGATGCCAAGGCCAGGTCCGGGGTTGGCCTCGAGCAGGAAGAGGATGGACTTGCCCTGTTCAAGTGATTGCTGGATGCCCAGCGGAGTCAGCACGCCGTGGTTGATGGCGTTGTTCAGGAACAGCACCTTGGCAGGTTCAATGAAAATGCTGGTAAGCGGCAGGAGGCCGTTGTTGACCAGGAACTGGACCACGTTCCCGGCCCCGGTGCTGAAAGCCTGGACCAGCGGCGAGATGCCGTAGAAGCCCAGCATCGCCAGCAGCGCGCCCCAGATACCGGCGGAGAAGTTGTTCACGAGCATTTCGAAGCCCGGGCGGATCTTACCCTCCCACAGGAGGTCGATCTTCTTCATGGTCCAGCCGCCGAGGGGACCCATGATCATGGCGCCGATGAACATCGGGATGCCGGCGCCAACAATGACGCCCATGGTGCCGATAGCGCCCACCACGCCGCCGCGGACGTCATAGACCATTTTGCCGCCGGTGTAGCCGATCAGGAGCGGCAGCAGGTAGGTGATCATAGGACCAACCAGGCCTACATAGGGAACTCCTTCGGCGTTGGTGCCGAAGCCGCCCAAGGCCGGGACCGGGATCCAGCCCTTCTCAATAAAGAGGGCTGTGATGAGCCCCCACGCGATGAACGCGCCAATGTTGGGCATAATCATGCCGGACAGGAACGTCCCGAACTTCTGGACGCCGACCCGCACGCTGGTGCGGGGTTTTGCAACTGTCTCTGTTGCCATGTGCTTTCCTAACCGTCATTCCTGCGGCTGTGCAGGATAGATCCGATACTTACGACGACGTGCTGGTAGAGATCCGGTGGAGCCATTCGAGGAAAAGTTTGAGTTCCGAGCTGGAGAGCTGGTCTGAGTGCGATGCCTGAAGCGCGGCATTCAGGGCAATCGCTGCCACCACCACGGAGGACCTTGCGGAGTCTTCCGTGGCCGCCCCTTCGGCTTGTGCCGTGGACACCGCAAAGATCATGGCGTCCCGGGTCATAGTGGACAGTTCGAGGTTACGTTCGGCGGCGGGCTCCGCAATCAGCATGAGCGTCACACCCACGTTGGCGGCCAGAATGGACCTGGCCGCTTCCCGTGGCTGGACATTCAGCTGACCCGCTGCCGCTGCCTTGTTCAGCATCTCCTCCATCAGCGCCTCGGCATCGGCAACGATGGCGGGGCGGCTTTCCGGGCGGATATTGCCGAACATCACCAGGTACAGTTCCGGCTGCTTAAGTCCGAACTGGACGTGGTTGTCCCACATCCTCCGGATATCCTCCAATGGATTTCCGGACGGGGCGAAATCTCTTTCGCCCGCGACATACTCCTCAAAGCCTGCGGTGACAACGGCGTCGAAAAGGCCTTCCTTGTCACCGAAGTGGTGGTACAGGGTGGGCGCCGTTACCCCTGCCAGCTGCGTGATCTGGCGGGTGGACACGGATGCTCCGGCGGATTTCGCAAGCAACTCGGCGGCTGCATGCAATAGACGCATTTTGGGGGGAAGCTGGCCATCCAAACTCATAGCCGCTACCCTATCACCTATAGCATTGCTATATGAACTGAATCACATACAATTTTTTCAGGCACGTTTCCGCCCTCGCACACAGTGGTCGCGGCGGCCCCGGCATGGCGCCGGGATAAACCTAGGCGGGCCTGGCTACCGGCAGAGAACGAGGACCTTCAGTGCAGACCTTCCCAGGAGTTGGCGTCAGCCCCGGCCGCATCATCGGAACCGTCCGGCAGATGCCCAAACCGATCAGCGAACCCCCCGCAGGCGAGCAGCTGGCCGGCGGTACGTCAGCCGAAGAAGCCATCGCCGGGCTCAAGGCGGCAGCGGCCGCTGTCCATGACGAGCTCAAAGCCCGCGCGGAAACGGCCACTGGAGACGGCAAAGCTGTCCTGGAAGCCACGGCATTGATGGCCAAGGACACCATGCTCCTGAAGAACGCCGCCAAGCTGATCGCCCGCGGCACCTCGGCGCAGCGCGCCATCTGGGACGCCGGCGCCTCGGTCTCCGAAATGCTGCACAACCTCGGTGGCTACATGGCCGAACGCGCCACGGACGTCCTGGACGTCCGTGCCCGCATCGTGGCTGAGCTTCGGGGCGTGCCCGCCCCGGGCATCCCTTCCTCCTCCACGCCGTTCATCCTCGTGGCAGAGGACCTGGCACCCGCGGACACGGCCACACTGGACCCCGAAAAGGTGCTGGCCCTCGTCACAGCCGGCGGCGGACCGCAGTCCCACACCGCCATCATTGCCCGCTCCCTCGGCCTGCCCGCCGTCGTCGCCGCCGCAGGCGTGGACGAACTGGCCGACGGCACCGAGGTCTTTGTGGACGGCGCCGCGGGCTCCATCACCGTTGCCCCGGACGACGCCCAGCGCGCCGCCGCCGAAGCGTGGGCCACCAACGCGTCCTTGCTGGCCGTGTTTGACGGCAGCGGCACGACGGCGGATGGGCACCTGGTGCCGCTCCTCGCCAATGTTGGCGGCGGCAAGGATGCCGTGGCCGCTGCCGGCCTCAGCGCGCAGGGCGTAGGGCTGTTCCGCACGGAATTCTGCTTCCTGGAACGCGATACCGAACCCTCCGTGGAGGAGCAGGCAGCCGCGTACAAGAGCGTGTTTGACGCCTTCCCCGGCAAGAAAGTTGTCCTGCGCACGCTGGATGCGGGTGCCGACAAGCCGCTGCCTTTCCTGACCGACGCCACCGAGCCGAACCCGGCCCTCGGCGTCCGCGGCTACCGCACCGACTTCACCACGCCGGGTGTTCTGGAACGCCAGCTGCAGGCGATCGCCCTCGCGGAGAAGGACTCGGAGGCTGATGTCTGGGTCATGGCCCCGATGATTTCCACCGCGGAGGAGGCCGCCCATTTCGCCTCGATGTGCACCGCTGCCGGGATCACCAACCCGGGCGTCATGGTGGAGGTGCCGTCCGCAGCCCTGACCGCAGAATCCATCCTGCGCGAGGTGGGCTTCGCCAGTCTGGGCACCAACGACCTCACCCAGTACGCCATGGCGGCGGACCGCCAGCTGGGCCCGCTGGCCAACCTCAACACCCCGTGGCAGCCTGCCGTGCTGCGCCTGGTGGGATTGACCGTGGAAGGTTCCCGCGCGGAAGGCCACAACAAACCCGTGGGCGTCTGCGGTGAGGCGGCCGCTGACCCGGCCCTCGCCGTCGTACTTACCGGGCTTGGCGTCACCACCCTGTCCATGACCGCGCGGTCCCTTGCCGCCGTGGCCGCGGTGCTGAAGACCGTCACACTGGCCGAGGCGCAGCAGCTGGCCAAGCTGGCCCTGTCCGCGCCCAGCGCCACTGAAGCCAAGGCCTGGGTTCGGGAAAAACTGCCCGTCCTCGAAGAACTCGGCCTCTGACCGGCCGGTTCGGACCAACCGCCCGCCTTCGACGAACCGCCCGCCGCTAGCCACAAAGAAGCACCCACCAGGAGGAACAATGCCCGAACGCATCGCCACCATCGCCAGCCGCTCCGGCCTGCACGCCCGCCCCGCCGCCCTGTTCGCGGAAGCGGCGGGAGACGTGGGCGTGGAGGTCACCATTGCCATGCAGGGCGACCCGGAGGATGACGCATTGGACGCTTCGAGCATCCTGTCGCTGATGACCCTGGGCGCCGCCAAGGGCGATGTTGTGGTGCTCCGGGCTGAAGGTGACGGCGCCGACGCGGCCCTGGATTCGCTGGTCAAGCTCCTGGAAACGGACCTCGACGCCGAATAGCTTCTGCTTCGCCGTTTCGATGGTTCCCTGCCGGATCGACGCTCGCAAACATCTGCTGGGCAGGGAACCATCGAAACGGGCGACGGCCAGGGCCCCCCGAGAGTAGGTTCAGGGTATGAACGAGCGTGCCGTCCCGATCCTGCCGTGCCGCCGTCTGGATGACGTGGCGCCGTTCTACGAAGCGCTCGGCTTCCACGTCACCTACCGGCAGGAACGGCCGAATCCGTACATGGGCTTCACGCGTGGCGGCATCGACCTGCACTTCTTCGGGCAACTGGCTGCGGGTGAGCGCACTCGGTGATTCCGAGGATGCCGCTGATGCCTCCGGGACGCCTGGTCCTTTCGGGACGGCTGGTGCTTTCGGGACGGTGTCTGCGCCGGCGGGGCGGCTCGACCGAGTCCTGTTGAACGCGGCGCGGCAGGGCGACGCGCATGGCAGCGAGGCGACCGCAATCTCCGTGATCGAGGCTGGGCTCCAGCGGCATCCTGAGGCGACGGACGCCGAGAAACTGCCGCTGCTGGTGTACCTCGCCGAGCTGCATGAGCGGACCGGCAACCACGCGCTGGCCCGGTCTGTGCTGGACAGCGTCGGCGCCCTGGAACTCGACGCCGAGGCGCGGCAGGCGCTTGCAGCTGAGTTGGCGAATGCAGACGAGCTCAACCGCGGACTCCAAACGTGAGATCTAGGCTTTTCGAAAGCCCGAAAGCCCGCCGAGACCTCACTCCTGAAAGTGCCTGCCGTGGCTGGAGTGCGGCGCGGGCGTCGGATTCTGCGCCATCATTCGCGCGTTCCGGAGAAGCGGCCGCGCCATTCCGGGGCCTGCCTTCGCGTGGATCGGAATGATTGAGCAGAATCCTCCGGAAGCGCGGGCGGGGGCGGGGGTCTGGCTAGGCAAGGCCCGGATCGGATCAGGCCAGGAAGTGCTCGGGTTAGGCTTCTGGCATGGCACTCATAGCTCCACGCGTCACGGCTGGCCTACCCGCCGACGACGCCCTGAACCTCGCGCGTTCCCTCCGGGACAGCAACGACATCACCGTGTTCGTGGACGGCACCGTCCACCGTCTCCCGGGTGAAGCGAGGGACGCCGTCGTGGACCTGCTCGCTCGGCTTAGCCGCGGCGAAGCGGTGACCGTCAGCAGCGTGGAGGAAATGCTCACCACCTCACAGGCTGCCGAACTCGCCGGGATTTCCCACACGTACCTGCGCAACATGACCGATCGCGGCGAGATCCCCGTGGAATACCGTGGCACGCACCGCCGGATCAGGCTGGCGGCGATCATGGCCTGGCTGGACCGGCAAAAGACCAACGGGCAGCAACAGCCGCCAGAACAGGCCTAGGTCTCACGAGGCGTGGCTTAATTCCGGCGCGCTTGATCCGCGGAGGCGGTGGACCAGAGCCGCTGGATCCGCGGGTTTTGGTTCAGCGCACTCCTAGGGGGCTGGCTCAGGGGTGGGCTAGATCCGCGGGCGCGCCGCCCAGCGCCGCATTTTCAGTGCCGCATGGAGTTCGAGCCGGGGCATCCCCCTCAGCGGATCAACGCCCAGGAGCTGCCGGATGCGGCCCAGCCGGTTGTAGATGCTGCTGCGGTGCAGGTGGAGTTTGGTGGCCACGTCCTGGACTGAGCCGTCGTTGTCATAGATGAGCTCCAGTACCGGGAGTAGCTCATCGTTGCGGTCGTGGTCCTCCAGCATCCGCACATAAACGGACCCGGAGTCAGCCCAGGCGCCGGCTCCCCCGCCTGCCGAGGCCAGCAGCTGGTACACCCCGGTGGCGCGGCAGTCCACCAGTTCGCCCAGCTGGGGGTCCACGGCCGCCGCCTGAGCCGCCTGCTTGGACTGCCGGTATGCCTCGGCAAGCCCCCGTGGCTTGGTAAAACCCTCGCTGATGCCCAGGATGATGCGGTGCACCGGCCGGCCCGAACGTTTGGCCAGCTCCAGCTGGTAGTGAACCAGCACCTGGGCATGGTTGGCCCGGCCCACAGACTCACGGAACAGCACCACGGAATGGGTTTCCGTCCCGGCGCTGAACAGCGCCACGTCCACTCCCACCGTGGCCTGCAGTGCGGCTGACCGGTGGATCAAGGTGGAGGCGATGGGGTCCGGCCCGCCGGCCCAGCCATCAGCGTCGAGCACTGTGACCATCTGCCACGGCCCCCTCCCCTGGATTTCCTTCCAGCCCGCCACGGCGGCCACCGCGTTGGCCTCGCCGGAACAGGCGGCCAGGAACTCGCGTTCGCGGCCCCGCCGGAACTCGGACTCGGCGGTGTTGGAATCCAGCAGCAGGCCGGAAAGCCGCTCGATCTCCGGGGCTACGTCGGGCAACTGGGAGAGGATCGCCGTCGGATTTTCCTCTGCCGAGTCCTGCTGCACCCAGAGGTAGCCGACGCGGAAACCGCGCACCATCAACGGAACACACACCCGGCCCAGCATCCCCAGCTCCTGATTAGCGGGAATCGCTACCGGGCGGACCGCCGTGGCGATGCCGTGGGAAAGCTGCCAGGCGCTGACATCGGCCGGGACCCGCTTGCTCAACAGGAAGTTCACCCGGACCCGGTCGGCATGGGACTGGTTGGAACTGTAAGCGAGCAGCAGGCCGTCCAGGTCCTCCAGCGACAGTCCCCGGCCAAGCTTCTGCGCCACCTGCTCCACCAGTTGTTCCACGTCCTGCTGCATGGGGTAACCATACTGCTCCGGCAGGCATCCGGGCGAACGAACAGCAGGCGACACCTGACGCTCTCCCGCTGTACATATGTCGATCCATGAAACCAAAAATTCCCGGAATGACGCGGAGGTTGAATGCCCTAGACCCCGCCTTCCTGTCAGCTGAGTCACAGCCGGATTTATTCTGGAATCACAACCTTCCCCGCAATTTCGGGCCTACCCCGGCCTGAGAATATGGAGCCACAAATGATCATCGGTGTCCCCAAAGAGATCAAGAACAACGAATTCCGCGTCGCCATCACAGCTGCTGGCGTTCACGAATTCCGCACCTACGGCCACACGGTCCTGGTGGAACGCGGCGCAGGCTTGGGCTCAGGGATCACGGACGAGGAATACGCGATCGCCGGCGCCGAAATCGTCGCCGAGGCCGATGACGTCTGGGACCGCGCCGACATGGTCATGAAGGTCAAGGAACCCATCAAGGCCGAGTACCACCGCTTCCGCAAGGGCCTGATCCTCTTCACCTACCTCCACCTCGCCGCGGAGCCGGAACTGACGCAGGCGCTCATCAACTCCGGCGTCACCGCCATCGCGTATGAGACCGTGCAGGAAGGCCGAACGCTGCCGCTACTGGCCCCCATGTCCGAGGTTGCCGGGCGACTGTCCGTGCAGGTGGGCGCCACCTCGCTGATGGCTCCGGCCGGCGGCAAGGGCGTGTTGCTCGGCGGTGTACCGGGCGTCCGCCCGGCCAAGGTGGTTGTCCTGGGCGCCGGTGTTGCCGGCACCAACGCCGCAGCGATGGCCCTTGGCCTCGGGGCCGACGTGACCATCCTGGACATCAACATCAACCGCCTGCGCGAACTGGATGCCCAGTACCAGGGCCGACTCAAGACGGTTGCCTCCAACTCCTACGAGATCGAGAAGTCCGTCGTCGACGCCGACCTCGTCATCGGCTCCGTGCTGATCCCGGGCGCCAAGGCACCCAAGCTGGTCACCAACGAGCTCGTCTCCCGGATGAAGCCCGGCTCCGTGCTCGTGGACATCGCGGTGGACCAGGGCGGCTGCTTCGAGGACACGCACCCCACCACACACCAGGAACCGACGTACAAGGTCCACAACACGATCTTCTACTGCGTTGCCAACATGCCGGGCGCCGTCCCGAACACCTCCACCTACGCGCTGACCAACGTCACCCTGCGCTACGCCGTGGCCCTGGCCAACCTGGGCGTCAAGGCCGCATTCGACCGCGACCCGTCCCTCGCCGCCGGCCTGAACATCGCCGGTGGCAAGGTTGCTCACCGCTCGGTCTCCGAGGCGCACAACCTGCCCCTCGTTTCGGACTGGCACGAACTGGTTTCCGCGTAAGAACCCCATCGATTGCTCCACAAGTGCCCTTTTGAACGCTCAGAACGGCACTTACGGAGCAACCGATTCAAAATAGGCGAGAACGACGGCGGGTCCCCGGCTTCCTAGCGAAACCGGGGACCCGCCGTCGTACTTTACTCGTTGCGCATCAGTGGTTGTGCGTCAGGCGCCCGCGTCAGCCGCCGATCGCGCGGAGGGCGTTCACCTGGCCGTGGCCGTTGAACCCGTTGTAGCCGGCACCGCCCTGGCACACCTGAGGTGCGCCGTTGTCCGTTGCAGGGAACGGGGCGTACACACTCATGTCCGCCGGGCAGTCCATCTTGTCGGCGGTGGTGTTGATCCGCGATGCCACGGTGCCCGGGTTGCTGACTCCGGTGCTGACCACCAGCGCCGCGACACCGGCAACGTGAGGTCCGGCCATCGATGTGCCTTGCAGGTAGCAGTACGTGGCGCCCGAGTCCACCACCGGACGGGCGCACGGTGCGGCGGACGGCCAAGCGGAGAGCACGCGGCCGTTAGTGGCGGCCGCCGTCCGCTGCAGGATCGAGTCTCCACCAGGCGCGATCACGCTGACGGCGCCCACACCGTAGCTGGAGTAGAACGATTTGATCAGCTTGTTGCCGTTGGCGCTGACGCCGATCACGCCGGGAACTTCCACCGGAACCACGGCGCAGGCGTTGGTGATGTCGCGCGTGACCGGGGTGGTGTCATCCGGGCTGGTGACATCCTGGGTGGGATGAGCCAGGTCGTCTGACTGATTGCCTGCCGAGGCCAGAATTGTGGTGCCGTTTTGCTGGGCAAACTTGATGGCCCGGCGCTCGGCTTCCCAGATGGCCCGCTGGGTGGGGTCATTCTTGCAGTTGAAGAGCCAGGGATCGGCAAAGTAGCTGTTGTTGGTGACCTGGATACCGTTCGATCCTGCCCACATGAAGGCGCAGACCACGGCCTCGGGGTAGAAGAATCCGTCGTCGTCGCCGGCCTTGATCCCGGCAATCTTTACGTTGGGCGCAACGCCCACCATGCCGATGTCGTTCTTCGCGGCGGCGATGGTGCCGGCCGTGTGGGTGCCGTGGCCGTTGTTATCCATCCAGGCCGCCGGATCCGTGTTCGGGACGCCGCCAACGCAGGAAACGCTCCTGGAGAAGTCAACGTTCGGGGCAAGGTCCGGGTGCGTGTAGTCCAGGCCGGTGTCGATGTTACCCACCACCACCGAGGTGCTGCCGCCGTTGATGGCCCGCGCCGCCGGGGCCTGGATCTGGTCCATATCCCATTGGAGTGCGGCCAGGTTGTCATCGCCGGGCGCCGGGGCGCCGGGTGCTATGGCCGCCACAGCCGCACCGGAGTTGTCGTCTTCGACAGCCACGGCGAAGCCCGCTGTGGAAGCGGCCCCCTGAACGGAAGAATCTGCTGCGCGCAGGGCCGCATCAAAGCCGCCGCGGTCCGACTTTACGATGGCCACACCGATCTGCGGATAGGCCTGCACCACGGTGCCGCCAGCGTCCCGCACTGCCGCAAGCGACCTGCCGGAAACCCCGTTGGCCTTGTACAGGACGATGTAGGTTTGGGTTCCGGCTTGGACAGTTTCTTGCACTCCGGCTTGGACAGAGTGCCCATTGGCCGACAACGCCGCAGGAGCCGCGGCGGTCGAAAGGCCAATGGCGAGGGCCAATGCCCCGATTGGCGCCACAAACGTGGTGAATCTTTGCATGGTGTTGCTCCAATTCTGCCAGCGGCACCACGCGATCGCAGGTGCCGCTGGCAAGAGTCAATCGATCACCATCCTGACGGCTGTTTGCCTCGGATCCTTCCGGCTACACCTGCCCAACAATTCGGTAACACCCGCAACAAGAGACCCTAGTGACTCACCTCACGCAATTTCAATAGCCGGCGGTTTCGTAAGCCCGGGCTGATTCGATAATCTTCAGCACCTCGACGGCGTCTGCCGGGTCTACCGGGAGCGGCAGCGCGGAGGCAGTTCCGCCGTCGTCGATCTTGGCTGCCAGGAGCCGGTAGAACTCGGGGTAGGCACCTCGTTCCGTGGGCAGCGGATCGAGGTGGCCGTCGCGGCCCAGGGCTCCTGCCCATTCCGGTGCCTCAACGCCGTATTCAGTGTCCAGCGGGCTGCCGCCGGCGACGATGTACGGTTCCTGCGGGTCGATCCCGTGCTTGGTGAACGCGCCAGTGGATCCGAGAATGCGGAAGCGCGGGCCCTGCTGGGCGCAAAGCATGTTCATGCTCAGGTGGCTGGTCACCCCGGACTCGTGGTTGAGCACCAGGAAAACGTCATCGTCCACCTTCTCGTGCGGACGCCGCGCCTGCAGTTCCGCGTGGGCCACGGCGGCTGGACCGAAAAGCAAAAGCGCCTGGTCGATAAGGTGCGTGCCCAGGTCGAACAGCACGCCGCCGCCGTCCGCCGCCGTGGCGCTGGCTTTCCACGCCTTGGAGATGTCAGGGGACCAGCGCTCGAAGCTGGACTCAAAGCGGGTCACGGCACCCAAGGCTTCGCCGGCCAGCAATTTCCGGACCGTGAGGAAATCGCCGTCCCAACGCCGGTTCTGGAAGACCGTGAGCACCCGGCCCAGCCGCTCCGCGAGGGCGATCAGTTCCTGACCCTCGGCAGATCGGACCGCGAACGGCTTGTCGACGACGACGTCGAGGCCGGCCTCCAGGGCGGCCTTCGCCAGCGGGAAGTGCGTGGCCGGCGGGGTCCCCAGCACCACAAGATCAAGGTCACTGGCGAGCGCAAGGACCGCATCGCCGTCGGGCACTGTTTTGGTGCCGGGGTACCGCTCCGTCGCGGCAGCCTGCCGGCCGGCGTCGGACGTCGCGATCATGTCCAACGCGTAGCGGGGGTCCGCCGCGATCAGCGGCGCGTGGAAAACGCTCCCTGAGAGTCCATAGCCGACGACGGCGGTGCGGATACGGCGTTCGGGTTCAGTCCAGGTCATAGAGCAAAGTTACCGCCACGCCGGCCCTGATATCGCAATACGACGAAGGCCGGCCCTTCCCGGTTCGCGGGTTGTGCCGGCCTTCGCCGTGAAGAGCTGATTCAGTCAGGAAATGTTACTTCTTGATCCAGCCCAGGGTGGACCAGTCCGGAACCTGGGAGAGGCTCTGGAACAGGGACGGGCCGTAGTTGGCCAGGCCGGTACGGACGAAGGAGATCTGCGGGCCGTTCATCACAACACCCATGGAGAAGTACTTGGCCATGTGCTCCTTTTCAACCTCCATGGCTGCCTTGTTGCGCTCGGCGTTGTCCTCGATGGAGGCGAGATCGGCGATCTTCTTGTCCAGCTCGGCGTCGCCAAGACCGTTTTCGTTGACCTTGGAGTCGTAGTACTGCTTGACGGCATCCGTGGCGTCCGGGCCGACGGTGTAGCCGGAGACGCTCATGTCGAACTCACGTGCACCCAGGACCTTGCCGAAGTCGGCGGAGGCACGCTGGTCAATGCCAACGTCCATGCCCCCGGCCTGGAGCTGCTTCTGCAGGGTCTGGGTGAAGGCAAGGGTGGTGGGGTCGTCACCGAAGTTGCTGATCTTGAAGGCGGCGGGCTTGCCGTCCTTCTCCATGATGCCGGCGGCGTTGGGCGTATAGCCGGCGTCGGTCAGGACCTTCTTGGCAACGTCCGCGCCGGTTTCCTTCACCGGGTAGTTGTCCTGGTAGTAGTCCGAGAACGGCAGGACCATCATGGAACCGGAGCTGGGCTCTTCCCAGTTCAGGCCATTGAAGCGGACCTTGCGGAGGGCTTCGCGGTCGACGGCGGCGAAGATGGCCTCGCGGACGGCGACGTCGGTGATCTTCTGGGCATTGATGTTCATGCCACCGGCGAAGAGGCGCTGGCCACGGCGGACCTCGGAGTCCTTGGTGCCCTCAAGCTGCTTGTACAGCGAGATGGTGTTGGCTGACATGGCGTCGATCTCGCCGTTCTTGAAAGCAGCGATCTGTGCGCTGGTCTCCAGTTGGCGGAAGACGACGCTTGCCAGGACCGGCTTGGTGCCCCACCACTTGTCGTTGGGCACCAGCGTCACCGTCTTGGCTGCGGTGTCGTACTGGTCCAGCTTGAACGGTCCGGCCATCCACTCGGGGTGCATTTCGCCGTTGAAGCCCTCGTTGAAGAGTTCAGGCGTGTTCACCGCAGGGTGGATCAGGCCGAAGAAGAGCGCATCCAGCGGGTAGACCGGCTGGGTGGTCTTGACGATGACTTCCTTGTCGCTGCTGCCGGCCTCAACCGACTCAACGAACTCGTAGGCCCCGGAGGTCACGATGTCGTAGCCGGCATCCGGGCTCTTGAGGATGTTCCAGGTGTTCTGGAAGGCCTTGACATCGATCGGCGTGCCGTCGTTGTAGGTGGCTTTGGGGTTGACCTTGATGGTGACGGTCTGCTTGCCGTCCACCACCTTGCTCTCCACGGACTCGCAGAAGTCCTTGTTCGGTGTTGCCTTGCCGACGAAGTCGATCTTCCAGCAGCCGCCGATGCCGCCGCTGTTCACAGCCACCGGGTTCATGGGGATCTGCAGGGCGGAGTTGTCCGCACTGTTGCCGTTGTTGGAGAACCCGTTGAAGTCCGGCCCGATGCTGCCAAGCGGCAGGGTGACCTTGCCCCCGGGCTCAAGATCCCCGGCTGGCTTCTCATTGATGCTGATGAGCTTGGCCAGATCGCTGCCCGTCCCCTGCCCCTTGGCGGTTTCCGGTCCGGTGGGTGTTCCTCCACCGCCGCAGGCCGTCAGCGTCAGGGCTGCGGCAATGGCCGCTGCGCCGCCGATCTTGGTCAGATTCCTCATGGTTTTCCCTTCATAGGTGCGGGTGGTGCTTGTGATGGGTCGAAAAAATCTAGGGTGCATGGGGTTCCGCCGTCCCGTGGACCACCAGCATGTGCTCGTCCAGTTCGCCATCCGGGAAGAAGCAGGCGAACTGCTGATCCGGCGCGGGCACCGGGCCGGCCTCCAAAACCTGCACCGCCGGGGAAGGCTGCACGGCCTCGAGTGGGGGCTCCAGGGTCAGGCACTGCTCCTGCTTCGCAGCGGGAAGCGCCGCGAAGACGGGGCAGCGCGTAGCGAAATTGCAGCCCTTCGGGGCATCCAACGGGGACGGCAGGTCCCCTTGGAGGATGATCCGCTCCCGTGTGCGCTCGAACTGCGGGTCCGGGACCGGGATCGCAGACAGCAGGGCGCGCGTATACGGGTGGCGGGGGTTGTCGAACACCCGGTCAACCTCACCGATCTCCACGATCTTGCCCAGGTACATCACCGCCACCCGGTTGGAGATGTGGCGGACCACGGAGAGATCATGGGCCACCATCAGGTAGCTGAGGCCAAGCTCCGCGCGGAGCTTGTCCAAGAGGTTGATGACGCCGGCCTGGACGGAGACATCCAGCGCGGACACCGGCTCGTCCAGGACCACCAGCTTGGGGTTCACGGCCAGGGCCCGGGCGATGCCGACGCGCTGCCGCTGGCCGCCGGAGAACTGGTTGGGGAACCGGTTGACGTGGTCCGGCTGCAGGCCCACCAGTTTCATGAGTTCCATGATGCGTTTCTTGATGGCCGGCTTGCTGAGTCCGGCGTTCTGGAGCGGCTCGGCCAGGACCTCGTAGACAGTGAAGCGGGGGTCAAGGGCGCCGGTGGGATCCTGGAAAACCATCTGCATTTCCCTGCGCATGGCGCTTTTGGTCTTGGTGTCGGCGGCTTGCTTGTTGCTGATGCCGCCGATGATCACCTCGCCGTCCTGGTCCTTGTGGAACTCCATGATTTCCAGCAGGGTGGTGGTTTTGCCGGATCCGGACTCCCCCACGATCGAGAAGCACTCACCTTCGCGGATGTCGAAGCTCAGGCCGTCCACGGCCTTCACCGTACCGATGCGCCGCTTGAGCAGCGCGCCTTTGGTCAGCGGAAAGTGCTTGCGGACATCCTTGAGTTCCAGCACGGTTGAGCGTTCTCCGCGGGGGATGAGGTCAAAGCGGGAGACCGGGACGGGCGGGGCGGAAAAGATCTCATGGACATCCACGTCCGCGCCGAGGGAACCGGATTTGATGCACGCCGCCTGGTGGTAGCCACTTCCCGGAACCGGGTCCAAGGAGGGCTCGCCGTCCAGGCAGGCATCGGTCACCAGCGGGCACCGCGGCGCGAAGGAGCAGCCGGTGGGGGTGTGGAGGAGGTTTGGCGGGATGCCGTCGATGGGGACCAGCGAGGATTTCTCCGCGACGTCCACTCGGGGCACTGCCCCGAGCAGCCCCATCGTGTAGGGCATCCGGGGATCGTAGTAGATGTCATCCACGCTGCCGGTTTCCACCGGCTTACCGGCGTACATCACCATGATGTCGTCGGCGATGCCCGCCACCACGCCCAGATCGTGCGTGATCATCACGACGGCGGCGCCAGTTTCCTCCTGCGCCGTATGCAGCACCTCAAGCACCTGGGCCTGGATGGTGACGTCCAGGGCCGTCGTCGGCTCATCCGCGATCAGTACGCGCGGGTTGTTGGCGATGGCGATGGCGATCATCACGCGCTGGCGCATGCCGCCGGAGAACTCGTGAGGAAAGGCCCTGAGCCTGTTCCTGGGGCTGGGAATGCCCACCATCGCCAGGAGTTCGACGGCGCGGGTTTCCTTCGCCGCGTTGCTCATGCCCGGGTTGTGGATGGTGAGGGCCTCAGTGATCTGGGTTCCCACCGTGTACACCGGGGTGAGGGAGGACAGCGGGTCCTGGAACACCATGGCGATGTCGTTGCCGCGGTAGGCACACATGGCTTTGTCGCTGAGGCCCAGCAGTTCCTTGCCATTGAGCCTGACCGAGCCGGAGATCTCGGCAGTGGCGGGCAGCAGGCCCATGATGGCCAGCGATGTCACCGACTTGCCGGACCCGGACTCCCCCACGATTCCCAGTGTTTTGCCGGGCATCAGGTCGAAGTCGACGCCCCGAACGGCTTGCACAGCCCCGTTTTCGGAGTTGAAGCTGACGTTCAGGTCCCGGACGGACAGGACAGCGTCCGACGGCGAGTGGAGACCCACGATGTGGAGCCGCTCGGACGCTGTGGGGGCCGGGTCAGCCGGTTCAAGGAAGGTGCTCATTTGCTCTTCTTCTCTGCGTTGTTCTTTTTGGCCCGGCCAACCGAACTGGAGCTCGGGTCGAAGGCGTCACGCAGGCCATCGTTCATCATGGCCAGGGACCCCGTGAGCAGGAACATCACGGTGAGCGGGACCCAGAACATCCAGGGGAAGGTCTGGACCTGGGACGTGGCGCCGCCAATCAGCACGCCGAGGCTCACATCCGGCACCTTGATGCCGATGCCGATGAAGGAGAACGCCACTTCGGCCAGGATGGCCCCGGTCACGCCGCGGGTGATGTCCAGGACCAGCAGCGACCCGATGTTGGGGACCAGGTGCCGCCACACGATGCGGCGCGGCGGGACGCCCATGTACTGGGCCGCCTTGACGAAGTCCCGCTGCATCAGCGACATGGACATCGAGCGGATAAGCCGGGCGGTCCCCATCCAGCTGAACACCAGGAGCACGATGATCAGCAGGAGCCAGCTGGGGAGGTTCTTCTTCAGGCCGTCCCCTCCGCCGCTGGTGGCCACTGCCACCACCAGCAGGGCGGGCATCATGATGAGGGCCTCCAGGACGAAGAGCATCACCTTGTCCACTTTTCCGCCGAAATAGGCCATGGTGCAGCCGTAGACCGCGGCGACCAGGACGGACACGAGGCCCACAACCAGGCCGATCAGGATGGAGATCCTGGTGCCTTCGACAGTCATGGCGTAGAGGTCGATGCCGGCCTGCGACGTGCCCAGGAAGTGGTCGCCGGAAGGCGGCATGCCGATATTGAAGGGGTCGATGGTCTCCTTGTCCCAAGGAGTGAAGAACCCGCCGACGAAGGAGAAGATGGTCAGGCCCAGGAAAACCGCCAGCCCGGCGACGGCAGTTTTGTTCCGCATAAAACGGCGGAAAATGATGGTTGATTTGGCGATCACCACATCGGCATTTTCGAGGTGCGCGTCCTGCGCCACGGCTGCCGGATCAACGGCGTTGAGGTTGGTCATGGCTACTGCACCCTCACTCTCGGGTCAACAAGCGTGGTGGCGAAGTCGGCGAGGATGGCGCCCAGGGCGAAGATGACCGAGCCGTAGGCGAGGGTGGCCGTGGCCGCATTCACATCCTGCAGCGAGATGGCGTCAATGCTCCAGGACCCCACTCCGGGCCAGGCGAAGATCTTCTCGGCGAAGAAGCCGCCGGCGAAGATGGCCGGGATGGTGAAGGCGATGCTTTGGGCGACCGGGATGAAGGAAACCCGGAGGGCGTGCCGGGTGATGGCCTGGTTCCGGGTGAGCCCCTTGGCCCGTGCCGTCCGGACGAAGTCCGCATTGACGTTGTCCAGCAGATACTGCCGCTGCGCGATCTGGTACGAACCCCAGCCGACGAGCGTGATGGCGATGGTAGGAACTGCATAGTGGGCCACCATGTCCACAAACTGCGCCAACCCGGGTTGCATGCCCGGCGTGGAGATCCCAGTCACGAAGAAGATGCGCTCCCCGACGGTCTCGTTGATGTTGATGGCACCGAGCTGCACCAGGAAGTAGGCAATGGGGGCGGGCACGATGTACGCGAGGTAGCTGTAGGAGGTGATCACCCGGTCCTGGAACTTGTACTGCCGGGCCGCCGAGTACACCCCAAGAGCGACGCCGATGACGAGGGTCAGGACGATGGATGCGAGGAAGAGCCGGGTGGAGATCCAGACGCGGTCCCCGAATTCAGCGTTGATGAAGGCGCCGTTGGGGCTGCGTCCCCAGTCCCAGCGGGTCACGATCCCGGTGAGCCACTCAACGTAGCGCTCCCACGGGCTGAGGTCCGGGTCCAGGCCTTTCAGGCGCATGGAGTTGGCAACCTGCTCGGGTGCGGGACGGGGAATCCGCTCCTGCTCGAGGAGGGCCGGCTTGAGGGAACTGACCGCCAGGAAATAACCGGCAGACGTGGTCAGGAAAATCATAAAGACGTAGGTGATGCCGCGCTTGGCGAGGTACCTGATCATGTGGCAGCTACTTCAGGATCTTTGCCACCAGGACTGCGGACGAACACTCCAAGGGATGCCCCTGGGCCGGCAACGGATTTTCTGCCTTCACTACATCCACGTTCCAGATCCTTCCGATTTCCCGGCCAGCAACGGGTCTCGCCGCCACCGGGTCCCCACCAGCGTGTAGCCGGCCTCCCGCGACCAGCGCAGAGCAAGTCCGGGTGGACTATGTTGCGGGTCACATTCCAGAGGAAACTACCACAGAGTAGCGCCCGAAATGCGGGCGCCTGCGCGGAATCCGTGCGCTCCGTATCAGATTGTTATGAATAATTCAGTGGAATTGATTTGACTGGACGAGCCGCGGGATTTAGGCGTATCCTACGGCCCGCAGACCACCCGCGTGACAAGTTCCCGCCAGGAGTCAGTCAGCCGTTCGAGCGCCAGGCCCTGGACGCGGACGGCGTGGAGGAGCCGGTCCGGATCCAGTGTTGCAGTCAGGGACATGGCCATCAGCAGCGGATCCGCATCCATGCCCTCCTCCCGGAGGAGGAGCTCGATGTGGCGCTGCCACAGCTTGACCGCCGGGACCTCGTAGCGGCTGTGGGCCGAAGCCTCGGCTGCCCTCGCCAGGTCCCCATGCTCCATCACATACGCGATCCGCTCCGCACCGAAGGCGATCAACCGCTCCAGGCCCGAGGCGCCCGGCCCCAAGGGCGGCGGACCGAACATAAAGCGGGCCTGGAAGGCGGCCTCGGAATCGCTCAGCAGCGTCATCATCAGCCCGGCGCGGCTGCCGAATCGGCGGAAGACGGTGCCCTTGCCCACGCCGGCCCGCTCGGCCAGCCTGTCCATGGTCAGGGCGTCCGGGCCACACTCGGCAATCAGCTCCCGCGCCGCGCCCAACAGCCGCTCCCGGTTCCGGGCAGCATCACTGCGCTCAGCGGGCGGGCCGGAGAGCGAACCGGGCAGCAGCGGGATAAAGCTCACAGTCCATATCCTAGACCCGGGAATAATAATCGGACTACGGTCCGTTTAGTCCATGAAGGCACCAAGCCTCCACCCTTCCACCGGCCAGCGGTCCCGCCGCGGCCCACTAAAGGAGTCCGTATGTCGAAGAGCACCGTCCTTACCCTTGTTGGCAGCCTGCGCGCCGAATCCACCAACCAGAAGCTCGCCGAAGCCATCCAGCTGAACGCCCCCGACCTGGTTGACGTGGTCATCCACGAAAGCCTGGGCAACATCCCGTTCTACAACGAGGACATCGATGTCGAGGGCAAGGTTCCCGCCGCTGCCGCGGCCCTCCGCGCAGCAGCCAACGACGCCGACACCATTCTCCTTGTGACCCCGGAGCACAACGGCACCGTGCCGGCTTCGCTGAAGAACGCCATCGACTGGCTGTCCCGCCCCTTCGGTGCCGGCGCCCTCTCCGGCAAGCCCACCGCCGTCGTCGGTACCGCATTTGGCCAGTTCGGTGGCGTGTGGGCACAGGACGAAGCCCGCAAGGCAGCGGGCATTGCCGGCGCCCAGGTGCTCGAGGACGTCAAGCTCGCCGTCCCGGGCTCCATGGTCCGCTTTGCCGAGCTGCACCCGAAGGACGATGCCGAGGTAGTGGAGCAGATCAAGGGCGTCTTCGACGCACTCGCCACCGCCCAGCCGGCAGCGTAAGGCAGCCGCACGCAGCAGCGCCAAGCAACCAAATGCCCCGGGCGCCGCAAGGTGGCCGGGGCATTTGTTATCGCACCGTGAGCGGACTGGCGCGCACGCCCGTACGTGTAACCAAGTCTTGTTCCAACCGGTACCTCGCGGGCATTTTCAGGGCTGAGAGACCGCCGTAACGTTTAATGCACGGAAAGCATTCTGGGATGGAACGCGGTGCGGACATGGCAGGCAGGCGGAGCGCCGGAAAGCTGATGGCGACAGCGGCAGCACTTACGCTTCCGCTGTGGCTGGGAACCTGCGCCCCCACCCCCAACCCGTCTGCCGGGAGCAGTGTCGCGCCCGGCGCAACCACCATTGAACACACTGACCGCGCCCAGCCGCCCTTGGTTCCAATTCCCCAGCCGCAGGCACCCCCGCCGGTCACCGCTGTGCCCGCCGAAACCACCGGCCCGTCCGCCGCTTCTCCCCCCGAGCCCTCGGGCCGCGCCGCCGGCGGGACGCCCGGAACACCCGAGCAGAGCTCCGACACCATCCCCTCGTCCGGAACGGCTTCGCCCGGAGTCGGCGCGGCATTCGGTTCAACTGGTGCCGTCGGAGCAAGCCCCTCGCCGGCCCCCGAGCCCTCGGCGCCGCCCCCGGCCCAGCCGGCCCCTGGCCAGTCCGGCGGATCCCAGACGGTGACTGCCTACTACGTACTGCTCGACGACGGCGGGGCCGGAGGCGTGCGCTTTGGCTGCAACGACAGCCTGGCCGGCGTCCGCCGCACCGTGGCCGGCTCCGCGGAACCGTTGGCCAACGCCATGCGCGCCCTGCTGGACAGCGCCGCAGAACCTGCCCCCGGCCTGTACAACTCCCTGTCCGGCTCAACCCTGACGTTCCTGTCCGGCACCTTCGACGGCACGGCCGTGACGGTCTACCTGTCCGGCTCGGTCCGACCGGCGGGGGTGTGCGACATCCCCCGCATCGAGGCCCAGCTCACGCAGACTGCCGTTGCCTCGGTAGGCGCCATCCGCGCCGAGGTCTACGTCAACGGCGTGAGGCTCGTCGAAGCACTACGCCTCAACTAGCGCCATTTGATCAACAGGTGTTGCCTGATCGGCAACTGTCGGCTGTATCCTGAGGATGTGACCCACGAAACACTTGATGCCGGCGCAGTGCAGTTACCGGCCGAAGCCATTGATGCCATCGAGCGCGCGGCCACGTCCGCCCACCGCGCCGCCCATCCCCACGAGGCGCTGTTTTCGGAGCGCGCAGCCAACATTAAGCAGTCAGCAGTGCGGGACGTTTTTGACATCTCGATGCGCCCCGGGCTGGTCTCCCTTGCCGGGGGCAGTCCGTACCTGCAATCCCTTCCGCTTGAGCGGCTGGCCGCCACGGCTGCAAGCATTATCGCCGACGAAGGGCTCACGGCCCTGCAGTACGGCGGCGGTCAGGGCACGGAAGAACTGCGCACCCAGATCTGCGAGGTGATGGCGGCAGAAGGAATTCTGGACGCGCTCCCGCAGAATGTGGTGATCACCGCAGGCTCCCAGTCGGCCCAGGATGTGGCCACCAAGGTCTTCTGCAACCCGGGGGACGTGGTGCTGGTGGAAAACCCCACCTATGTGGGCGCCCTCAATACCTTTGAGGCCTACCAGGTGGAGGTGGCCACCGTGGAGATGGACGACGACGGCCTGGTGCCTGAGCTGTTGGAGGCCCGGATCGCCGCCCTCCAGACAGCCGGGAAGAACATTAAGTTCCTCTACACCATCCCCAACTTCAACAACCCCTCAGGGATCACGCTGGCACAGGAACGCCGCCAGCGGGTTGTTGATATATGCCGGAACGCGAATATTCTGGTTCTCGAAGATAACCCCTATGGGCTCCTCCGGTTCGACGGGGAGCCGCTGGCACCGCTCCGCGCGGCAAACCCGGCTGATGTCATCTACATGGGGTCCTTCTCCAAGATCTTTGCTCCTGGTCTGCGCATCGGCTGGGCTCTGGTCCCGGAGCACCTCCAGCGGCGCTACTATCTGGCGTCCGAATCTGTCACCCTGTGCCCTCCGACCCTGAACCAGATGCTGGTATCCGCCTACCTCCGGGACTATGACTGGAGGGGCCAGATCGAGACCTACCGCTGGCTTTACGCCGAACGGTGCACGGCCATGCTCGCAGCCCTGGACGAACACATGCCTGCGGGCACCAGCTGGACCAGCCCGGAGGGCGGCTTCTTCGTCTGGGTCACGCTTCCGGAAGGCGTGGATACCTATCCCCTGCTGCAGAAGGCGATCGACGCCGGCGTCGTCTTTATCCCGGGGGCTGCCTTCACCTCGTCAGATGCGCCGTCCAATAAGCTGCGGCTGGCGTTCAGCGCGGTGCCGCCCGACGCCATCAAGGAAGGTGTCCGGCGCTTGGCCCCGGTACTGCGCGAGGCCCTTACAGCGCTGTAACGTGGGCCGGACTGAGTGTGGTCAAGAATTCATACCGAACAAGGAGTACAGCATGAGCGGAATTATTGTCGTGGGGGTTGACGGCAGCGGAACTGCCAAGAAGGCAGCCGAAGCTGCGCGGGATCTCGCCGCCGCCGTGGGCGCCTCGCTGCACGTCGTCTCAGCCTTCGACAGCGACCGCACCGAGGTCTTCGGCTCGGGCAGCGACCAGTGGATCGTTTCCGACGCCGACGGTGCAGAGCATGTTGCCAAGACAGTGGCCGAGGCCCTGGCCGGTTCCATCAAGGTGACCTACTCAGCGGCCCGCGGCAAGCCTGCCGACGCGCTCATCAAGGAAGCCGAGCGCCTGGGCGCCACGATGATCGTGGTGGGTAACCGGCGGATGCGCGGCATTGGCCGGGTGCTGGGCAGCGTCGCCAACAGCGTGGCCCACAACGCCCCATGCGACGTCTACATCGCCAACACTTACGACGCCGACTAACTGACAACGGGACACCATGCACCAGCCGCACCGCGGCGGTGCATGGTGTCCGTTCTCACCCCCTTGATTACTCTTCAGCGCCGCCAACTTGTAGGCCACGACATCCTCCTGGCCCGCCATGGCAACCACATCTGCTCCATGCGGGTGGACCGCGGCAACGGTCGCGTCATTGCGCTGCTGGATGACGGCTCCGTGGACAGCGCACCCAACCTCATCGCGCCGGGACTGCGCCTGCCGGAGACTCTGGAGAGCGTCCTGCGCGGCGACTGGAAATTCTTCGCGGCCCTCTCAGGCATTGCCCTGATCCTCGGCGGCCTGACGTTAGGCTTCCACTTCTAGAGGAGCCAGCCGCGCAGAAGCCACCACAGGCCTGCCATCACTAGCCCGCCGAACAGCGATCCGGCCACCACCTGCGCCAGGGTGTGCGCGCGGAGCACCACCCGGGACCAGCCGACGGCGGGAACCAGCAGGAGTAACGGCAGCCAGGCCGGACCGAGCATCAGGACGGAAATAACTGCCGCCGACGACACCGCCGCCGCGTGGCCGCTGATCTTCCAGAAGGGGCTCACGGCGGCCAGCACAATGATGCCGCCGACGATGGCCAGGACCATGACCATCACGCTTCGCGGCGCACCGGCGGCTTGCAGCACCACCAGGCCGGCGGCCACGGACGCCAGTGCCATGAGCAGTACGGGTGCCCGCTGTTTGCGGTTGCTTACGTGGTGGTCCGTAACCTTGCCCAGCCTTACGAGCCCCAGGAGCACAACTAGCGGCAGTTCGCACACAAACAGCGCAGCCAAGGCTCCATAGCCGATGGTGCCTGGGAATCCGGCCTCGACCACAGGGCTGACGAGGAGCTGAAGCGTCACCACCACCGGTGGTTGGAATACCTCTGTCAGCCATCTGGCTGCCCGGTTCCTGGACTGAATGGCGGTTTGGTTCACGGTGTTGATGTTCTTAGTCCCGGCGTCCTAGTCCAGCAGGAGCGCTGGCTCCTCAAGGATCGCGGCGACGTCGGCCATAAAGCGGGCGGACAGGTCCCCGTCCACCACCCGGTGGTCAAAGGAGCCGCCGAGGGTGGTGATCCAGCGCGGGATGACTTCTCCGTCCAGGACCCAGGGCTTCTGCTTGATGGTTCCGAAGGCAACAATGGCCACTTCACCCGGGTTGATGATCGGCGTTCCGGTATCAATGCCAAGCGCACCGATGTTGGTGATGGTGAGCGTTCCGCCCTGCATTTCGGCGGGCTGGGTCTTGCCCGCCCGGGCTGTGGTGGCCAGGTTGTTCAGGGCCAGCGCCAGCTCCTTGAGCGAGAGATCCTGCGCGTCCTTGATGTTCGGAACCATTAGTCCCCGCGGGGTGGCTGCGGCGATGCCGAGGTTCATGTAGTGCTTGACCTGGATCTCCGCGGCATCGGTCCCGTCCACGTTGTCCACCCAGGTGGCGTTGACGCTAGGGTTCCGGGCGGCAGCCCAGATGACGGCCTTGGCCAGGATCAGCAACGGGGAAACCTTGATTCCCTCAAAGTCGCGCGAAGCCTTCAGCCGCTTGACGAACTCCATGGTGCGGCTGGCATCAACATCAACAAAGATGCTCACGTGCGGGGCCGCGAACGCCGATTCAACCATGGCCTTGGCCGTCGCCTTGCGGACGCCCTTGACTGGAATTCGTTCAATCCGCTGGTCCTGCGGCTTGCCTGCCTTGCCCCAGAAGCCTTCGGCCTGGTCCAGCTCTGCATCGCGCTGGGACTGATAGCTGACCAGGTCTTCGCGCGTGACTTCGCCGCGGGAGCCGGTGGCCACCACATCGGCGAGATCGATCCCCAGATCCCGGGCGATCTTGCGGACGGGAGGCTTGGCCAGAACGCGGTTCACGAGGCCTGTGATCGTTCCGCCGAGAGTGGGCCGGTTATCAACGGCTTCGGTCTCGACAGGCTCGACCACCGGGTTTTCGGTGATTGAGCTTGTCGAAATCGCGGGGACCGGGGCTGACCCGGCCTGGGCGGCAGGTGCCGCCTTCCGGGGACGGCGCTTGACGGCGTCGGCCTTGGGGCCCGATCCCACCAGCGGACCGCCGGCCAGGGCACTGCCTGAAGTGCCGCCGTCGTCCGCGGGAAGCTTGCCGTAGAGGGGCTGGACGGGAGTAGCAGGGGCCGGGACATCGGCCGGCGTCGGGTCACCGGAGACGGCGTCAGAGACGCTGATGATGGCGGTTCCGACGTCGATGGTCACGCCCTCGGGAACCAGCAGCTCGGTGACGGTGCCGGCGAAGGGGGACGGCAGCTCAACGAGCGACTTGGCGGTCTCGATCTCGCACAGGACGTCGTTGATGGCAACGGTGTCCCCCGGCTTGACCTTCCAGGCGACGATTTCCGCCTCGGTGAGGCCTTCGCCCACGTCGGGCAGGTTGAACTTGTTCAGAGTCATGATGTCCTCTTTCGCGGCAAGCGTGAGCGGGAAGCGTGAGCGGGGAAGGTGCCTGCGCCTAGTAGGCCAGGGCGCGGTCCAGCGCCTCGAGGATGCGGTCGATGTCGGGGAGGTAGTCTTCCTCGACCTTGGCCACCGGGTACGGCATGTGGAAGCCGCCCACACGGATCACGGGAGCCTCCAGGGAGAGAAAGGCCCGTTCGCTGATCCGGGCTGCGATCTCGCCGCCGATGCCGCCGAAGGTCGGCGCCTCATGCGCCACAACGAGCCGGCCTGTCTTCTTGGCGGACGCCGTGACGGTGTCGAAGTCGATCGGCGAAATGGAGCGCAGGTCGATGACCTCGATGCTGTGGCCGTCCTCGGCAGCGGCGTCGGCAGCGGCAAGGGCCACCGGCACGAGCGGGCCGTAGGCCACCACGGTGGCGTCCGTGCCTTCGCGGAGCACGTGGGCTTTGAACGGGTCGGCGGACGCGCCGGGGTTCTCCGTGTCAACCTCGCCCTTGAGCCAGTAGCGGCGCTTCGGTTCGAAGACGATCACCGGGTCCTGGCACTCCACTGCCTGCCGGATCATCCAGTAGGCGTCGTGGGCGTTGGACGGTGTGATGATGCGCAGGCCTGCGGTGTGGGCGAACAGCGCCTCCGGTGATTCCGAATGGTGCTCAATGGAGCCGATACCGCCGCCGTAAGGGATCCGCACAACGACGGGAACGGTGAGGTTGCCGTTGCTGCGGGCGTGCATCTTGGCCAGCTGGGTGGTGATCTGGTTGAAACCGGGGAACACAAACCCGTCGAACTGGATCTCGCAGACGGGCAGGTAGCCGCGCAGGGCCAGGCCGATGGCGGTGCCGATGATGCCGGACTCGGCGAGCGGCGTGTCCACCACGCGGTCCGCGCCGAACTCCGCGAGGAGGCCGTCGGTGACGCGGTAGACGCCGCCCAGGGCCCCGATGTCCTCGCCCATGAGCAGGGTCCGCGGGTTGTTGTCCAGAGTTGCGCGCAGGCCCTCGTTAATGGCCTTGGCTATGGTCATGGTGGTCATCAGCGGGCCACTCCTGTCGCTGCGTCATCCGGGTCCGGGCTGCCAGGTTCAGCGCTGTTGTGCTCCGCCGTTTCGGCGAACCCTGCACTGTATTCCTCAAACCAGGCCAATTCCTCAGCCACCAGGGGGTGGGCCTCGACATAGGTGTTGGCGAAGGCCGTCCGGATGTCCGGGGTCTCGAGGTCGTAGGTGGTCTTACGGACGTAGGCGGCGAGTTCGTCGCCGTCGGCCTTGACCTGGTCAAAGAACGCGTCATCGGCCAGCCCCTGGGCCCGCAGGTACTTTTCCAGGCGGTCAAGCGGATCCTTGGCCCGCCACAGGGCTTCCTCGGCCGATTCCCGGTACTTCGTGGGGTCATCAGCCGTGGTGTGCGCACCGACGCGGTAGGTGAACGCCTCGATCAGCACCGGCCCCTTGCCCTCGCGGGCATGTTCGAGCGCCCACTCGGTCACGGCGTGGACGGCGATCGCATCATTGCCGTCCACCCGGATTCCCGGGAAACCGTAACCCTTGGCGCGGTTGGACAGCGGAATGCGGGTCTGCACCGAGCTGGGAACGGAGATGGCCCAGTGGTTGTTCTGGCAGAAGAACACCACCGGCGCGTTGTAGGAGGCGGCGAACACCATGGATTCGTGGACATCGCCCTCGGAACTGGCCCCGTCACCGAAGTAGACCATCACCGCGGCCTTGGGCTCGGCCGGCCGGTCCTGCGCCCCATCAGCGGCGACTGCGGCGGCCGCCTTCTGGTCCCGCTGGATCCCCATTGCGTAGCCGACGGCATGCGGCGTCTGCGCGGCGAGGACAAGGGTGTAGAGATGGAAGTTGGTGTCCTTCGGGTTCCAGCCGCCGTTCGAAACCCCGCGGAACTGGCGTAGGAGCTCCGCGAGGTCCACATTGCGGGTCAGCGCCACGCCGTGCTCGCGGTAGGTGGGGAAGATGTAGTCCTGCGGCTGGCTGGCCCGCCCGGAGCCGATCTGCGCGGCCTCCTGGCCGGTCAGCGGGACCCACAGGGCCAGCTGGCCTTGGCGCTGGAGTGCGGTTGCCTCCACATCAAAGCGGCGGATCTTGGCCATGTCAGCGTAGAAGCCACGCAGCTTTTCACCGTCCAGCCGATCCGCATACGCGGAGAAGACCGGATCCGTCCCCAGGGTCCCGTCAGGCGCCAGCAGCTGCACCATAGGCTCGGCCGGACTGCCCAGTTGGGCCTCGGCCTCAGCCTCTTGTTGGTCGTCTGCCGCTGTCTCATCGAACTCGGTGGAGGGCAGATGTGTGGCGCCCATACCGTCTCCTTGCTTGCCGCATGCGGATGCATTGCAATGTCGCTGGGATATATGCCGCTAGAGGAATGCATTCCCGTGTTGGCATATATATTGGCTTACTGGTCCTTACTTTATCTTCAGTAGGTGCCGCTCCTGATGCATGTTAAGCGCTAGGAACGTCGTGGCGCCTTTGTATAGTTTGCACAGAGATCGAGGAACCGGCTGTTGGCCTCCGCCTCGCCGATGCTGACCCGCACGCCTTCGCCGCCGAAGGCTCGCACCGAAAGCGCCTGCGTGCCCGCCAGTTCGGCAAATTCCGAGCTGTTTTCGCCCAGGTTCAACCAGACGAAGTTGCCCTGCGCCTCGGGTACGAACCAGCCGAGTTCACGCAGTCCGGAGGTTACGCGGGTTCGTTCGTCCACGATGCTTTGTACCCTTTCTACAACCAGGGGGTAATTCTGCAGCGACACAATGGCTGCATTTTCAGCGATCTGTGACACGGCGAAGGGCGTGGCCGCCACGCGCAGGTACTGGGTCAGTTCGGGGTTCGAGACGCTGTAGCCCACGCGCAGGCCCGCCAGTCCGTGTGCCTTGGAGAACGTCCGGAGCACCACAACGTTCGGGTATTTGCGGTACATCGCGATGCCGTCCACAGCATCGCTGGCGCGGACGAACTCCTGGTAGGCCTCATCAATCACCACCACGACGTCGGACGGGACCGCCTGGATGAACCGCTCCGTTTCGGCCCTGGTCAGGATGGGACCGGTGGGGTTGTTCGGGGTGCAGAGCAGGATGACTTTGGTGCGGACCGTTACGGCTGCAGCCATGGCATCCAGGTCGTGGCCTCCCTCGGCCGTCAGCGGAATGCGGACGCTCTCCGCACCCACAAGGCCCACGCTGATGGGATACGCCTCGAAGGACCGCCACGCATAGATCACCTCGTCCGCTTTGCCGTCGTCGTTCTGGCCGGCGAACGTGGACAGCAACTGGTTGAGGGCGCCGAGGCTTCCGGCGCCGGTGACCACGTCCTCGGCCGGCACTGCCAGGAACTCGGCGAGCGCCGCCCGAAGCTTGCTGCTGAGGGGATCGGGGTAGCGGTTGAAGTCCGTCTGGTTGGAAATTGCCTCCAGCACTGCCGGAAGAGGGGGCAGGGGGTTCTCGTTGGAGGACAGTTTGTAGCTGGCCAGCCCATCCACGGCGACGGGAGGCTTTCCTGCGGCGTACCGGGGTAGCCGGCTAACCACGGGGCGCGGCCGGATTTCGCCAGGCAGGATCTCTGATGAAGTCATGCAAACTAGCCTACTTCGCCTGACCGGCACGGGCCCGGTGGGCGCCCAGGGGGGCTCAGGGCAGTGTGACAGCATGGGCCTATGCGCTCTTTTATTGTTCGAGTCCTTATCAACGGGCTGGCCCTCTGGATTGCCAGCTGGATACTGCCGGGCCTGGATATCTCAACTTCCGCCGCTACCGAGGCCGTGGCCACCACGGGTGTCACGCAGGGCACGGAGACCATCGGCGTCGTTCTCGCGTACCTGTTTATCGGGCTGATCTTCGGCGTGGTGAACGCGTTTGTCCGCCCCCTGGTCAGCTTCCTGTCCTTGCCCATCACCATCCTCACGCTGGGACTGTTCACCATCGTCATCAACGCCGCCATGCTGTATCTGACGTCCTGGCTCAGCAGTTACACGCCGGTGAACTTCACCATCGATTCGTTCCTCTGGACGGCCGTCCTCGCGGCCATCATCATCACGCTCATTTCGCTGGTTGCCGGGCGGCTGACAGGCGCCGGCAGGCGCTGACCGGCGAGCCAGATCTGCTCGGCCGGATTGCCTAGCAGCATCATTTAGCGCTGTGTCGGCTGCGGCGACGGCACCGGACTATCACGTCGCACCGGCTGGGGTGAGGACGGTTGCGCTGAGGGTTGCGGCGGCTGAGGTGGCGCCTGCGCCATGGGCGTTGGCACCGCCCCAGGGGCCATCGCGGTCTCGGGAGGCTTCGAACGGGACAGCGCGAAGCGGGTGGCCGTTGCCGTGCCGCCTGCCCCCACGACGCCGCCAAGAACCGCGGTTGACGCCATCAGAGAGGGATCGTCGCTTGCTGCGACGAGCCTCGCGGCTCCCTGGTAGTTGTTGAGATTGTGGCCCGGCCCAATACCGAATTCGCCACCTTCGGGCGTGGTTACTGGGCTATTGAGGGTCACCGTAACCCGGTTTCGGGCGTCCGGGTTCGGTGTACCGTCAGTGCCGGGCACCCAATCCTGCCTGTGCTCCAGGTGAAGAGCAGTGACGTCGGCGTCCGGAACAATGCCACCCACGGGAGACCCCGCGGTGAGGACATATTTCATGTCGTACTCGTTAAGGAATAGGTCGTCGGCCGCCAGGTTCATGGCGTGGATTCCGCCTTGGCTGTAACCCACGGCCACTACGGGTGCCCCCTTTTCTGCGCCGGCATCCTGCAAGGCACGCAACACCGCTGCGTTGACCTCCGCGGAGTTGTGGCCCAGCCCTTCAACGATGCCGGCTTCGTCGAAGGGATTCACGCCGCCCATTTCACCTCCGGCTTGCGTTCCGGGAATGACCACCACGTAAGCCTTCTGTCCCCTGTTATCCACTTCGACGACTTCGATGTAGCCTTCACCGCGTTCATCGATGATCCGTGCCCGTTCCAACAACGCAGCCGGAGAACCGTCAAATTCAATGGGCAGCGACTCCTTCTTTTCCAACGTGACCGAACGCGGCTGAAGGATTCGGCTTGAACGCCCGGGCACACCGGCGAGCAAAGGTACCGCCGCCGCAATATGCCTGCCCGCCGCCAGGTCTGCCGCGAGCGCTACCCAAAAGCGCTCCGGGGAGACTGCCAGCAAGGCAGCCATGGCAATAGGTCCCACGGCGAGTTCCGTGACTTCCCTGTTGGGAACCGGACCCAAGCCGAGGTCTACCGCCTGCCTGCCAAGGGTTTCGGGGCTCGTCAGTCCGCCGCCAATTCCGCGCGAGAATCCCGCCCACGCTTCCGCCGTTTCGTAGTCCCTTTTGCAGTCCCGCACCTGACTGCTGATTCCCTGCAGTTCCGTCCTGACGGCCTGGACGCTCCACTGCGCCTCTCCGACGCCAATCAGGGCCGCCGTTCCGGTGGGACGCGCTTCATCTTGGTACGGGCACAGGTCTTCCCAGATGCGGCGGACCTCCACTTCCACGGCAGCCAGCTCCCCCGCAGCAGCGTCGAGCTTCTCCGCGCCGCCTACGAGCTCCTCCAACTGAAAACTGATGCCACCAACGCCGCCCCTGATTTCCATGCCCCCGTCCACGGCAGGCCCTGTCAGCTGGATAGGGCCGCCGCTGCCGGACGGCGTCACCTCGGCCATCAGTACCGCCCCGCCGGGTTGCCGGCGGACGTTCCCACCGCCTGCGCGTGGCGTTTCACCGAAGCCAGCGCGTCCTCGAGCCGTACCCTCGCCCTCCCTAGAGCCACCTCCTGCAGAGCCACCGAGTTCCTGTACGCCCTCCCGGCAGGTGACTGCCAGTCCAAAAGCTGGATCTCGCGAAAGCCGCCGAGGACCTTTTCCACCCTCCCCAAGCAAAGGTCAACCCGGGCCGCCAACTGCTGAACCTCATAACCTCGGGACATGCATGCCGCCATGTCGGCTGCCGTCACGTCACTGCCCATGCCCGTTCCCTCTCCCGGATACCCGCCCGAACTTCTCGTCCGCCAAGGCCAACTCCTGAACCCCGACGCTACGGAAAGCCGCCCGCACGACGGAAGCACCGCCGTCGGCTATGTGGACAAGTCACGCCATTGTTCACATGCGACGGACCGCTTAAGCGGCAGTGAGGAGTTCATGAAAGAATCAGCACATGCCTGAAACTGCCGCCACAGCTGATACCCGCACGCCCTCCGGACGCCTGGCCCTCGCCGCGTCACCGGACCAGATCGCCCTGGGTCCGCTGGACGGCCGTTACCAGTCCGCCGTTGCGCCCCTCGTTGACTACCTGTCCGAGGCAGCCCTGAACCGTGACCGCGTGGCCGTGGAAGTCGAGTGGCTCATCCACCTGACCAGCAACAATGTCCTTCCCGGCGCAGGCCAGCTCACCGCGGAACAGCAGGAAGAGCTCCGCGCGATCGTCACCGAATTCAACTCCGCCTCGGTGTCCGAGCTCGCCGAAATCGAAGCCGTCACCGTCCATGACGTGAAGGCTGTGGAGTACTACATCGGCCGCCGGCTGCCCGCCATCGGCATCGAGAACCTGACCGCCATGGTCCACTTCGGCTGCACGTCCGAGGACATCAACAACCTCTCCTACGCCCTGGGCATCAAGGGTGCTGTGGAGGACGTGTGGCTGCCCGCCGCACGCGCCCTCGTTGCCCAGATCAGCAAGATGGCCGAGGTCAACCGCGCAGTCCCCATGCTGTCCCGCACGCACGGCCAGCCGGCCACGCCCACCACCCTGGGCAAGGAACTGGCAGTCATTGCGCACCGCCTGACCCGCCAGCTGGACCGGATCGCGAAGACCGAATACCTGGGCAAGATCAACGGCGCCACCGGCACGTACGCAGCCCACGTGGCCTCTGTCCCCGGCGCTGACTGGCAGCAGGTGGCCAAGTCCTTCGTCGAGGGCCTGGGCCTGACCTGGAACCCGCTGACCACCCAGATCGAAAGCCACGACTGGCAGGCCGAGCTCTACGCCGACGTCGCGCGGTTCAACCGGATCCTGCACAACGTCTGCACGGACATGTGGAGCTACATCTCCATCGGCTACTTCGCCCAGATCCCCGTGGCCGGCGCCACCGGATCCTCCACCATGCCGCACAAGGTCAACCCCATCCGGTTCGAGAACGCCGAAGCGAACCTGGAAATTTCCTCAGGCCTCCTGGACGTGCTGGGCTCCACGCTGGTGACCTCCCGCTGGCAGCGCGACCTCACCGACTCCTCCAGCCAGCGCAACATCGGTGTGGCGTTCGGCCACTCCCTCCTGGCGATCTCCAACGTGGCCAAGGGCCTTGACCGCCTCGATGTTGCCGAAGACGTGCTCGCCGGGGACCTGGACACCAACTGGGAAGTCCTGGGCGAGGCCATCCAGATGGTCATGCGCGCCGAGGCGATTGCCGGCGTCGAAGGCATGGAAAACCCGTACGAGCGGCTCAAGGACCTCACCCGCGGCCAGCGTGTGGATGCCGCCCGCATGCAGGAATTCGTGCAGAGCCTGGGCCTCTCCCCCGAGGCCGAGGCGCGGCTGCTCGCCCTCACGCCGGGCAAGTACACCGGCATCGCGGACCAGCTGGTGGACCACCTCAAGTAAACAAGTCCGCACGGGCACAAGAAGTACGACGGCGGCGCCGGGCTCCTGAGGGGGCCCGGCGCTTGTTTGTTCCCGCCCAGTTGCTCGATCAGGATCGGGCGTTTCCGGGCGACACGCGGTGTCCTGCCGCTTTCGGGCGGAACGAACTGGGCAGGAACGCACGACGTCGGACCGGCAGACAGACGCCGGATCTCGCCGCCGGATGCGAAACTGGAGTCATGAAGCTGCTCCTCATCCGCCACGGACAGACCCCCGGCAACGTACTCGGCCAGCTGGACACCGCCCACCCGGGGCCGGGGCTGACCGAGCTGGGAGAACGCCAGGCAGAGGCCATGGCACGGTCCCTGGCCAACGAGCAGATAGGCGCAGTGTACGCATCAACACTTCTGCGGACCCAGATCACGGCCGCCCCGCTGTCCCGGCTCCACGGGCTTGGGGTTGAAGTCCTGGATGGGCTACACGAGATCGAAGCAGGGGCACTGGAGAAACTGACCGACCACGAGTCGCACATGCGCTACATGGGGACAGTGTTCGCGTGGGCAGCCGGTGACCTGGACCGCCGGATGCCTGCCGGTCCGGACGGCCACGAGTTTTTCGAACGGTACGATGCCGCCATCAACCGGATTGCCGAGCGCGCGGCCAGCAACGGGAGCTCCGACGTCGCCGCCGTGGTGAGTCATGGCGCCGCCATCCGCACCTGGACAGGGCTCCGCGCGGCTGGCGCCGACCACGACTTCGCAGCCCGCCACGTCCTGTCCAACACGGGCATCGTGGCCCTCGAAGGGGACCCGGATGCAGGTTGGAAGCTGATCCACTGGGACGGGAGCCCGGTGGGCGGCCTCGCTCTCGCGGATCCGACCGCCGAAGACCCCACCGGCACCCAGGGATAGCAGGCAAATTCTCCATCCCCTTACGCACAGGAAACACGGCGTTAACGGTGGGGTCGTAGGCTTGATCTGCATCACCCTTCGGCGAAACGAGGCAGTCATGCAGACCAATCCGCGGCTCAACATCCGGTCCGTCACCTGGTCCAACCCCGTGGGCGCCGATCTGCGCAGGGCCCAGCAGGCGGAACTGGACGCCCGCTTCGGTACCCCTGACCACGAACCGGGGACCCCGCCGTCGGGCGCTGACTGCGCCGTGTTCCTCGTGGCGTACGACAAAGGCTCAGGCCAGCCCGTAGGCTGCGGCGGACTCAGGCTCCTGGACAGCGCCACGGCCGAAATCAAGCGGCTCTACGTGCTCCCGTATACGCGCGGATCGGGCGTGGCCAGCTCCATCCTGGCGGCCCTCGAAGCCGAGGCGCACAAGCAGGGCATCACACGCATCAAGGCCGAAGCAGGCTCGGCGCAGCCGGACGGCCGGAACTTCTACGAGAACTCCGGCTTCGATTCCGTCTCCAACTTTGGCGCTTACGTGGGAGTGGAGCACTCGTACTGCTACGCCAAGTCGATTGACTCGCACAGCGCCGCCCACACGGCCATGGCCTGAGCCAAATCCGGGCGGGCGGCCCGTTACACTACAACCGCTACGACGTAACGTGCGCCGCGGCACGCTAACCTCGCCATATGGAATCCACTGACATCACCTTCCGCACGCGCAAATGGATCCGGCCGGAGGACCTGAACGCCAACGGAACCCTTTTCGGCGGAAGCCTGCTCAAATGGATCGATGAGGAAGCGGCGATCTACGCCATCCTCCAGCTTGGCAACGGCCGCGCGGTCACGAAGTACATCTCGGAGATCAACTTCGTGAGCTCCGCAGTGCAGGGAGACCTTGTGGAAATGGGCCTGACGGCAACGCGCTTCGGCCGGACGTCACTGACTATGCGCGCCGAAGTCCGCAACATGATCACGCGCCAAAGCATCCTCACCATCGAAGAGATCGTCTTTGTGAACCTCAGCCCGGCCGGCAAGCCCGAGCCCCACGGCTACACCGAAATCACCTATGAGCGGGACCGGATTCCCACGCATCACCTGACGGAAACCCTCATTCAGGACTGACGACGGCGGGACGCGCCCTACGCCGCCCGGCCGGGGCCATGGGCCACCGCCATGGGTCACTGTAGAGAACGGCATAGGATCGATAGCCGGACCCATTGAAAGGACCCTCTTGGCCAAGCTCTACTTCCGCTACGGCGCCATGAACTCAGGAAAGTCCACCGGACTCCTGCAGGCCGCCTTCAACTACGAGGAGCGGGGCCAGCGCGTCCTTCTCGCCAAGCCCGATGTGGACACCAAAGGCGACACCGACATTGTGTCCCGGCTGGGCATGACCCGGTCCGTGGACTTCCTGATCTCCGCTACCACGCCCGTCCGTGAGCTCTTCGCCGCCCATGCGGCCGGGGACGACCCCGATGCTTTGCTGGAGCACGTGGACCAGAAACCGGTGGCCTGCCTGCTGGTGGACGAGGCCCAGTTCCTCACCCCGGACCAGGTGGATGACCTGTTCCGCATCGCCGTCCTGGACAACGTGCCGGTTCTCGCCTACGGCATCAGGACAGACTTCCTGACCCGCGCCTTCCCGGGATCGCGCCGGCTTATGGAGGTCGCCCACACGCTGGAAGAGCTCAAGACCATTTGCCGGTGTGGGCGCAAGGCCATCTTCAACACCCGTCGCGTTGGCAACGAGGTAGTGTTCGACGGCGACCAGGTGGCCATCGACGGCCAGGACGTCTGGTACGAGTCCCTCTGCGGCTCCTGCTATCTCGAGGAGTCCGGCGGCCGCTTGGGCTCGTGAGTTTGCCCCCGCAGCCTGTTCCCACAATCGGAACGGCAGGGCAACGCCGCCGAAACACCCCGCTGTGATCCTTGAGGCATGAAGCCCACTGCAAGGAACCCTGCCGCGGCTGATTTGAGCTGTGAAGTCTGCGGCCTGATGCCGGAACCCACCAAGACCCGCCTGACCTTGGCCAACGTGGCCGTTATGCTCCCGATCGAACTGCTGGTCCACGCCCTCGTGGTGGAAACGCACCTGCCCTATCTTGCCAAGGTGCTGGTCCTCACCCTCACCGCAACCGTGCTGGTGATCTGGGTGGCGGAGCCCTCCGCCGCCCGGATGCTCCGCGGCTGGCTGCACGCGCCGGCGCTCCGGCACCACAGGAAGCTGGGCAGCGCACCGGCGTTATGGCGGGCGCGAACGGTGCTCCAGGACCAACCAGGTTCGCTGCAGAAAATCACCCGGGCGCTGGCCCGCCTGGACACCAACATCCTCAGCATCCACGTCCACCCCGTGGCCGGCGGTGTGCTGGACGAGTTCGTGCTCTCGGCGCCGGGGAACCTCAGTGAACGGCACCTGCTGGAGGCACTGCACGACGGCGGCGGCTCAAGTCCGCGGGTCTGGCCCACCACCGCCCTGGCCATGGCGGACGGCCAGACGAAGGCGCTGAGCCTGGCGGCACGAATCGCCGACGCCCCGGACGAGCTGCCGCTGGCAGTCGCCGAGCTGCTGCGCGCCCGCATCCTCACCCCCGCAGAGGCCACCCTGGAAGCGGACGACGCCGGCACGCGCCTGAAGATCCCCACCGCCTGGCACGGACCCATCACCTTCGCCCGTCCCGGCGAACCGTTCACACCCGCCGAGTCAGCCCGCGCGCACCGGCTCGCCGAGCTCGCCGAAATCCTCTCCCACCGGCCGGCGCCCTCACCCTGCATGTAGGTTCCCCGCATGTAGGTAGCGCTATCTGTCGTTATGGGGCCTCAAAACGACAGTTAGCGCTACCTAGTTGGGCCGGTTACATCCGGATGGTCAACGCGCCGGGCTCAATGGTCATCAGAACGTGCTTGCCGTCGCCTTCGTGGTCGCCGTCGAGCTGGTAGTCATCGTTGTGCTCGAGGGTGACCTCTACGGATTTGCCCTGGTAGTACTCCACGGATGTGTCCTTGCCGCGGCCCTTGCCGATCATGCCGGCCACTACGGAGAACCACCCGAGTTTCCCCCTCGGTGCCAGCACGGCCACATCCAGCAGGCCGTCATCCATCTTGGCTTCCGGGAAGATCTCCAGTCCGCCCTGGACCTTGCCGCAGTTCCCCACCATCACGCTGCGGACTCCGCGGTGCACTACCGTTTTGCCGTCGAGGACGATGGTGGCCTTCACCGGCTTGCCCGGCAGGTTCCGGATCCCGGCGTCCACGTAGGCCAGCCAGCCCACCTTGTCCTTGAGGTCCTCATTGGTGTCGGCCATGATGGTGGCGTCGTAGCCCACTCCGGCCATGACCAGGAAGACCTGCTCTCTGTCCGGTTCATTGCGGACGGCCCGGACCACGTCGATCTTCCGCTCCGTGCCCGCCAAGGCCCCGGCCATGGCCCCGTCAAAGTCCGTGACGTCCATGCCCAGGTTTCGGGCCAGGAGGTTTCCCGTGCCGAACGGAAGCAACCCCATGGGCACGTCCCCGCCCGAAAGGACCTCGGCCACACACCGCACGGTACCGTCGCCGCCGGCAGCAATAACGACGTCGGCCCCTTGCTTGAGTGCCTCCCTCGCCTGGCCGACGCCGGGGTCCTCCTTGGTGGTCTCCAGCCAGATGGGATCTCCCCAGCCGTTCTCCGAGCAATGCTTGGCTGCCAGGGCACGCACGTCGATGTCCACCGGCTTGGCAGGATTGATGATGATGGCCGGGCGCTTGAGGGAAGTGGGGCTGTTGGCTGTCATGGTTTCCTTCGCTGACATGGGAATTGGGCCTTGGGGACAGCGTACTTCGCTACAGCGCCTTCACCGCGCCGAGCACCTTGGCCAGGGAATCCTTGGCGTCGCCAAAGAGCAGGGAGGTCTGCGGCTCGTACAGGAGCTCGTTCTCGATGCCCGCGAATCCTGGCCGCATGGAGCGCTTCAGGAAGATCACCTGCCGGGCGTCGGCCACTTCCAGGATGGGCATGCCGTAGATCGGCGAGCCGGAGCACGTCTTCGCCGCGGGGTTCACGACGTCGTTGGCGCCCACCACCAAAGCGACGTCGGCCATGCGGAACTCGGAGTTGATTTCGCCCATCTCCTTGAGCGATTCGTACGGCACGTTCGCCTCAGCCAGGAGCACGTTCATGTGCCCGGGCATGCGGCCGGCCACGGGATGAATGGCGAAGTCCACCTCGATGCCGCGGGCTTCGAGGGCCAGGGCCAGCTCGGCCGCGGTGTGCTGGCCCTGCGCCACCGCCAGGCCGTAGCCGGGGACAATGATCACCCGCTGCGCGTAGCCCAGGAGCACGGCGACGTCCTCCGCGCTGGAGGACCTGACTGGACGTTCGCTCACGGCGGTGGATCCCGCCGTCGAACCTCCCTTGAAGGCGCCGAACAGGATGCCAGCCACGCTGCGGCCCATCGCGGCCGCCATGGCCCGGGTGAGGATGGTACCGGAGGCGCCCACCAGCGTGCCGGCCACCACCAGCAGCACGTTGCCCAACACCACGCCGGACGCGGCGACGGCCAGTCCGGTGAATGCGTTCAGGAGCGAGATGACGATGGGCACGTCCGCGCCGCCCACCGGCAGCACCAGCAGCGCACCGGCGGCCAAGCCCAGCACCATCAGCAGCACCGCGAGCGCCAGGGAACCTGTCAGGACGACGGCGACGGCGGTGCCCACCGCGGCGAGCAGCACCGCTGCCATAACCACGGGAAGGCCCGGAAAAACGATGGGCCGGGTGGTCATGAGCTCCTGGAGTTTGGCGAAGGTGACCCCGGAGCCCGCGAAGGACACGGCCCCCACCAGCAGGGTGAACACGATGGCGACGCGGACCCAGGGGTCGGCCGTGTGGCTGAGTTCCAGCAGCGCCACCAGGGCTGCGGCGCCGCCGCCCACGCCGTTGAACAGGGCCACGAGCTGCGGCATCTGGGTCATCTGCACCCGCCGGGCCACCGGCGCGGCCACGGCGGACCCCACTGCGATGGCACCGATGATCCAGGGGATGTTGTCCAGCCGGGCGGAAAGGAAGACCGTGACGACGGCGAGCAGCGCACCGAAGGCACCGATCAGGTTGCCGCGCCGGGCCGTCCGGGGCGAGCTGAGGCCGCGGAGCGCCAGAATGAAGAACACCGCCGCAGCGAGGTAAAGGAGTGAGGTCCAGACAGGATCGAGGAGGGTCACTTTGCGTCCTCCCTGCCGGTGGCTTCCTTAGCCGGGGCTTCCTGGCGGGCGACGTCCTTGCGGGCACGGAACATGTGCAGCATCCGGTCCGTCACCACAAAGCCGCCCACCAGGTTGGCGGTGGCCAGCACCACGGCCAGCAGCGCCACGGCCAGGATCCCCGGGTCCGCGGCCTGGCCGGCCACGATGATGGCGCCTACCAGGATGATGCCGTGAATGGCGTTGGCGCCGGACATCAGCGGAGTGTGCAGGGTGCTGGAGACCTTGGAAACCACCTCGAAGCCCACAAACACCGCCAGCACGGTGACCGTCAGCAGACTCATGCCGTCCATCAGATTCCCCCCTCGTTCTGGATGGGGACCCGGGGCGCGTGGTCGGGCAGGGCGGGGATGAGCGCCGCTAGCGCCTCGGCCGTGGGCAGGTGCCGCACCGCGCCGTCGTGCGTGAGGCACGTCCCTGCGATTACGTCGTCGTCGAAATCGGGGGCCAGGGTGCCGTCCCGGACCATCAGGGCGAGCAGGTTGGCAACGTTCTTGGCATACAGCCGGGACGCGTCCTGCGCCATCTCGGACGGCGCGTCCTTCAGCCCCACCAGGGTGACGTGGCCCTGCCCGTCAGCGGTGGGCACCAGGATGTCCTCGCCGGGGACGGCACCCTCCACATTGCCGCCGGACTCAGCGGCGAGGTCGACGACGACGGAACCGGGGCGCATGCCCTGCACCATTTGGCGGCTCACGAGGAGCGGTGCGCGCCTGCCCGGGACGGCCGCCGTCGTAATCAGGACATCCGCCACGGCGACGTGCGGGGCGAGAAGTTCACGCTGGAGGGCGCCGCGGTCGGCGCTGAGTTCGCGGGCGTAGCCGCCCGAAGCCTCCGCCGTTTCCAGATCCAGTTTGATGAACGTGCCACCCATCGACGCGACCTCGTCAGCGGAGGCGGGCCGGATGTCGTTGGCGGAGACGCGGGCGCCGAGCCGTTTAGCGGTGCCGATGGCCTGCAGGCCGGCAACCCCGGCGCCGAGCACCAGCACCCGGGCCGGCGGGACGGTGCCGGCGGCGGTCATGTACAGCGGAAAGAAGCGCGGCAGCCGGATGGCCGCCTCCAGCACGCAGCGGTAGCCGGCCACCAGGGCCTGGGAGCTGAGCGCATCCATGGACTGGGCGCGCGAGATGCGGGGCACCAGTTCCAGGGCGAAGGCGGTGACGCCGGCATCCACGAGCGCCTGCACGGTGGCGAGCTCGGACGACGGCGAGGCAAGGCCAACAGTGACGGCGCCCCTCTTCAGGGCTGCCGCCGTCGGGGGTTCCAGCGGGCGGACGTGGACCAGGACGTTCAGTTCGCCGGGATCCAGGTCCTGGACGACGCGGGCGCCGGCGTCGGCGTAATCGTGGTCTGAGTGGCCGGCGGCGGCACCTGCTCCTGCCTCGATCAGGACGTCCAGCCCCAGCCCCGCCAGCTGCTTGACCGTTTCCGGCGTGGCGGCCACACGCCGCTCACCCTCATGACGTTCCCGCGGTATGCCCAGTTTCAAACCGCCAACTCCCTTTCGGACGAGTGCGGCAGTACCTCTGGCGTCGACTCCCGGCCGTGGTCCGGCTGTCTCAGGCCCGGGCTTCGAGTAGCGGCACTGCTGCACGTAGTTGGCTAGAGTCTATGGCGCTTTGATGGCACGAAGCTGGAAACGCCAGCGAGTGTTTCAATATCCAAACATCCGACGATGTTGGTATATTCAAACACTGCACAATGTTGTAATATTCATACACTGGACAGTGTTGCCATAATCAATCATGAGGAGTGGCATGCCCGCCTTCGAAGCCCGCAGCCCCAAGGAATTTGGCGCCGCAGTAAAGCACGCGCGCACTGGACGCGGATTGACGCAGGAACAGCTCGCGGAAGAACTCGGCATCCCCCGCCTGTATCTTGCGAGCCTTGAGTCCGGCACCCCGACCCTGTGGGCCACACGCATGTTCCGGACTCTTCGTCGCCTTGGAATCAGGGTGACCATCAGTTACGAGGTTCCTGCAGGATCCACTGGTGCCTGATCACTTGGACGTCTATCTCTACGATGATCACATTGGCACGGTAACGCCCACGCGGCGGGACCGGCGGCAGGTGACATTCACGGTGGACCCTTCATTCGCCGGAGCGCCGGGGCTTCTTAGTGAGGGTTTCTCACTGGTCCCGGGGACAACGCTCGACACCCGGCAGGTCTCCAATTTTCTCGGCGGGTACGCCCCGGAAGGAAACCACCGCATCCAGCTTGCACGTAAAGCCCGCATTGATGAGAGTGACCTGTTCGCATTCCTCGAGAAATACGGTCTCACCATGGCCGGGGCCCTCTCCTTCCGAACCGATTCGCCCGGCGACCATGCCTCTGGCGCTTACCGGCCGCTCACTACGCGAGAAGTAATCCGTAAGCTCGAAACAGCCCAGCGGGACTTTGACCTGGGAAATGAGCCAGCCAGCGGCCGCTCGATGCTCCCGGGATTCCAGCCAAAAGTCCTCTTGGCGAAATTCGCTGATGAGTGGGCCTACCCGGAAAATCGGGCGCATTCGACTCACATTCTCAAGCCGCCGCCACCACACCGCCCTGCCACAATCTTCGATGAGTACTACTCCCACGAACTGTCACGGCACATGGGTCTGACCAGCTTCCAGAGTGAGCTGGTCACCTACAACCAAGTCACGTTTCTTGCCATCCAGCGATACGACCGCATCGTCCAGGGGGAAAGCATCCGTCCCATCCATCAGGAGGACGCTGCACAGGCCCTCGGACTCGACTGGGCTGACTCGGCCGTCAAGTTTCAGAATCCCGAGCAGCCCCACTCGCCGCTAAGGCCCACGGCCCGGAGGATCGCGGAACTCTTTGGATCCTTTGGCGACGGGACAGATCTGGAGATTTGGTTGCAGCACCTGGTCTACAACGTGATCATCGGCAATCATGACGCGCACGCGAAAAACGCGTCCATAGTTCATGAACCGACGGGGGATTCACGGATCGCCGACCTCTACGACGCCGTCCCAATTCTGCACATCAACGATGATCCGTCGCGGATCGGATCAAGGAAGATTGGCGACGAGCTGTCGTTGGCGATCGGCGGTGAGTTCAATCACCACCGGATAACCCTTGATCATTTCTACGCCGAAGCCGCCGGCTGGGGTGGAATAGGAAAACGACGCACCGAGTCGGTCATTCACGACACGATTGCCCGCTTGGCTATTGCCCTGAACGAAACGCCGGTCATTTCCGGCGGCAGCCCCGCTCTCCGGGACAGAATCGGCTATAACCTCGACCGGATTGAATCCGGAAAGTCGATCGGAAAGCCAAAACGGCCGATCGCCGCCTGGTCGAAACGGACCTAACCTTTGCGGAGGCTACCGCCGCGCGGTCAAGTCCGCCGAAACGAGCTTCGCGGTAGCCACGATTTCGCGGGCCACGGCGGCGAGGTACGCATCCGGGTCCGGCTGGGCCGCGACCGACTGGGCCTGGAGGGACACGTTCACCGCGGCCACCACCTTGGTTGGCCCGTCGTACACGGGAGCGGCAACGGACATCAGCCCGATCTCAAGCTCCTGGTCCAGCAGGCACCAGCCCTGGGCGCGAACGGTGTCCAGCACCGCCAGCAGCTCGGGGACAGTGCCCAGCGCGCGCGGCGTCAAGGGTTTGATGTCCGCCGCCGCCAGGTATTCCTTGAGCCCGGCGGGCGGCAGGGCCGCGAGCAGCACCCTGCCCATGGACGTGGCGTAGGCCGGGAAGCGCGTGCCCACGGTGATTCCCACGTTCATGATGCGGCGGGTGGTCACCCGGGCGATGTAGGCGATATCCGTGCCGTCCAGCACCGCCGCGGACGTGGATTCGCCCAGCTTGAGGGACAGTTCCTCCAGATGTGGCTGGGCCAGCTGCGGCAGGGACAGCCCGCTGAGGTAGGCGTAGCCGAGCTGCAGGACCTTGGCCGTGAGCGCAAACGTCTTACCGTCGGTCCGTACGTAGTCCAGCTCAACGAGGGTGTGCAGGAAGCGCCGGGCTGTGGCTCTGGTCAGGTCCGTCCGTGCCGCCACCTCGGTGAGGGTCATGACCGGGTGGTCGGTATCAAAGGCGCGGATCACGGCCAGCCCGCGCGCCAGCGACTGCACGTACTGGTCGCTCGCCTGCGGGGCGGTCCGTGAGTCTGCTGGCGCGTTGGTCATGGTTACCAATCCTATTCGGCGGTGGGTTTCGGCAGGCTCAACCAACGCCGGCGGCGGCTGCCTTGAGCGGGACGGGCACCAGGTCCTGGAGCTCCTCGAAGGTGTAGCCGAACGTTTCGCGGACAGTGACGCCGTCGGGTCCGGTCAGGAAGACGGCCTTGTCCGTGTACACGCGGGTCACGCAGCCAACTCCGGTGAGCGGGTATGTGCAGGCTTCCACGATCTTCGAGGCGCCCTCGCGGGTCAGGAGCGTCATCATCACAAACACGTCCTTGGCGCCGGTGGCCAGGTCCATCGCGCCACCAACGGCCGGGATGGCGTCAGGGGCGCCGGTGTGCCAGTTGGCGAGGTCGCCGGTGGCTGAGACCTGGAAAGCACCGAGCACGCAGATATCCAGGTGCCCGCCGCGCATGATCGCGAACGAGTCCGCGTGGTGGAAGTAGGAGGCCCCTGGGAGCTCTGTGACGGGGATCTTGCCGGCGTTGATGAGGTCGCCGTCGATCTCGTCGCCCTCAGCGGCAGGGCCCATGCCCAGCATGCCGTTCTCCGTGTGGAGCGTGATGTTCTGCTCCGGCTTGAGGTAGTTGGAGACCAGGGTGGGCTGGCCGATGCCGAGGTTCACGAACGAGCCGGGCGCGATGTCGCGGGCCACGAGTTCGGCGAGCTGATCGCGGCCCAGGGGCTTGTCGGACGTCTGGATGCTGGCCTGGCTGTTGGTCTGTGCGCTCATGATCAGGCCACCTTCACGATGCTGTTGACGTAGATTCCGGGAGTGACGACGTTTTCGGGGTCGAGCCCGCCGGTGGGGACGATCTCGGAAACCTGGACCACCGTGTGCTTCGCGGCGGCGGCCATAATGGGACCGAAGTTCCGGGCGGTCTTGCGGTACACAAGGTTCCCCACGCCGTCGGCCTTCAGGGCCCTGATCAGCGCCACGTCGGCGTGGATGGGCGTCTCGAACACCTGGCCACGGCCGTCGATGATGCGGGTTTCCTTGCCCTCGGCCAGCATGGTGCCGTAGCCGGTGGGCGTGAAGAACCCGCCGATGCCGGCACCGGCGGCGCGGATCCGCTCGGCCAGGTTGCCCTGCGGGACCAGCTCCAGCTCGATCTCGCCGGCGTGGAACTTGGCGTCGAAGTGCCACGAATCGGACTGCCGCGGGAAGGAGCAGATCATCTTCTTCACCCGGCCCTCCTTGATCAGCAGCGCCAGGCCCTGGTCTCCCTGTCCGGCGTTGTTGTTCACCACGGTCAGATCCTTGGCGCCGCAGGCCATCAGGGCGTCGATCAGTTCGAACGGCTGGCCGGCGTTGCCGAACCCGCCGATCATCACGGTGGAGGCGTCCTTGATAACGGACACGGCCTCGTTCACGGAGTCAACAAATGTCAGCATCGCTTATGCCCTTCCTGTGCTGGTGCCGGCACCGGCCGTAACGTTTTCGAGGACAACGGCGAGGCCCTGGCCAACGCCGATGCAGATCGCGGCCACGCCCCAGCGCTCACCGGAGGCCTGCAGGGACCGGGCCAGGGTACCCAGGATCCGGGTGCCGGACGCGCCCAAGGGGTGGCCCATGGCGATCGCGCCGCCGTGCCGGTTCACGATCGAGTGATCGATGCCCCAGGCGTTGATGCAGGCCAGGGACTGCGCGGCAAACGCTTCGTTAAGTTCGACGGCGCCCACCTGGTCCCAGCCGATGCCCGCCTTCGCGAGGGCCTTGTTCGCGGCCTCCACCGGGGCGTAGCCGAAGAACTGCGGGTCGTTGCCGTGCGCGCCGCGGCCGGCAATGCGGGCCAGCGGTTCCAGCCCGAGCAGCCCGGCGGCGGCTTCGGAACCGATCCAGGCCGCGGAGGCGCCGTCGGACAGCGGGGATGCGTTCCCGGCGGTGACGGTGCCGTTCTCGGTGCGGAACACGGTCTTCAGCCCGGCCAGCTTCTCTGCCGAGGAACCGGCGCGGATGCCCTCGTCCCGGACCAGGTCCGTGCCCGGGACCGGGGCCACGAGGTTGTCGTAGAAGCCCTCATCCCAGGCAGCTGCGGAGAGGTTGTGTGAGTCAGCGGCGAATTCGTCCTGGGCTTCCCGGGTCACGCCGTACTTCTCGCGGAGCCGCTCGGTGGCCTCGCCAAGGGAGATGGTCCATTCCTTGGGCATGGCCTTGTTCACCAGGCGCCAGCCCAGCGTGGTGGACGCCAGGGTCATGTCCCCGGCCGGGTAGGGCTTGTCCGTCTTGGGCAGGACCCAGGGGGCGCGGGACATCGATTCGGCGCCGCCAACCAGCATCAGCTCGGCGTCGCCGGCGTTGATCTGGCGCGAGGCGATGATCGCAGCATCCAGCGACGAACCGCAGAGCCGGTTCACCGAGGTACCCGGGATCGAGACCGGCAGGCCGGCCAGCAGGGTGCCCATCCGGGCGATGTTGCGGTTCTCCTCGCCGGCGCCGTTGGCGTTGCCGAAGACGACCTCGTCGATCCGCTCCGGATCGAGCCCGGGGGCGCGCTTCACGGATTCCTTGATCACGTGCGCGGCAAGGTCATCCGGGCGGACGGCGGCAAGGCCGGAGCCGAACTTGCCGAAAGGGGTGCGGACCGCGTCGTAGATAAAGGCCTGGTTCATGAATGTTCCTCTGAATTCTGTGGATGGTCCCAACTAGGTAGCAGTAAGTGTCGTTATGGAGGCTCAAAACGACAGTTAGTGCTACCTAGTTGGGTGGGGGCGCTAGTTGGGTGGGGTGGCGGCGGAGTCCGGGGTGGGGGCGCGGTCGAGTTCGAGGAAGACCTGCTGGGCGGTCTTGAAGGCCGTGTTGGCGGAGGGAACCCCGCAGTAGATGGCCGTCTGGAGCAGGATTTCCTTGATTTCGTCCCTGCTCAGGCCGTTGGTGATGGCCGCGCGGATGTGCATGGCCAGCTCTTCCCAGTGCCCGTGCGCCACCATCGCAGTGATGGTCACCGCAGAGCGCATCTGCCGTGAGATGCCCGGCCGGGTCCAGATGCCACCCCACGCGATCCGCGTGATCATGTCCTGGAAATCCTCAGTGAAATCGTCCTTGGTGGCGTTGGCCCGGTCCACATGCGCGGCGCCCAGCACCTCGCGGCGGACCACCATGCCGCCGTCGTAAATTTCCTGGCTGGTGGCATCCGGCTGGACCACGCCGTTCCGTTCAGCCCCGCTGATATCCGGCGCGCTCACTTGGCTGCCCTGCGCGATTCGCTCCAGGTGATGAGGGTCCGCAGCAGTTCGGCAACGTGGGCGGGCGCCTCGGCGGGGGCCAGGTGCGCCACTCCCCCGAGCGTCACAGCGTTCGCAGTGCCGCCCCCGGCGGTGATGCCGGCAACAATTTCTTCCGCGAACGACGGCGGCACAACAGTGTCTGCCGCACCCGCCACTGCCTGGGTGGGGACGGTGATGCTGCCGAGTTCGGCACGGACGTCAAAGCCGGCAAGGGCTTCGCAGCAGAAAGCGTAGCTGAAGCGGTCGGTGTCGCGGAGGGCATGCAGGAGCCGGCTGCTCCGCTCGGGCTCACGGTCCATAAAGCCCGGCGCGAACCAGCGCTGCGCGGAGCCCTGGATCATCACGGGAGTGCCCTGGCTGCGCACGGTTTCAGCACGTTCCAGCCACGCCTCGGGGGTGCCGATCTTGGCCCCGGCGCACTGGATGGACAGGCTCTTGAGGCGTTCGCCGTGCTTGATGCCCAGCTGCAGGCCGGTGGCACCGCCGAGCGAAACCCCCGCGTAGTGGAAGACTTCGCCCGGGGCGATCGAGTCCACCAGGTCCACCACTGAATCCGCCAGGCCCGCGACGTCGAAGGTCTCGGTTGCGGCGGGTGAGACGCCGTGCCCGGGCAGGTCCCAGGCCACCACGTCGTAGTCGTTGCTGAGCAGGGTGGCCACGTCGGACCATAGGACGGAGGACGTACCCAGTGATGGTCCAACCACCAGCAGGGGACGATCGCCTAGGGCCCGTTGGGGCGACAGCAGAACTGCCTTCAGGGTCGGTTTAGCCACGGTTGGCTCCGTTCTGGGTAGGTTTGGAAAAGTCGGGGTACGCGGCCAGGATGCGGCGCGATATCTCGGCTGCCTGGCCCAGGTAGCTGGCCGGGTCCAGGAGTTCGTCGAGCCGCAGATCGGTGAGCACGCCCGCCGGGATAGCCTCGCGGAGCAGCCGGCGGTAGGTGGCGCCCTGCTCGGCGGCGGGCGCCTGGAGCGCCCGGTCCACCACGGCCTGCAGCTGCTCCTTCCCGCTGCGGCCATCCTGTTCGGCCAGCAGCGGGGCAACTGCGGCGCCCACGCCTTCGGCCAGCAGCAACGGGCCGGCGAGCTCGAGGTTGCGGCGCATGGCGTCGGGGAAAACCTGCAGGCCTTCGGCAAGTTCCCGCAGGTGCCCGGCCGCGCCAAGTGCCAGGCGGAGAAGCTGGCGCAGGGCCGGCCATTCCGTATGCCAGGCGGCGTCGGGGCGTTCGTCGTTGAAGTTCGCGGCGGCCAGGTGCAGCTGGGCCACCAGCTGGGGCGCCTGGAGGGCGGCGCTGCGGATGAGGACCGACAACACCGGGTTCTGCTTCTGCGGCATGGCAGAGGATACGCCGCGTCCGGCGGCGCGCGGTTCGGCGAGTTCGGCCACCTCGGGCCGGCTCAGGAACAGGACGTCCGTGGCGACCTTGCCGGCGGCGTCCAGCGCCGAGGCCAGCGCGCTGCCGAGGGCCGTGACGGCCAGCCGGTTCGTGTGCCACGGTGCCGGTGCTGCGGCCAGGCCAAGCTGTGCTGCCAGGGATTCGGCCAGGTCAAACGGGGTGGCGGACGTTCCTGCGGTCAGCACGGTTCCTGCAGCCAACGTTCCGGCCGCCCCGCCGAACTGCACCGGGAACTGCACGTTGCCCAGCTGCCGGCCTGCGGCGGCCAGTCCGTGGAACCACTGCGCCGCCCGCAGCCCAAAAGTGAACGGAAGCGAGTGCTGGGTCAGGCTTCTGCCCACGCCCAGCGTGTCCGCATGCTGTTCCGCCAAGGAAGCGAGCGCCGCCGTCGTGCATTTCAGGTCTGCCAGCACCGCCTCAACGGTGTTGCGCGCGAGCAGCATCAGGGCCGTGTCCAGCACGTCCTGGCTGGTCAGCGATGTGTGAACCGCCTTCATTGCGCCAATCCCGGCGGTGTCCAGCGCTGTGACGTGCTTGCGAAGGTCTGCCAGCACCGGGATGACAGGATTGCCGCCGCCCTGGGCCCGGAGCGCGATGTCTGCCGCGTCGTAGCGGCCCGCCTCGGCGGCCGAGGCCACGACGGCGGCGGAACCGGCAGGCACCAGGCCCGCCTTCTCCAGCACGGCGGCCCAGCCGGACTCGACGGCGAGGATCGCCGCCAGCACGGCGCGGTCACCGGTCAGCGCCGTCACCAGGGGCGACGCCGAAACAGGACTCAACAGGCCGACGTCACCGTCAGCCGCGCTTCCGAAGTGGCCCAGGGCAGCGTCAGTCACTGGAAGTCCAGGAAGACTGTTTCGCCGTCGCCCTGCAGGTGGATGTCCCACGTGAGCCCGCCGTCGGGATCGCGCCGGGCAATGAGGGTCTTGCGGCGGTCCGGGTCCAGGGAGCTGAGCAGCGGATCCTTGGCGAGGGCTTCCTCGTTCTCCGGCAGGTACACGCGGGTGAACAGGCGGTTCATCAGGCCACGGGCAAACACGGCGACGGAGATGAACGGAGCAGCACCGGACTCGGTGGGGCCCGGGTTCACGGTGGTGAACGTGTACACACCGGAGTGGCCCACGGAAGCGCGGCCCCAGCCGGTGAAGGTGTAGCCGTCGCGGACCAGTGAACCGGTCTGCTGCGCGATCCTGCCGTCGCCGTCGGGCTGCCAGATCTCCAGGATGGCGTCCGGGATGGTTTCCCCGGCGCCGTCATACACAGTGCCCTGGAGGCGGATGGAACCGGGCGAGCCGGGCGCCAGGAGTTCGTTGTCCTTCACGAACGGCAGGGCGTAACCGTAGAACGGGCCGACGGTCTGGCCGGGGGTGGGAACAAGCTTGGTGGTTGTGCTCACGTTATTCCTCGTCTCCTGCTGCGCCGAGCGCCTCGTTTTCGGTCCAGGTCCGCTTGGAGCCGGTGAGGACGATGTCCCAGTTGTAGCCCAGGGCCCATTCGGGCTCGGTCAGGTTGTGGTCGTAGGTAGCAACGAGCCGGTCGCGGGCGTCCTGGTCCACGATGGACTGGTAGATGGGGTCCAGCGGGAACAGCTGGTCGCCGGGGAAGTACATCTGGGTGACGATGCGCTGCGTGAACTCGGTGCCGAACATGGAGAAGTGGATGTGGGCGGGGCGCCAGGCGTTGACGTGGTTCTTCCACGGGTAGGCGCCGGGCTTGATGGTGGTGAACCGGTACGAGCCGTCCTGGCCTGTGATGCAGCGGCCCACTCCGGTGAAGTTCGGGTCCAGCGGTGCCGGATGCTGGTCACGCTTGTGGATGTAGCGGCCGGAGGCGTTGGCCTGCCAGATCTCCACGAGCTGCCCGGCAACGGGGCGGCCGTCGCCGTCCAGGACCTTGCCGGCAACGATGATCCGCTCGCCCTGGGGTTCACCGTTGTGCTGGATGGTCAGGTCCGCTTCCAGGGCGTGCACGTCCTGGTGGCCGAACGCCGGCGAGTAGAGCTCGATGGTTTCCGGGTCAGCGTGGTGCAGGCTTTTGGTGGGGTGCCGCAGGATGCTGCTGCGGTAGGGCGCGTAGTCCAGCCGGGGCTGTGTTTCGGCCGGGGCGCCGTCCTTGAGCGCCCGCGCGTAGGCATCGCCCATGGCGTTAATCTCTGCACTGAGATCCTGCTGTGTCTCCACTGCGGCCTCCTTTTCTCTGGTTGTTGCTGCTAGGTGGTTGTTGCTGCTGGGGGTGTTGGTGGTGCTGTCTTACCGGTGCTGCAGGTGGTCGTACTGGACTGCGTGCCGCACGGGCGCGTTGGGGGCCCCATAGCCGTCGTAGGGGCCGCGGCGTTCCACCATTTCGAAGAACACACTCCCCACCGTGGCTGTGTAGAAATGGAGGAATTCCCCGTCCGCATCCCGGTCGTACAGGAGGTTCAGTTCCTGCAGCGTTGCCAGGAAGTCCGGGGCCAGGCCGAACCGTGCACCCAGGTCCTCGTAGTAGTTCGCCGGAATCTCCAGGAACTCCAGGCCGCGGGCCTTACAGTCCCTGGCGGTGGCCACCAGGTCATCCACCGCGAAGGCGATGTGTTCCTGATAGGTCCTGCGCTGCTGGTTCAGCGGCGCGAGGTTCAGCACCAGCCGCACGGCGCGGTCCCTGGTGGCCATGACCTGCGAGCGGACCAGGCCGGTGGGGCTGGGCACCTCCGCGAACGGCTGCGGCTCCAGGGCCAGGGCGCTCGTGTAGAAGAGGACGGCCTCGTCGAAATGCTGCCATGGCTGGGCAAGGTTGACGTGGTCGATCACGGCGGTGTGGCCGGCGGCGGGCTTTTCGAGCCCTTCCCCGAACTCGCTGGTCCAGGCCGCGGTGCCGTCCGGGCTGCCCTGGCACAGAAAGATCTCGGTGGAGTCCGGGGCGGCGAAGCCCTGGAACACCTCCTCGTTGGCTTGGCTCTTGCGCGGGACCGCGGGGGCCTTCAGCTGCTGGGCGCGGGCGGCGGCAATCACCGGGGAGTCGACGTCGAACCCCAAAGCCGCGATAGCAGGAGCGATGGCGGGCGACGCATCCCCCGCTGAATCGTCCCCCTCTGCCGGTGCGGCCTCGTTGATGATCACCCGGGCGTGGCCCATGCTCCAGAGCTGCACGTCCTTGGTGCGGTGCCGGCCGTTGAACTCGAAGCCCAGCTGGCCCAGGACCGTTTCCAGCCCCTTGGTGTCCGCGGCCCTGACTTCGGCGAAGTTGTAGCCAGCCGGCTCGGCCACTTGCGGGAGTGTGGCCAGTTCCATCGGATAACGACGGCGGGACGCGGCGGCGTTGATCCCGGCGCCGGTCCCGCCGTCGGAAGCAGCATCCAGCCACTTGGCGCTCTGTTCCTCCAGCCAGATGAGCGAGCGCATCGCGTCGACGGCGGTGCGGTCCACGTCCGACTGGCGGAAGACGTCGTTGAAGATTTCCAGCGACACCGGGCCGCTGTACCCCGCCCGGACCACGTGTCCCATGAACTTGGCAAGCTCGAACTGGCCCTCGCCCGGGAACACGCGGTAGTGCCGGCTCCAGGAGAGGACATCCATGGCGAGCTTGGGGGCGTCCGCCACCTGGACGAAGAAGATCTTGTCCGGGTTGAAGGCCTCGATGGGGGCGGTGTCCCAGCTGCGGGACAGGATGTGGAAGGAGTCCAGGCAGGTGCCCAGGCTGGGGTGGTCCACGGCTTCCACCAGCTTGTGGGCGTGCTCGTATTCGCTGACGTACTTGCCCCAGGCCAGGGCCTCGTAGGCAACCTTGACGCCATGCTCCCCCGCCAGCGCAGCCAGTTGGCCGAGCTGTTCCACCCGGAGGTCGTCGCTGTCGATGCTGGCGGTGGCCACGTTGGAGCAGACCAGGATGGTGTCCATGCCCAGCCGCGCCATGAGTTTGAATTTGGCTTCGGCGCGCCGGAGGTTGGCGGCCAGGAGGTCGTCGGACACGCTGTCGAAATCCCGGAACGGCTGGTAAAGATCCAGCGTGAGGCCAAGGTCGGCCGCCATCTTGCGGACGTCCTCGGGCGTGAGCGGCGACGTCACCAGATCCTGTTCGAAGATTTCGATGCCGTCAAAGCCCGCGATGGCGCAGGCCTGCATCTTTTCCTTCAGCGTGCCGGAGAGGCAGACCGTGGCGATTCCGGTGCGCATCAGGCCGCCACCTCTTCCTTGGCCACGAGCTCCAGGAAATGGCTGCGCATGCGGTCCGCGTTGGCTTCCAGCCCGGTGAAAATCCGGAACGAGTCTGCGGCCTGGCCCACGGCCATGCGGCCGCCGTCCAGGACCTCGCAGCCCTTGGCGCGGGCGCCGCGGACGAGTTCGGTATCGATGGGGCGGTAGACGATGTCCGCCACCCAGTGTCGTGATTCCAGCAGGCCCAGGTCCAGCGGGACGCCCGGGTGGGCGGCCATGCCGACGGGCGTGCAGTGCACCAGACCGTCGGCCTGCGGCATCAGCTGCGGCAGCTCCGCCGTCGTACGCGCTGTGACGGTGCTGCCCGGGAAGAAGCCGGCCAGTTCTGCGGCGCGTGCCGCGCAGCGGGCGGGGTCCACGTCCACCAGGTCCAGCGCCTTCACGCCGGCGGTGAGCAGGGCATAGGCGACGGCGGAACCGGCACCTCCCGCGCCAAGCTGGACAACGCGGTCCAGCCGCGCGCCCGGGAGGCCGGAGGCGAGGGCGGCGGCGAAGCCCGAAAAGTCGGTGTTGTGGCCGATGAACCGGCCGTCCTCGATGACCACGGTGTTGACGGCGCCGAGCCTGCGGGCATCCGGCGAGACCTCGTCCAGGTGCGCCAGGACAAGCTGCTTGCACGGATGGGTGATATTCAGGCCGTTGAAGCCCAGGCTGCGGGCACTCTTGAGCAGGTCCCCCACGGCGTCGCCGGAGAGTCCGAGCTCCAGCAGGTCGATGGGGCGGTAGAGGTAGCGCAGGCCCTGCACATCGCCTTCGCGTTCGTGCATGGGGGGAGTGAGTGACGGCATGACGCCGTCGCCAACCAGTCCCACAAGGTAGGACTCAGTTCGATTGCTCATCCGGGCAGCTCCTTTGATACGACACCCGGCGGGCGGCGGCGCTCGGGGCGTCCGCGGTGGGTCGGGTGATAGGGATTACAGTACAACACTTGTTCACTTCTCGCACGCTTGTTCTACATACGAACATTTAGAGACTATTTACCGTTGCGGCAAGCGCGCAGCCAGCTCTGCCGCGGCTTCCTGCAGCAGAGGCACATGGGCCAGCAGGGCTTCCATGCTGAGCCGGAACACCGGAACAGCGGTGGCCAGGGAGGCGAAGGCATGGCCCTGCGAATTGAGCAGCGGCACGGCCACGGCCCGCATGCCGCTCTCGTTCTCCTCGTCCATGACGGCATACCCCTGCCGGCGCACCTTCTCGATCTCCGCACGGAAAGCGGCACGGTCAGTGATGGTGTGTTCAGTGAGGGGCTCCAGCTCAAGCTCCTCAAGCAGCGCCGCACGCTCCGCATCCTCGGCAAAAGCCACCAGCGCCTTGCCCACGGCTGTTGCGTGCAGGGCGCCCAGATGCCCGGGATCGCTGGTGACGCGGAAGGTCTGCGGGCCGTCCACCTTGTTGACCGTGAGGTGATGGTGGCCGTCGCGGACGCTGAGGATGGTGGCCTCCCCCGTCTGTTCGGTGACGCGGCGCAGGACCGGCAGCGCCGTGCCGGCAAATCCGTGATGGTTGGAGACGCGCTGGCCCAGCTGGAAGATCCGCAGGCCCAGATGGTAGCGGCGGCCGTCCGGCTCATAGTCCACAAACCCGTCCCGCGTCAGGGAACCCAGCAGGCGGTAGGTGGTGCTGAAGGGGAGGTCGGCGCGGCGCGAGATCTCCGCGGCGCTGGCGCCACGCGGCTCGTCACCCAGGAGGACCAGCAGGCCCAGGGCCTTGCCCACCATGTCCGTACGGTCACCCTTGGGCGTCTTTGGCTCAGCGGCGACGTCATCGGGCGCTGTGGTTTGATTCACACTCATAGGTTGATGTTGCCACATCGTGAGAACTATTTCTAGATGGTGATTATTTTCTTGACAAGTGACTGCGCTCACAGCCATCATTGCTGTATCGCACAAGTAGCTCCCACCATGTGGCTACTAGCACGGGTCTTTCAACGGACTCCAGCCGCACCGCACCAGGCCTCCACACAGGCAGCTGCGGCTGCGACCCTCCAGAACCATCCGCGACAACGTCGTCACACCTAAGGAACTCCATGAGCCAGACACTTCCGTCCGCGGGGCCGGGCACCGTTGCCCCGGCCGGGACGCCAAAGAAGGCAGCCCTCGCCAGCTTCCTGGGCAGCGCCGTCGAATACTATGACTTCTTCATCTTCGGTTCCGCCGCCGCCCTGATCTTCCCCACCGTGTTCTTCCCGGATGCCGGAGCCAACGCGGCCGTGATGTCCTTCGCCACCTTCGGCTTCGCCTACGTGGCACGGCCGGTGGGCGCAGTCATCCTGGGCCACTTCGGTGACCGGGTGGGCCGGCGGAAGGTCCTGATGTTCACGCTGCTGCTGATGGGCGCCTCAACGTTCCTGATCGGCTGCCTGCCCGACTTCAACACCGTGGGCTGGTGGGCTCCGGCCCTGCTGGTGCTGGCGCGGCTTTGCCAGGGCCTCTCCGCAGCGGGCGAGCAGGCCGGCGCATCATCCATGACGCTGGAACACGCACCGGACAACCGCCGCTCCTTCTTCACGTCCTGGACCCTCACCGGCACCCAGGGCGGCCAGATCCTCGCCGCCCTCGTCTTCATCCCCGTCCTGGCACTCCCGGACGAGATCAAGTACGGCATCGGTTGGCGCGTCCCGTTCTGGCTCAGCGCCGTCGTCGTTCTTGTTGCGTTCTTCATCCGCCGCACGCTGCACGAGCCCCCGGCCTTTGAGGAAGCCCAGAAAACCGCCCAGATCTCCAAGTTGCCGGTCGCTGACCTCCTCAAGGACCACTGGCGCGACGTGCTCCGCGTGGTCTGCTGTGCCTTCATCGCCGCCGTCTCCACTGTGTTCGGCACGCTCGCCATCAGCTACGCCAAGACCGTGGCCGGTGTTGACGGCACCACCACGCTGTGGCTCGTGGTCGGCGCCAACCTGGTCGCTTTGGGCACCCAGCCGCTGTTCGGCAAGCTCGCGGACCGGATCGGCCGCAAGCCGGTCTTCATCTACGGTGCCGTGGCCAGCGCCATCCTGACTCCGGTGTTCCTGCTCAGCCTGGAATCCGGCAGCATCCCGCTGATGTTCCTCGCGGCCATCGGCTTCTTCTCCTGCGGCTACGCGGCCTCCAACGCGGTCTGGCCGTCCTTCTACGCCGAGATGTTCAGCACCAAGGTCCGCTTCTCCGGCCTGGCGATCGGTACGCAGCTGGGCTTCCTGATGGCAGGCTTCGCCCCGGCCATCGTGGCGGCGATGGGCGGCATCAAGCCCGGCGGCTGGGTCCAGATCAGCGTCTTCACCGCCATCATCTGCGGCATCTCGGCCATCTCCGCCCTGACGGCCAAGGAGACCTTCAACGTCCCCACCAAGCAGCTCGGCCTGAAGTAGGGTTCCTCGGCGAGCTGGCGTTCCTGCCCGGTTGCTTACCGGAAAGCCCGGCGCGTCCCCAGGACGCGCCGGGCTTTTCCGTGTCCTCGGGGAGGCAACCGGGCAAGAACGTACGACGGCGGGCGGCGGGTTGGGTGCCTCCCGAACCAGGCGTCAGGGCCGGCCGGTCTCCAGCACGGACGCGAGGTCGAAGCTCACCGGTTCCTCCAGCTGGGCGTAGGTGCAGGATTCGGGGTCCCGGTCCGGCCGCCAGCGTGAAAACTGGGCGGTATGCCGGAAGCGCTCACCTTCCATGTGGTCGTACCGGACCTCCACCACCAGTTCGGGCCGGAGCGGCACAAAGGACAGGTCCTTGCCGGCGCTCCACCGGCTGCCCTCCGCGTTGCGCGGGGTCCGTTCGCCGTCCGCCTGCTTGGCCCATGCCCAGGGATGTCCGTCAAGATCCGTGACCAGCGTCTGGAGTTCCTCGAACAGCTCCTGCCGGCGCTTCATGGGGAAGGCGCCGATCACGCCGACGCTGGCCAGGCCGCCGTCGTCCTTGTACAGCCCCAGCAGCAGCGAGCCGATCGCGTCCAGTCCGCTCTTGTGTACGCGGTAGCCGGCCACGACGCAGTCTGCTGTGCGTTCGTGCTTGATCTTGAACATCACGCGCTTGTCCGGCAGGTAGCTGCCGTCCAGCGGCTTGGCCACAATCCCATCCAGGCCCGCACCTTCGAACTGCTGGAACCACTGCTCGGCAATGGCCTTGTCCTGGGTCGCGGCGGTGAGGTGGACGGGCGCCTTGCTTCCGGCGAGCGCCTTTTCCAATGCTGCCCGCCTCTCGGCAAAGGGCCGGCCGGTGTAGTCCTCGTCGCCCAGGGCCAGCAGGTCAAAGGCCACAAACTTGGCGGGGGTCTGTTCGGCGAGAAGCTTTACCCGGCTGGCGGCGGGATGGATGCGCTGCTGCAGGGCATCGAAATCCAGCCGGTCACCGGATGCCCCCACCAGGACTATCTCGCCGTCCAGCACACAGCGGGGCGGCAGGTTCTCCTTGAGGGCTTCCACAAGCTCAGGAAAATACCTGGTCATGGGCTTTTCGTTGCGGCTGCCGATCTCCAGCTCATCGCGGTCGCGGAAAATAATCGACCGGAACCCGTCCCACTTGGGCTCATAGCTGAGGGCCCCGTCGGGCATTCCGCTGACGGCCTTAGCGAGCATGGGCGGGACGGGAGGCATCACGGGAAGTTGCATAGGGCCCATTCTTGCCCGGGAGGGCCCGCGGCGGTAGGCCTGAACTGGCACGATGCCCAACTGAAGGCCGCGGCGGGGTTTGACGCGTGGCATTCGCCGAATCCTGTGGTGCCACCGGAAACGAATCGATCGCGGAGAACTAACCGGCCCCTAACGTTGGGGAAACCAGGGCGCAACATTGCCCCGCCACACTGGAAGTGCCGGCAAGCGCAGGCACCAGCTCCAGCCAGGAGGACCCCATGTTGAAGGAAGCCAAAGCCCATGTAACAAGAGTCCGTGCCCTGGACCAGCTCCACCGCGGCGATGAAATCGAGGCCCGCCTCTCCGTAGGCCCCAGCTACGACGACGTGGTCATCCGCCGTGGCCGTGTCCAGGAGACAGCGCCGGGAATCGGCGTTGTCTGGATCATGGACCATAACAGCGGCTCGCGGAAAGCGATCAATACGGACGAATGCAGCGTTTGGCGGATTGCCTGATCCTGTTTCGGGCCGCTGACGCAGAACCGCCCTGCGGAATCTTGCAGCACGGCATTTTTGCACCGCGAGCGCGTGCGACGGCGGCGGGTGAAGTCAGTCAGGACTGCCCGCCGGACCGCCGGAGAGCTACTTCGGCCCTAACCTCCCGCCACCGACTGGATGACCAGTACCTCCTGGCCGGGCGACACCTCGGTTTCCAGGCCCTGGAGCCGGCGCACCTCGTCACCGGCAACGTAAATATTCACGTACCGGCGAAGCGCCCCGGTTTCGTCCCGCAGCCGCCTGGCCAGCACCGGGTAACCCCCGGTCACCGAATCCAGCAGGCTTCCCACCGTCACCGTCCCGTCGGCGGGCGCAGTCAGGATGGACTGCCCGCCGGCCAGCGGCTGGAGGATGCTGGGTAGTACCACGCTGATGTCAGGCACCGCGGGTCGCTGCCGTTTCCGGAGCCGCCAGTCCAGCCGCCGAGACTACGGTCGCGCGGACACACAGGACGTCGGGGAGATGGCTGACAACCTCGGCAAACGTCTCCCCTTCATCCGCGCTGGCGTACACCGTGCCGCCGCGCGTTCCGAAGTAGACGCCGGCCGGCTCGGATGCGTCCACGCCCGCGGCGTCGCGGAGGACGCTGTTGTACTCCCCCTTGGGCAGGCCGGTATCCAGGCGCTTCCAGGTGGCCCCGGCATCGTCCGTTCGGTGCACGGCAAGCTTCCCTTCGGGCGGGATCCGCTCGCCGTCGGCCTTGAGCGGCACAACCCAGGCGGTTCCATCCCGCCGCGGGTGCGTCAGCATCACAAAGCCAAAGTCGGCAGGAAGGCCCCCGGCGATGGAGTTCCAGTTTTCGCCGTTGTCATCCGTGCGGTAGACGCCATGATGGTTCTGCGCGTAAAGCCGTCCTTCCACCGAAGCATCCGCCGCGATCTTATGGACGCACTGGCCGAACTCAGGATTGGGGTCCGGCATGAAGTAGGCCGAAATACCCTTGTTGCGGGGCTCCCAGGACGCACCGCCGTCGAGCGAGCGGTACACACCGCCGGTGCTCATGGCGACGTGGACGTTGTCCCCGGCCGGGTTCACCACGATGGAGTGGGCGGCGGCGCCGCCGTAGCCCGCACCCCATTCGCTGCGATGAGGATGATCCCATAGCCCGCGGTTGAGTTCGAAATGCTCGCCGCCATCGGTGGATTTCCAGACCGAAATCGGTTCGGCCCCTGCCCACACCACTCCTGGCCGCGACTCTGCGTCCGGATAGATCTGCCAGATGCGCTCCACTGCCGCGCCGGTGTCTTCGGGAAACATGATGGCGCCCTGTTCGGGCTCGGTCCAGGTGGCGCCGAGGTCATCGGAATGGGCCACAGTGGGGCCCCAGTGCTCGGACCTGACGCCCACCATGATCCGGGTACGGCCGTCCCGTGTGTCGATCCCGATGCTGGGGATTTCGCTCATCAGGAAATGCGGGCCGGAGAAGGACCATTGTTTCCGGTCCTGGCTGGTGGCCAGCCAGAGGCCTTTTTTGGTCCCGATTGCTAAGACAAAGTTCTCTACGGTTGCCATGCACCCCATGCAACCACCCCGGCCGGAGGGCCGCAACGCTTTTCTTCGCTATGTGGACTGGTCCGGCGTGGCCGGACCGCGCCCTGTCAGTCGACGAATTCGGACTGCGTCTCGATGAAATCCCAGTCCGCTTCGGTGAGCACAGCCACCGGGGTACCCGGATGCGGCCCGCCGGCTTCGGCGATGCCCTGCAGCACCGGCAGCGGCAGTTCCGCCGCACGGAGGTTTTCTCTCAGCCATTCCTTGGTTTGCAGGTCCAGATCCAGCCACCACATGTAGATTTCCATGCCGGTCACGCACCTTTCGTATGCTCCAACGTTAGGCGCCGCCCTGTCCACGTTCAAGGGTGGCCACAACCTGGCAATGCTCCCGATTCCGCGTACATGCAGGTAACGGCGCAGGTCAAAGGCCGAAAAAGACGAGTACCCGCTACTCGCGACCGCGCCCGTCCGGCGCCCCTAGCCTGAAGCCACAAGCAAAACTGATCATGCTGCTGGGGGCATTCAGAACCGTCGCTTCTCCCTTGCCGCCGTGGTCCTTTCAGAACAATCTGGGGAGACGAAAACCATGAAACGAACATTCGCAACTTTGGGGGTCGTGGGGCTAGCAATGCTCAGCGTCACGGCGACTCCGGCCACTGCGGCCGACAACTTCACTCTTTGCCATAACGGAAGAACCATCGCCATCGACCTCAACGGGGTGAACGGCCTGGCTGGGCATGCCGGACACGCGGATGACATCATTCCGCCGAATGCTCTACTGCCCGGCGGCTCGAACTGGCCTGTGGGTGGCGATCCTACCCAAGCCTGCCTCACGCCGCCCCCAGTGGACCCGCCTGTGGATCCGCCTGTGGACCCGCCAGTCGATCCGCCTGTGGACCCACCCGCGGAGGCGGACCCAGTGGTCACAGAGGTCCCCGTGGCGCTTACTCCGGCGGCTCAGACGCCAGCACCCCAGGTTGCCGCACCGAAGGCAGCTGCCGCAAAGGCGCCCGCCGCAGCAGCAGCCGCTGTCAGCCAGGGCACCAACCAGGGCTTCAACGCGCAAACCGCCATCGGCGGATCAGATGAAAATACTACCTGGCTGGCCGGTCTGGGCGTCCTGCTAGGTGCGGGCGCTGTGGTTGCAGTGCGCCGCAAGTCCCGGACGGAATCGCCGACGGCGGGCTGACGCCGCCAGAGCCTCCGGGGTCTGTTACCGAGGGCGTCCCGCCAAAACCTGGCGGGACGCCCTCGGCGCAATTTCAAGCGGGCGCACCCTCCACCTTCTGAACGCAAAGGCTTCTGAACGCAAAGGAACATCATGGCCAAGCACTCCGGCACCCACGGCTTCCGCGGTGGCGTTCTGCGTGTCCTGGAAGTCCTGCGCGACCGGGGATGGAACCGTGGAGATCTGGCAATCCTGCTGTGCGGAGTCCTGGGTTTCCTGTCCCTCACCTTCGGTGCACCCCTGCTCAAGCACGGGGAAGCCGCCGTCCCCACAGCGGAACTGTCGGCACCATTCCGGGCCACGCCGTCGTCCGCTCCTTGGCCGCTGTCCGGCACGGGCGAAGCTCCGGGGGCAGCTCCAAAGACGGCAACAGCCCCGGCCGCAGACGCCACCACCCCCGGCCCGGCCTTGCCGGAAGCCTCCGCACCCCTGCGTATCCTCTATCCCGCTGCGGCAATCGACACGGCCGTCCATCCCCTTGAACCGGACGCCTCGGCCGTCGCCACGCGTACAGTGGAGCCGCCCCCCACCATGGACGGGTATTGGCTGACACCGTTCGGGACTCCCGGCAACGGGTCGGACAACACCACGTACATCATCGGACACAGCTGGGAGGGCCGGGACGCCCCGTTCAACCACCTCAGCTCCGCCGCAGCCGTCGGAGACACCTTCGACGTCGTCACCGCGACCGGCACCATCCCTTACCGGGTGGACAGCGTCACCACGTACCTCAAGGACAGCCTTAAGGACAGCCCCATCTGGGACATGGTGCCCAGCCGTGTGGTCCTGATCAGCTGCTACACGGAAGACCCGTGGGGCAAGAACGTGGTTGTCTCGGCGTCGCCCGCTGCCGCCTGACACGTCCACGCGCCGTCGGCCCTGTTCAAGTCGGCCCTGTTCAAGTGGCTCCGCGCAGGCACAGAATGGTCCTATGAGTCCCGAACGATTCAGTGGTCCGCCTCCGTTGCTGGTGGGCGTGTTGCCCCATCAGCACCCGGAAGTGCTGAAGACCGCCACCTCCCTGGCGGCCAAACTGGCCGTGCCGTTGCTGTGTGCCTATGTCGACGAGGCCAGCTACCTGGTGGAATGGGATCCCACCAGATCCGCACACCGGCTGTCGCTGCACCCGGACAAGGACGACGACGACATCCGCTCGGTCACCACGGAACTCAGGGGGGTGATCGCGGAAGCCGTGGCCGACGCCGCGACGCCGGCCACCCCCGTGGACTGGACGCTGCGGACCCTGGCGGGGGATCCGGGCCGCGCCCTCGCCCGGCTCGCCGCGGAAAGCAACTCCCCCATGATCATTGTGGGAACGTCGGAGCGCGGCCTGACCCACCGGATCTCCGAGATGCTCAACGGATCTGTGGGACTCTGGCTGACGCACCATCAAAGCCGGCCGGTGCTGGTGGTTCCCTACCGGAGGCCGTCGCATCAGGACGATGCCTGAGCCGTTACCTGAGCCGGGATCCTGAGCCGGCTGCCTCGCCCCACTCGGGCGGTTTTCGGGTGACCGAAATAATAAAGCGAAAGTAGTTATTCGAGGTGGTAGCGGAGGGCTGTACTGGCAAGTAAGCTAATTCAAGCAGAAGGATCCGGCCGCAGTGGCCGGGTGAATCTGCCCAAAGGCTGCTCCGGAGTGCGTATCCCCCAATAACGCACTCCGGAGCTTTTTTGTGCCCTCCCGGAGCCGCACCCACCCAACCTCGTGGCGCTCATCTCCGAATGGATACCCCCAGGGGGTACTTGCCATATACCCCTATGGGGTATATGTTGGCAGTATGGAACCTTCGCTGGAAACCTTGACCACACACGCCGGCGCTGACCCGGCGCCTCCGCATGGCTACACCGCCAACAAGGAGGCATACCTGCGCAGGCTCAAGCGCATCGAGGGCCAGGTCCGCGGGATCGCCCGGATGGTGGATGAGGACAAATACTGCATCGACATCCTGACCCAGGTCGCCGCGGCCACCAAGGCCCTGCACGCCGTGAGCCTGGGACTTGTGGAAGAGCACATCGGCCACTGCGTGGTGGGCGCCGCCGGGGAACCCGATCCGGCCCTTCGCGCTGAGTCCATAGACGCCAAAGTCAGGGAAGCCACAGCGGCCATCGGCCGCCTCCTGCGCTGAGCACTTACCACCTGCCACCCATTCACGGCCGGCCACCGCCGGCCCCTTCGAAGGAGCCAGCCATGAGCACCACCTCCACCACCATCAACGTGTCCGGCATGACCTGCGGCCACTGCGTTTCGTCCGTCAGCGAGGAACTTGAATCGCTCGCCGGGGTTGAAACGGTCGACGTCGAACTCAACGCCAGCGGCATTTCCACCGTCACCATCACCTCAAGCCAGGAGCTGTCGCCGTCCGAGATCGGCGAAGCGGTAGCCGAAGCCGGCTACCTGGTTGTTGCCAACGACGCGTAACGCTGTCCGATCGGGGGATCCCACATGAGTACAGACCATCTCCATCACCAGCCCCAAACCCGGGTGGTTGAACTGGATATTGAGGGCATGACCTGTGCCTCCTGCGTGAACCGCGTGGAAAAGAAGCTGGGCAAGCTCGACGGCGTCGAAGCCTCCGTCAACCTGCCGCTGGAATCCGCCCACGTCACGGTCCCGGCCGGCATCACGGACCAGCAAATAGTGGACACAGTCAACGCCACAGGCTACAAAGCAAAGGTCCGCCTCCCGCGCTACCCGAGCCAAAGTGCAGGCCGCGAGGACCACGATCACGACCAAAGTCACCACGGCGGTCCGGAAGGCGGGCACAGCGCCGATGCCGGGGACTTGCGGCAGCATGCGTCTAAGCGAGGAACGAGCGAGCATGCAGAGCATGTCTCCGACGGTGCCGCGGCTGGTGACCACGCGACCCACGAAGGCGGCGCGCAACGTGACCACATGTCCCACGGCCCCGCCTCCTCGCAACTACGCCCGCGCCTGATCGTGGCCGCGATACTGACGCTCCCGGTCCTCGCGATTTCGATGGTTCCGGCCGTGCAGTTTCCCAACTGGGGCTGGGTAGCCGGGGCATTGGCGCTTCCGGTGGTCAGCTGGGCGGCCTGGCCCTTCCACCGCGCGGCGGCCGTCAATGCGCGCCACATGGCGTCCACCATGGACACACTGGTGTCGATCGGCGTCGCCGCCGCCTACCTGTTCAGCCTCTGGCAACTGGTCCTGGATCCCCGGATGACCGAGCATCTGGCCATGGAGGGGATGGAGTCCGCAGGCCTCTACTTCGAAGTGGCCGCCGTGGTCACCACCTTCCTGCTCCTGGGCCGGTTCCTCGAAGCCAACGCCAAGCAGAAAGCCGGCGACGCCCTCAAAGCGTTGCTGAACCTCGGCGCCAAGGACGCCACCATCCTGCACCACGGATCCGAACATAAAGTCCCCGCCGATCAGCTCCGCGTGGGAGACGTCGTGGTGGTCCGCCCCGGCGAAAAGATCGCCACGGACGGTGAGGTGATCGACGGCGTTTCGGCCGTGGACGCGTCCCTGCTGACCGGCGAATCCGTCCCGGTGGAGGTGGAACCCGGGAGCAAAGTCACCGGCGCCACCATCAACACTTCCGGCCGGCTGCTGGTGCGGGCAACCCGCGTGGGCGCCGAAACCACGCTGGCGCAGATGGCCCGGCTGGTCTCGCAGGCACAGACCGGCAAAGCCCCCATCGCCCGCCTCGCCGACCGGATCAGCGCCGTCTTTGTCCCGATTGTGCTGGCCATCGCTGTGCTCACGTTTGGGCTGTGGCTCGCGTTCAGCGGCCCGGTGATTGAACCTGCCGAGCTCAGGGCCGCCTTTACCGCCGCGGTCACCGTCCTGGTCATCGCGTGCCCGTGCGCTCTGGGCCTCGCCACTCCGGTGGGACTGCTCACCGGAACCGGCCGGGGAGCCCAGCTGGGCATCCTGATCAAGGGCCCGCAGGTCCTCGAAGACACCCGCACGGTGGACACCATCCTGCTCGACAAGACCGGCACCGTCACCACCGGAAAACTCGCCGTGGGCAGCACTCTCGCGTTTGACGGTTACCAGGGTACCGACGTGCTGCGGCTCGCCGGCGCCGTGGAGGCGGCATCGGAGCACCCGATCGCACACGCCATCGCGGCCGCGGCGGTTGAGGCGCAAACCGGGAACGACGACGGCGGGCGGCTTCCCGCCGTCGAACACTTCCGTTCGGCACCCGGCGGCGGAGTGGTGGGAACCGTTGAAGGACGCGTGGTCCTGGCTGGCCGGACCGGCTGGCTCACGGAGAACGGCGTCCGCCCTTCCGGCGCGCAACTGGAGGCGCTGGCCGCCGCGGAAGCCACCGGTGCCACGGCCATCTGGGTAACGGTGGACGGTAGCCCTGCCGGCATCATCAGCCTCTGTGACACCGTGAAGCCGGGATCTGCGGAGGCTGTGGCAAAGCTGAAGAGGCTCGGGCTGCGCCCCATCCTGCTGACCGGGGACAACGCCGCGGTGGCCGCGCAGGTCGCTGCCGCCGTCGGCATTTCCCCTGACGATGTTTATGCAGGTGTCCTGCCTGCCGGGAAGGTGGACGCCGTCCGTCGGCTCCAGGCGGGCGGGGCCATTGTGGCCATGGCCGGCGACGGCGTGAATGACGCCGCCGCGCTGGCGCAGGCTGACCTGGGCATCGCCATGGGATCCGGTACGGATGTGGCCATCGAGGCGGCGGACCTCACCGTCATGGGAAACGATCTGGGACAGGTGGCACAGGCCATCGAATTGTCCCGGCGTACGCTGGCCACCATCAAGACCAACCTGTTCTGGGCGTTCCTCTATAACGCCGTCGGCATTCCAGTGGCCGCCCTTGGCCTCTTGAACCCGATGATTGCCGGTGCCGCGATGGCGGCGAGTTCCGTCCTGGTGGTGGCAAACTCGCTCCGGCTGCGCAGCTTCGGCAAGTAGGCAGCCCCCACCCCAACTAGGTAGCGCTAACTGTCGTTATGGACGTTCAAAACGACTGTTGGCGCTACTTACTTTGAGGGGAAGCGCCGCTCAGGCGGTGCTGAAGCGCACGGCCGCGCGGGCCCTGGCCTTAGCGGCCTCTTCGTCCCGGTGTTTGGCGGGAGCGTGGGTGACCAGCGAATCCAGCAGGTGTTGGGTGATGTGGGCGATCTCGTGCACCGCCGCTTCGAAGGCGTCCTCGTTGGCCTTGGACGGCTTGGTGCTGCCGCTGACCTTGCGCACATACTGCAGCGCGGCGGCATGCACTTCCTCAGAGGTGGCATGGGGTTCGAAATTGTGGAGGGTTCGGATGTTCCGGCACATATGCCCATGCTAGGCTCTGGAACGCCTCGGATCGACCCCCAGCCCACCGGTGATCGAGCTTGTCGAGATTCAACCACCGGGAGCTGTGGCCCATGGGGAGTGGTGCATGGGCAGCGGTGCCCATCGACAGTGATTTGGGGCCGGGATAGGTTCTAGGTAATGGATCTTCCGGATGAGCCGGGGGCCGCTGGGGATGCCGATCTGGATCGGATCCAAGACTAACGAGGAGAAAACTGATGGCTATGTGGGGCGCAGATGTAGAACAGCTCAGGACTCTTGGCAGCAAGCTGCAGGCCGGTGCCGGCGAGATCGAGCAGCAGAGGTCCAACCTGACCCGCGTGCTGGACAGCACCAACTGGAAGGGCCCGGACGCCGACCACTTCCGCGGCGAATGGGCGGGCACGCACACGGCGGCGCTGAACCAGGTCATCCAGGCGCTGAAGGACGCGGGCCAGAAGGCCACCAAGAACGCCAGCGAGCAGGACCAGGCTTCACGCTAACCGCAGAAGCCCTACTGCGGGGGCCCGGACACTGCACAGTGTCCGGGCCCCCGCGGCATTTAACGGCGGGTGCTCAACGAATGGGAGGCACAACGGCGGGGCGACGGCGGTGCCCCGGCCTGTGGCACCTGCCCTTTAGGGCAAGTCCTTCAGGGCAAGGCTGCCGGCACTCAGGGCACCGGCTCGACGTCGTTCGCGTGGTCCAGCGGGGCTGGCGCACCGACAGTTGCAGCGGCTGTGCCGGAGCGCAGCTCGTCCAGCCGGACCAGAACCACCCCGCCGACAATGAGGACGCCGCCCAGGAGTTGGATGGCGCCGGGCAGCTCACCCAGAAGCAGCCAGGCCCAGGTCACGGCGAACAGCACTTCGGTCAGCGAGACGAAGGATGCAACCTTGGAGCCAAGGGCGCGGGCAGCGACAATGCCGGAAACGTACGCGAGGACTGTTGCCAGGATGACCAGGCCACCCAGGGAGACCCACCAGGGTGTGATCCAGGGGCCGAGCCTGGTATCCGCGGTGCTGAAGGCCATGGGAAGCAGTCCCGTGGCGGCCGCCAGCCACATAACGGCTGCCCCCACCAGCAGCCCGGCGGACGCCAGGACGATGGGCGGCAGGGAATCATTCTCCTTGGCCGTGATGAAGAAGTAGATGGCAAGGCATACGGCAGCGGCCACCCCCCACAGGACCCCGATGATGTCGATCTTGACCGTTCCGGTGAGGTCCAGGACGAGGACCAGGCCGCCGAGCGACAGCACTGTTCCGCCGAAGGTCAGCGCCCGTGGCCGCTTCTTGCTGGCTCCCCATAGCCAAAGGACGATGAGGACGGGAGCCAGGTATTCAAGCAACAGCGCTACGCCCACGGACAGGCGGGCTACCGCGTTGAAGTAAAACAGCTGGCACGCGGCCACGCCGATCAGGCCGAATAGACCGATGGTGACCCAGTTGTCGCGCAGCTGGTACCACCGTCCGCGCAAAGCCAGAACGGCAGGAACGGCGAGAATCAGCGCGGCACCGGTCAGGCGGGCCGTTACGGCAGCGCCCGGGGACCAGCCGGTTTCCAGGAGCGCTTTGGCGAAGGAGCCGGAGAGCCCGAAGACGGCAGAAGAGAACAACGCGATTCCAAGGCCGGAGCCAAGGAATCCGCCCGCGGCTGCGGGGTTAGGGGCGGCAGTCACCGACGCCTCCTGTCAGGAGTAAAGTGGGGTAATGGTCCTGACATTACGCCCGACCTCAGTAAGGAGTCAAGATGGTCTTTGCCCCTGACACCGAAATAGCCCTGCGCGCCGTCGTCAACCTGATCAACACCGCCGCCAACGGACGCGAATCACTCGCCACGGTGGCGGACCTCGATGACTTCCTTCAGTCCGAGGGGTTCAGTGGAGCCCGCGCCGGCGATGCGGCGGAGCTGTCGAGTGTCCACGAACTGCGCGGGCAGCTTGCCGCCCTCTGGACTGCAGACGAAGACTCTGCTGTGGCGGGCGTCAACCGCCTGTTGCGCGAGGCCAACGCACTCCCCCAGCTGATGAAGCACGATGAGTGGGACTGGCATCTGCACGCCACTGCCAGGGACGCGCCGCTGGCAGAGCGAATGGGCACCGAAGCCGCCATGGCCCTGGCGGACGTCATCCGGAGCAAGGAGATGGACCGCATGCTCGTGTGCGAGGCCGAGGACTGCGATGCCGTGGTCCTGGACCTCAGCCGCAACCGGTCGAAACGGTACTGCGACACCGGGAACTGCGCCAACCGCGCGCACGTGGCAGCGTACCGCGCGCGGCAGGCTACCGTTCGCTAGGAGTGGCTGGAGCCGGTACCGTCAGCGTCCGGAGTCTCAGGGGCGCCGCCGGCCTGGCTGGGGCCGTGTCCCCCGAATCCGTGCGAGGGTTTCCGGGCTGAACTCAGGTTTACGCCGGATCCCTTGCCAAGGTGTTCGGAGTTCTCCTTGTGGCTCATGGCCAGCATGGCCGCGATCACCAGCGTGACGATGAACGCAATGCCGGCGCCGGTGAAGGCGAGGTCGAACCGCGGGGTCTTCGAGCTGCCGCCGGAGGCGAAGATCAGCACCGTAACGAAGGCGAGGACGGCCCAGAACGCAGAGAACATCAGCGGCCCCTTCACCGAGGTCCGCAGCTTGCGCGGTTTTCCTGGTTTCTGGTCTGCCAAGGTAGTTCCTCTCCTACAGCCATGCCGAAGGGCGTGCTGGTTCGAATGTGTGTGTGGGGTTGTTCCGGGCGCGTTTTCTACGCCGGGTAGAACCTTTCGCTTCTAGTTTACGGCTTCGCGGAGGCGGGCCGGGAATCGTGCCATAGAGTCAGCCCCGACAGGACCCAGAGCACACCGGAGATGATGGCTCCGCCACCGGCGACGCCCAGCAGGGCATGGGCTCCGAGGCTGATGAAGAACGGCAGGATCGCCGCGGTACCAAGCCCGATGATGCCCGAGGCCAGCCAGTCGCGGGCAAGCACGTGCCTGCCGCGATACTTGAGGCCGCAGTACAGCTCCACGGCTCCGGCCAGGCCAAGTCCCACTGCCGCAACGACGCCGAAGACGCGGTCCCCGTGAAGCAGCGCCAAGGCAACACCGGCGCCTGCCAGGGCGGCCCCTGCAGCGGAGAGGATTTTGCCGGGCATGCCGTCACGCGCGTAGCCGGTCTTCGGGATGGCCCAGAGCAGCAGCAGGCCCGTGACCAGCAGATACAGCCCGCCCGCCCAACCCATGACCTGGACCGATGGTCCGGCCCAGAAAATGGTCACGGCGCCGAACACCAGTGCGGCCACGGCCCGGAGCAGAACCGGCTTCCACAGGTCTGCCTGCTGGGCGGTGCCGGCGGGAGCATCTGTGGGCGTCAGTGGTTGGTTCACCGGTCCAGTTTAGTGGCCGCCAGCCCTATGGCGAACCCAGCACCATCCAGCGGTCCGACCGGGCGCGCAGGCCCAGCGTCAGCGCCCTGGCTGCCATATACCCCAGCGCAAAGGCGGCCCACAGCCACACGAGGCCTGCAGCGGCGGACATGCCGGAGACAGCAACGGCCACGAGCATGGGGACGTAGACAGCGAGGTTGACCACGCCCGCCAGCGCCAGGTACTTGGCGTCTCCGGCGCCGATCAGCACGCCGTCCAGGACAAAAACATAACCGGCAAGAGGCTGACCGGCGGCCAGGATCCACAGGGCGTAGGTCAGCACGGACTGGACGCCGGCGTCGGAAGTGAACAGCGCCCCTGCCCAGGGCGCCGCGACGGCCAGCAGGGCTCCCGTGACCACGCCGAATCCGATACCCCAGCGGATCATGGTCCGGGTCAGGTGCCGTGCCCTGACGGCGTTGGAGGCGCCCAGTTCCTTGCCGATCAGGGCCTGGGCGGCGATGGCAAGGGCATCGAGGGCAAAGGCGAGGAACGAGAAGATGGTCATGGCCAGCTGGTGCGCGGCCAGGTTGACGGCACCTTGCCCCGTGACCACAAATACCGTGGCCAGGATGGCGATGCGCAGGCTCAGCGTCCGGAGCATAAGCCACGAACCGACCCGGGTCATCGCGCGGATGCCGCTCCAGTCGGGCCACAGGCTGATGCCGTGCCGGGCGGCATTGCGCTGGACCATCACCAGATAGACGGCCGCCATGGCCCATTGCGCCACGCTGGTGCCTGCCGCCGAGCCTGCAACGGACCAGTCCAGCCCGTAGACCAGCCACAGGTTGAGGACAATATTCAGGGCAAAGCCTGCGGTGGCCACGAGCAGCGGCGTCCTGGTGTCCTGCAATCCGCGCAGGACGCCGGTGCCCGCGAAGATGAGCAGCATGGCCACCAGGCCGGGCATGGACCAGCGGAGATAGTCAGCAGCGAACGAGCGAACGTCACCCTCCGCCCCCATCAGGGCCACCAGCGGTTCAGCGGCCCAGAAGCCGGCCACCGCCAGAATTATGCCGAGCAGAAGAGCCAGCCAGACGCCGTCGCGCCCTGCGGCTAGTGCCCTGCCCAGCTGGCCGTGTCCCATCGCGCGGGCCACCGCCGGGGTGGTGGAGTAAGCGAGGAAAACCATCAGGCCGACGGCGGTGTGCAGCACGGCGGAGGCGAGCCCCACGCCGGCCAGCTGGGCCACGCCGAGATGGCCCACAATGGCCGAATCCGCGAGCAGGAACAGCGGTTCGGCGATCAGTGCGCCGAACGCCGGAACGGCGAGCCGCAGGATTTCCCGGGCATGGCTGGCGGGACGCTGGACGGCAGCGGGGGCGGATTGGTTGGGCACAGTTTCAGCCTAACGGCCGGAACCGACCACCTGGCGGCCCTGCTTCCGTGACGCCGGAAGTCATGACAAAGGACACAACGGTGGACGGTTAGTTGACACTTCAACTAACGATGACACAGACTCGACTTATGAATCAGTCACGCCTCACCACCACCGCCATCACCGTCCTGCGCGTCATCCTCGGCTTCCTCTTCACCGCCCACGGCTGGCAGAAGTTCAACGAATGGACCATCGCCGGCACCCAGGCCGCGTTCACCCAGATGGGCGTTCCGGCAGCCAATGTGTCAGCGCCCTTCGTCGCAGGCCTCGAATTGGCTGGCGGCATTGCCCTCATCCTGGGCGTACTCACCCGCGTGGTAGCCGCCCTGCTGGCCGTCAATATGATCGGCGCCTTCTTCCTGGTGCATGCCTCGGCAGGAGTTTTCGCCGACAAGGGCGGGTACGAACTGGTGCTGCTCCTGGGCGCTGCCGCCCTGGCACTCGCACTCACCGGAGCCGGCCGCGTGTCCGTGGACCGCGTCCTGTTCGCCCGCAAGGGCGCCAAGCTGGCAGTCCTCGCCTAAGCGGACTCCTCTTCAACGAGCAATGCCCGACGGCGGACAGGCACCCAGGTGCCGGTCCGCCGTCGGGCTTTTAACGTCTTTGCCGTGGCCGGAGCGTCAGCCGGTCACCCCGGTCAGTTCGTTGGGCACGTGGTCCAGGTCCGTGCTGTTGATGATTTTCCCGGATTTGAGATCCACGGCATGGATCCTGGAAGCCGCCGGTTCTGTGACGTAGGCGGTTGAACCCTGGACAAACAGGGTAGGGCGGGGATCCTGCCAGGCATCCGGCTCCGTCCAGGCGCCAACCACGGAAATGGCAGCGGTCTCCTCGCCCGTCGTCGGATCAATCACATGAAGCGCCCCGTCTGTGCCCAGCACCAGAGCCTCCCCGCCCGGACCGCGGCCCAGGGAACGGAAGGAATAGCTGGCGCCCAGGTCCACCAGCTGCAGGGTCCCGGCGTCGATGTTGACCAGCGAGATCCGGGTGGGCCGCTCCAGGTCGGCGTCCCTGTCCACCTTGTAATCGCCGAGGATCACGGGAGATACGTGACTTCCGGCCTGGTTGCCCATGCGGCCGTACGGGTCAGGGCTTGCAACCTTGGTGAAGGCGCCGTTGCGGTAGACCAGCATGCCGTCCTCACAGCCCACCACCACGGTTTCATGGCCCGCCACTGCCTCACCATGCACGCCGGGGCATTCCTCGTTGCGGAGCAGTTCACCGCGTCCCTGCCCGCCGCCATTTTCCGGCGCGCTCAGCAGCGCCAGGCCAGTGCGGCCCTCCTCGTTCCCGAGGGTGACCAGCAGCTTCCCATCCTCCAGCGCGATGGCGACGCCGTGGTGGGCTTCGGGAGCGGTGTAGGTGCTGGTCTCGGGCAGGCCGGCCTTGAGTGCGTCAGTCAGCGCGGCCGGATCAAAGACCTCCACCTTCCCTGAACCGTCATTGAACAGCACTGTCTTCCCGGCGTGGTTGACCACGTGGCCGGCCTTGCTGGCGCTGAAGGCCCGGTCCGTCAGCCGAGGTGCGGCGGCATAGGAGTGCCCATGGTCGCCGTGCGCCTCGGTCCACACACCTGCATCGAAGACGCGGAAGGAATCTCCGGTGGCCACCAGAACGTGCCGGCCGTCGCCCGCCGGGCTGAGGCGGTTGAAGCCTTCCAGCGGCACTTCCTCCACGGGCTTCAGCGTCTTCGCGTCAAGAACCGTGATGCCCGCGTCGTGGGTCAGGACCAGCCGAGGGGTGGGGGCCTGGCCTTCCTTCGCCTGCCTGCTGTGGCAGAGGCGGAAGTGCCGGCCGATTCAGGGTCTGCGCCCTGCGACGGTCCAGAGCCCGCGCCCGGAGCTGCCCCGCACGCCGTGAGGAGCAGTGCCGAAACCGCGAGAACTGCCGTGAGAGCCTGCGGATAAGTGCGCATATGGCCGGGATGTGAGTGAGTTTTTATCATATCGCTAACGATAGTCATTATCAATAGTGAGGCAAATTGGATGACCTCGACTGCGTCATGGCGGGACGGCGGCCGGAACGAAGTCGAACAACAGCACCAAGGGAACCCCGGCCATCCAGGCCGATCTTCTCGGTGACTGGCATGAGGAAATTGCGTGGCCGTCGTCGGACAGCACCGAACTGCGGATCTACACCACCACCGTCGGTACTGATGTCCGGCTCCGCACACTGATGCATGATCCTGTGTACCGGCAGTCGGTTGCGCGCGAGAACATCGCCTACAACCAGCCGCCGCACCCCAGCTTCTTCATTGGGGTGGGCATGGAACTGCCTGCGCAGCCGGATATCACCTACGCCGGCGCAAAGTAGCCGCCAGCAGCCAGCAATCCACAGACAGAACTGCCCTGTCCGCCACAATAAGGCGGGCGGGGCAGTTCCTGTTGCATATATGTCAGCCCCGACCCTCCGGTAACACAACGTCTCAGTAAGATCGCAGCATGACTGAGACCGCCGCCAATTCCGTAACCCTCCGCTTCCTGGCTGCCCCCACGGATGTGGGCCACAGCGGCTCGGTAGATGCGGGGACCGTCCTCGAATGGGTGGACAAGGCTGCCTACGCTGCCGCCGTGGGCTGGGCCAAGTCCTACTGCGTCACCGCCTACGTGGGCAACATCCACTTCGCGGACCCGGTGAACAGCGGCGACATGGTGGAGGTGGAGGCCACCATCGTCTACACGGGACGCTCCTCCATGCACATCCGGACCGTCGTCTCGTCAAACGATCCCAAGGGCGGGCCTGCCACGATGCGCAGCCAGTGCATGGTGATCTTTGTGGCGGTCGGCGACAACGGCAAGCCGATACCCGTCAAACAGTTCGAACCGGTCACGGCCGCGGAGATCGAACAGCGGGACCACGCCCTGGCGCGGATCAAGGTCCGTGAACGGATCGTCGAAGCCATGAACGCCCAGGAATATACCGACGCCGGGACCGCCGAACGCGTGACGCTGCGGTTCGTGGCCGCCCCCACGGACGTGAACTGGGGCGGGAAAGTGCACGGCGGCATCGTGATGAAGTGGATCGACGAAGCCGCCTACGTCTGCGCGTCCCGCTACTGCGGCATGGACACCGTGGCGGTATTCTCCGGTGGCGTGCGCTTCTACCGGCCCCTGCTGATCGGCCATGTGGTGGAGGTCGAGGCCAGGCTGGTCTACACCGGGACCAAAGGCATGCACATCGCCGTACACGTGCGCTCCGGAGATCCGAAGGGCAAGGAACTGAATCTCACCACGTATTGCCTCACAGTGATGGTGGCGCGCGACGCCGACGGCAACTCGGTGCCCGTCACCGGCTGGGTGCCGGTCTCGGCGGAGGACAAACGCCTGCATACCCACGCCCGCGAACTGCTCGAAATCCGTGGGACCGCCCCGGGGAACCGGCTGCCCAACCACCTGCTGGGGCAGGGCTAAGACAAGGGATCCACCTGCTGGAGCAGGGCTCAGCCAGCCGGGCGGGAACGACCCTAGAAGCCGCTGCCTCCGGCGTCGGCCGCCATGTTGGCGAACCGCGAGTAGTGACCCTGGAATGCCACCACAATGTCCTTGGTGGGGCCGTTACGGTGCTTGGCGATCAGGATGTCCGCCTCGCCTGCGCGCGGGGATTCCTTGTCATAGACGTCCTCACGGTGCAGCAGGATGACCATGTCCGCATCCTGCTCGATGGAGCCGGATTCGCGGAGGTCAGAGACCATGGGCCGCTTGTCCTGGCGCTGCTCGGAGCCACGGTTGAGCTGCGACAGGGCGATGACCGGAACCTGGAGTTCCTTGGCCAGCAGCTTCAGCGCACGGGAGAACTCGGAGACTTCCTGCTGGCGTGACTCCACTTTCTTGCCGGAGCTCATGAGCTGCAGGTAATCCAGGATCACGAGCTTCAGGTCATGCTGCTGCTTGAGGCGGCGGCACTTGGCCCTGATTTCCATCAGCGACATGTTCGGACTGTCATCGATGAAGAGCGGGGCATCATTCATCCGGCCCATGGTGGTGGCGATCTTGGACCATTGCTCGTCCTTGATGGTGCCCTTGCGAAGGTCCTGCAGGCCGATGGTTGCCTCGGCGGACAACAGGCGCATGGCGATTTCGTTCCGGCCCATTTCGAGCGAGAACATGACCGTGGCCAGGTTGTTCTTGATGGCCGCCGAGCGGGCGAAGTCCAGGGCAAACGTTGACTTACCCACTGCCGGACGGGCGGCAATAACGATCATCTGCCCCGGGTGCAGTCCATGGGTGAGTTCATCGAGTTCGTAGAACCCCGTGGGCACACCGGTCATGCCTTCCCCGCGGTGTCCGGACGCTTCGATCTCGTCCACCGTGGCTTCCATGACGTCCTTGAGGACCACATAGTCCTCTGCTGTGCGCCGTTCCGCCACGGCGTAAACCTCGGCCTGTGCCTGGTTGACCAGGTCCTCCACCTCGCCGTCGGAGCCGTATCCCAGCTGGACGATCTTGGTGCCTGCGTTGACGAGCCGGCGCAGAACGGCGCGCTCTGCCACAATTTCGGCGTAGTAGCCGGCATTGGCGGCCGTGGGGACAGTCTGGATGAGCTCGTGCAAGTAGGCGGGTCCGCCGATCCGGTTGATCTCCGCGCGCTTGGTCAGTTCGTCCGAGACGGTAACCGCATCCGCCGGCTCGCCGCGGCCGTAGAGGTCGATGATCGCCTCGTAGATGGTCTCGTGGGCAGGCCGGTAGAAGTCCTGGCCGCGGAGGATTTCCACAACGTCCGCGATGGCGTCCTTGGACAGCATCATGCCGCCGAGGACGGACTGCTCAGCGGGAATGTCCTGTGGTGGCTTACGGCTGCCTTCTGATCCGCGGGTACCCTCGATCGAGTCCAGGTGAGTTACTGACAAAGCTGCCGTCCTCCATAGTGTGCCGCGACTTGAGGCGGCGAGTAAGTCATTCACCTGCCGGGTGCCATCCTGCGGGACCTCCACGGGACGGCATACATTCAGGTCTATCAGCGGCCTCCGACAATTAAGCCCGGCGGCCCGATTGAAGCCTCCGCAACGTTGAGTCTGCGCAACGCGCGTGGGAGTTATCCCCATGTTCCGCAAGTTATCCACAGAAAGCGCCGCAGCAGCCGGACCGAAGTCCTTCCACTGCTGCGACAGCACATGTCCGCGACGGCGTCATCTCGCCCCAAAAGCAGGTATCCCGCAACGGTAGCCGCCACCGCCCCAGCGTCCAAGCCCACCAACCCGGAGGGCTGTGGATAACCTGTGCACTAAGGGGCATAGCTTGTGCACAGCCTGTGGGTGAACCTGTGGAAACAAAAAAACTTTTGCCGTATATAGGCGTCTGACCTGCGAAAACGTTCATCGAGGATGTGGACTAAATTCTTTTTTTCTCAACCTTCATCCACAGCTTGCGGCGCGGCGCTGTTGAAAGATCCGGCTTTCCGAGTGTCTCCACCGGCGATTCATGCCCGCTTGGTGATACGCTGCACACCGCCAGCCATCTTTTGACGCCACAGCGAATCGACTGTATGCAACGGCAGGAATGTGCTGTGGATAACGGGCATCTGGCATAAGCTCTGACTATGGGCGATGTACTGATGGTGTTTCTGCCGGCCGGCGTGTTGGCGGCAATAATCTGGGCATTTACGACGGCCCTCAGACCCCGTAATTCCGGGACGTCCGACGCCGAGAAGTACCAGCAGGACCTGGCGAGGCGCTCTGCGGAGCACTATGCCGAGCAGGTACGCGTGGCAACAGCCGTGCGTGCCCGCCTGGAAGCCAACACCCGGCCCAGCCAGAACGAACAGCAGCAATCGCAGCAGGAAGACCATGCCCGGACAGCACGGCGCGGGCAGTCCGGAGCGGGTGCCGGCCAGTATGGCTATGCGGCGCTCCCCGGCGGGATTCTGGACCCTCAGCTGGCCATGCAGTTGCAGACAATGGCGCACGACGGGCACAAGATCCAGGCCATCAAACTCCTCCGCCAGGCAACCCAAACGGACCTGGCGACAGCCAAAAAGTATGTAGATCGGCTTTAGAAATGGAATCGCTCGTGATCCCCGTTATCATCCTCGCGGTCGTGGCCGCCGGTGTCGCATTGGCTGCCCGGGCGGTCAGCAGGCGGCAGGCGGCCATCAAGCAGTCCGGCACGGCCCCTGCGCCGGATCCGATTGAGGTGGCCCGCCGGGCCGCCGCCAAGCTCTCTGAGGACCAGCACCGCAGGTTGTACGCGCTGATTGCCCAGGGACAGGCGATGGCGGCCATCAAGCTGTACTACGAGGCCACAGGAGAAGGACTGCGGGCATCCCGGGACGCGGTGGGGGCGTTGGCCGCCCACCCGCAGGCCTACCGCAGCCCTGCCGCTGAAGCGGCGGAGGCAGAGCCCGACGATGACGACACGCCCCAGCGGTTCCCCTACCGCTACCGCGCCATTGCCAGCAAGGGCGATGTGACGCGTGAGGTCAGCAGCAACATGCTCAACGACGAGATCTACGGCCGCATCCGCACGCTGGCGCGCAGTGGCGACACCGAAGGCGCCGCCACTGCCCTGACCAAGCACTCGGACATCTCCATGAAGCAGGCACGCGAGTTCATCGCCCTCCTGGACGACTAGGGCACCTGGGCGGCTACGCTCCTGGACCCCAGGGCTCTCAGCCACGGCACAGTGCCCCGTCCGGCTGTCAGAAGTCGAAGATGTCTCCCAGCCAGCCTTCCTTCTTTTTGGGCCGCCGGCGCTCGTGGTCGCGGTCATACCCCGGCTTGTCGTACTTCCGGTCGTCGTAGCGCGGCTGGTCGTAACGGGGCTGCTCGTACCGCGGCTGCTCGCGGCGGGGTTCAAAGTTCGGATACAGCGGGGGCGGAACCGGGGCAGCGACAGGCGCCGCGGCCGCCGGGCGCGCCGGCGTAGGAGCGCGGCCGTCCATAGCGTCGTTGGCGCGGTCGATGATCTTGTCCAGCTCACCGCGGTCCAGCCAGACGCCGCGGCACTGCGGGCAGTAGTCGATCTCGACGCCGCTGCGTTCGCTCATGATCAGGTCAATTGAATCCACAGGACACTTCATGTTCCGGTCAACGACCGGGAAGACCGAATAGTTCAGCAGCCGGGATCCCGGGCGCTGACGGGGGAGCTTTGCGGACGGGCGCGGACTTTGCGGACCGGCGCGCCTTAGCGTCCGCCGGAAATGCCTGCCAGGAGCTGCGCGAACGGCAGGGACTCCAGTGCCGCCGGCTTGCGGCCGGGCTGATCCTCCGCGAGGAGGGCGGCAAACTCAGCCGCCGCACGGTCGATCCGCGACGAGAGGGGCGAGCCGCCGTCGTCCGTGTTTCCCCAGTCCTGGGGGCCGGCGAAAACGGCCGTAGCGGCCATCCTGGTGCGCAGGTAGCTGAACAGCGGGCGCATCGCGTACTCGAGAACCATCTGGTGGCGGTCCGTGCCGCCAGTGGCACCCAGGAGGACAGCCTTCCCGTCCAGGGACTTGGGGTCCAGGACGTCAATGAAGGACTTGAACAGGCCGCTGTAGGAGGCGCTGAACACCGGGCTAACGGCAATGATGCCATCGGAAGCCTCCACGCCGGCAATGACATCCGCCAGGCGAGGGGCCGCATAGCCGGTGACAAAGTTGTTGGCGATGTCGACCGCGAGGTCCCGGAGCTCAACGACCTCAACCTTCACCTCGAAACCCGCATCGGCGAGGCGGTGCTCTGCTGCAGCGGCGAGCTGGTCGGCGAGCAGCCTGCTCGAGGACGGCACGCCCAGGCCGGCGGACAGTACGGTGATGCGGCGGGTTTCCACTTGGACTCCTGAGGTTCGATACAGCCTATGCTACATGTGTTTGCATGTATCGAGATAACCGATGCCTGTCCGCGTTTATTCCAGCGGTGCCAGGTCACCGGCGGTTGCACTCCGGGCGGCATGATACGAGCATCTGCGTTTTCCGGGATGCGCGGGACGGGCACCGCTTCTACCTAAAGCGCTTACGGGATAAGTCCCCAATGCACCTAACAGATCACTCGGCGTTGCCCCTCCACACCTAGCTCTGGCGGGAGCACGAAATTCCCTATGTAGGACGCGATACAAAAAGCGAGTACTCAGTACTGGTGTTTACCTGGCCGGGCTGGTCATATGCTCAATTTACGGGCAGAGTCACTCGGCCGGGGGTTTGGAATCCCTCTACGGGCACTGGCTGGATTAGTCGCCGGGGCCGAGACACCATCCGACCGAGACCACCCAGACAGGAGATGACCATGCGCACCTGGCAGACCAAGGCACTGCACTTCGACATCCACGGCCGCGTCACGATCCGCGTCGACGCAAAGGCGCCGGCAGCGACCCAGCTCCAGAGTATGTTGGCGTGTTTCGCCACCGACACCGAACGGCCGGCCGACATCGTCGTCGATGCCGGGCCGGAGCCGATGCCGGATGCGAGTCTGCTCGAGCACGAGCTCGCGTACACGGGGAACAGCGTGCGTTTCCAAGCCGATCGGGTCCAGGTCGTGAGGGACGGAGAGCAGTGGCGCATTCACGGGCCGGGCGAGCTGTTGACCTCCGTGGTCCCTGTTCTCGATGCCGCCATGGTCGGTCGAGGAGCCGGCATGATCCACGCGGCAACGATGGCGTACCGGGGTCACGCGATTGCGCTTCCCGCCGCCGGAGGGACCGGCAAGACGAGCACCGCCGCCAAGCTGATGCGGCGCGAGGGGTGGTCGTTCATGGGTGACGACTGGGCCTTCCTCGCCGAGGACGCCACGCTGCTCGGCTACGCGAAGCCGATGTTCATCAAGCCGCACCACCGGGACATCTACCCGCACCTGTTCGAAGGTGTCCGGAAGCCCCTCGTCCCGTCACGGCTCTCGGGGAGCGTCGGCCGTCTCACTACGGTGGTGCATCCGTACGTCATCCGTTATCCGCGCCTCGCGGACTTCTCCCGGCGATGGTCGCCGGAGCACCGCATGGTCGAGGCAGGGACCGCGTTCCCGGGGCGAGAAGTGACGACGTCGGCTCCGCTCGCGGCCGCCATCTACATCGAGCGCTTCGAGGGCGCCCGGTCTCGGATCGTCGAGCGGACGACCGAGTGGATGGTCGACCGCATGATCGGCAATTTCCACATCGAGATGGCGGGCTTCTCGCAGCGGGTCGTGACTGGGCTGGCGGCCACGTCCGTCGTCCCGTGGCGCGAGCACTTCGCGGCGAAGGGGGTCGTGCTGAGCAAGGCACTCGACGGACGTCCCTGCCACCTGCTGCAGGTGCCCTCCGCGTACACGGCGGACGAAGCGTCGGACGACATCGTCCGGTATCTCGAGGAGCTGCTGCCGTCGGTCCTCGACCAGGAGGCCTGAGGTGCGGGACACAGAGAGTCACAGCCCTGCCGAGGTCACCGCGGTCGTTCCGGCCCGCAACGCGGAGCACCTGCTCCCGCGCTGCCTGGGGGCCCTGCGTCAGTCCGGTGTAGCCGAGATCATCGTCGTGGACGGATGCTCCACCGACCGCACCGTCGACCTCGCCCTCGCGGCCGGTGCCCGGGTCCTGAGTGACGAGGGGCGCGGCCTGCCATGGGCTCGAACGCTCGGTGTGCGAAGCAGCAGCACCCGTTGGGTCCTGCTCGTCGACGCCGACGTCGTGTTCGGGCCCGCGGGGGTTGCCGACCTGCTCACGGAGCTGGTCGAGGGCGGCTACGACGCCCTCCAGGCCGGCTTGGAGAGTGTCGCTGGACCGGGCTACTGGGGGCAGGCGCTGGCACATCACCATCGCACCGGCCGCAGCCGCAACTGGTTTGGGCTCGTGGCGACGATCGTCGACCGAGACCTGATGCTGGGCGTGGGTTTTGACGACTCGTTCAAGTCGGGGGAGGACATCGAGCTGCGTTGGCGGATGCGGGAGTCAGGGCTGCGAACGGCGGTGTCACGCCGGGTCGTCGTCGAACATCGTTTCGCCGCAGACGACTTCGACTTCGCGCTCGACCAGTTCCTCATGGACGGAACGGGACTGGGACGAATGGTCCGCAAGCACGGCTGGCGCGGTGCGAGGTTGGCGCTACTGCCCTTCGCCGCGGCAGTCCGGGGCAGTGCCTTGAGCCTCGCCGCGGGCCAGCCTCGGTGGCTGCGCTACTACTTCGCCTTCTGCTGGTATAACTACGCCGGCCTGGCGAAGGGGTTGCGTCGTGAGCGCTGAGCGGGGGACCACTGTCAGGGACGCCTCGACCGTCCGGCACTCCGCCTTGCGGAGCTCGCTCGGCCTCATCGTGGGCAAGGCTGCCCAGATTGGCTGGGGTTTTGCCTTCTGGGTCGTGGCCGCGCGCGCGACGTCAGACCGTGAGGTCGGGCTCACCATGGCCGCGGTCGCGGCAGTGATGATCTGCACGCAGCTCGCGGTGCTGGGTGCCGGGTCGGCCGTAATCGTCGCGGTGGGGCGAGGAGAGCCCCCCGCACGGGTGCTGGACGCGGCGTTCGCCATCGTGGGGGTAGCCGGCACCGTGCTGGCCCTCGGCTACCTCGTGCTGCAGTCGGCTGTGGCGCCGGACACGGCGTCGGCATCGGTTCTCTTCTGGCTTACGTTCCTCGCGGCTGCCGTCACCGGCACCTTGGTGATTGTGCTGGACCAGGCGCTCGTGGCGTTGGGACGCGGTGCCAGCGCGACCTTGAGGTACGCGTTGGGCGGCGGGGTTTCACTCGGGGCTGCAGCGCTCGTGTCCTGGCAGGCGCACGGCGCCTCCGCCGACGTCGTAATGGCCTGCTGGACCCTCGGGAATACGGTGGCGTGCGTCGTCGGTGTGATCCAGCTGCGAAAACTGATTGGCTACCGGCCGCGACCATCCTTGCGCTCGGCGCGCGGCCGTCCACTGCTGGCGGTGGGTATTCCGTACCAGCTCCTCACCCTCACCGAGCGCGCCCCCGGGCTGGTGCTGCCGCTCCTGCTGGCCCACACGGTGGCGCCGGAGATCGCTGCCTACTGGTATCCCGCATGGATGATGGCCTGGGCCGCCTACTCCGCTCCGATGTTGATGGGCATCGTCCAGTTCTCCGAAGGCGTCCGCGACCCGCACCGCCTGGTGTCTACAACCTGGGCGAGTCTCCGTTGGTCGCTTGCCGTAGGAGGTCTGGCGGCAGTCGTCCTCGTCCTCCTCGCTCACCCGCTGCTCAGTCTGCTGGGCGAGCGGTACGCCGACGCATCCGCGGACGCTCTGCGGTGGTTGGCGGCCGGACTGGTGCCGTACGCGGTGCTGCAGGCGTACAACGCCGTGTGCCGGGCTCTCGGCCGCTACACAGAGCCGATCGTAGTAGGCGTGACGCTCGGAGTCGCCCTCTGCACCTCAGCGCTGTTCGTCGCCGGAACGGGCCCCGGCGCCATGGCCCTTGCGTGGCTGGTGGTGCTCTCCACTGGGGCCGTTGCGGCCGGCCTCCGGTTAGTCGCCGTTCTCCGGCGCATCACGAAGGAGTCACGATGACCACCACAATTGAAGCACCCAAACGCATCCAGGGACGCTGGAAGCCCCGTGACGTGTGGTGCGCACTGGCGGGAGTAGTGTCACTGGCTCTTGCCGTGTGGGCCGCGTCCACGGTGGCAGTGCCCGTTAGCAGCGATCTGGGGCTCGCCGCCGTGCTCCCCTACCCGTTCTGGGTGGGGGTTCTGATCCTGAACGTCGCCTTCATCGTGGCGCTGCGCGGAGATGCCGCGGGCCCTGCGCGCCGCCCGGTCATGTTGTGGCTGGTCGTGGTGCTGGTGCTCGTGCTCTTCGGGACCGCAGCCTTCGTGACGGACGTACCGCGGGGTGAGGTCGCGTTCCGTCATCTCGGCATTGCGGACGCCCTCTCGCGCACCGAGGGGATCGACCCCGACATCGATGCTTACTTCAACTGGCCGGGTTTCTTCGCCCTTCTGGCGACGGTGCTGAAGGCGACCGGTCTCGACCCGGTGACCGTTGCCCTGTGGGCACCGGTGCTCAACATGGGACTGTGGCTCGCTGCCCTGAGTGTGCTGACGGGCTACCTGACGCGCGATCCGCGGCGGCGCTGGCTCGTGCTCTGGATCTTCTGCCTCGGCAACTGGCAGGACCAGGACTACTTGTCTCCCCAGGCCTTCGGCTTCTTCCTGTACCTCGTCGTGATCGCGCTGGTCCTTGGCCCGCTGGCCGCGCGGACCCCTAAGTTTCTCGGCTTCGGACGCGCCGACCTGACGGCGTGGTGGCTAGGGCGGTCGCCCGCAGAGCACCGGCCGGGGCACCGGGTGAGCGCCCTCGCGGTGACCCTCTTGCTCATAACGGTCATCAGTGCGAGCCATCAGCTGACGCCGTTCCTGGTGCTCATCACCGTTACCGCTCTCACCTTGAGCGGACGTGTCTGGCCCAGCCGGCTGCCCCTGATCACCGCGGTCGTGCTGGCGCTTTGGCTCGTCTTTCCCGCCAGTGCATACCTCGCCGGAAACCCACCCCTGGCGGAAGGAGGACTGCTGGCCGCGATCGACGCCAACGTCGTCGACCGCGTGAGCGGGACTGCCGGCCACGTGCTCGTGGTGCAGGTCAGGGTCCTTCTCACCCTCGTGCTGTGGGCGCTCGCCACGGCGGGGGCCGTGCGCGACTGGCGCAGGGGGCGTCTCGACATCCGGGTGGTCCTCCTCGCCGTCACCCCACTGCTGCTCTTCCCCGTGCAGTTGTACGGCGGGGAGATGCTCATCCGCGTCTCGCTTTTCGCGTTGCCCTTCATCGCCCTGCAGGCGTGCTCGGTCCTGCTTCCCGCGGACGGCAGCACACGCCCCTCCTCCCGCGCCGCGGGTGGCCTTGTGCTCACGTGCCTCCTGCTGGCCGGGATGACCGTGACAGGCCGGTTCGGGAACGCCCAGTATGACGTCTTCACCGACAATGAGATCACCGCCGTCGCCGCTGTGAAGCGTCTCGCGCCCCCCGGCTCGATGATCATCTCGGCGTCCACCCCGACGCCGTGGCGCAGCGAGGCATACCTCGAACACCGGTACCGGACGATCGACTTCATGTGCAAGTCCGACTTGTCGACGGCGACGTGCGGCCCACTCGTCTACGAAGACGCCAGGGACAACCCTGCCGGTGCCGTCGTGCTGCTCACGCGCTCGTCGGAGGCGAGTCTCGTGCTCCGGGGCGTCAGCAGCGAGGGCAGCTTCGACGAGCTGGAGGCGTGGTTGAGCGCGCAGGACGGCGTGGAGCTCGTGTTCAGCAACGTTGACGCACGCGTTTACCGGGTGACACCATGAACGCCGGCATCAGCCGGCCCACCGCGGTGCTCGGTCTCGCGGCCGTCGCACTGTCGCTGGTGACGCTCCTCGGGCTGCCGACACCGCTGCAGGCGGTCGCCGCGATAGCCGTCCTCATCCTGCTTCCAGGGCAGGCACTGGCCCGCCTCACGCCGGTTACCGACTTCGCGCTCCGCGCGCTGCTGGTCCTGGCGCTTGGCCTCGCCGCCCTCACGGCGGTGTCCACGGCGATGTTCTACCTCGCTGTGTGGTCGTGGCAGGCATGCGTTGTCACGATGGGCGTCATCACCATCCTCGCGTGCATAGCACGCGCACGACAGGAGGCCGTTTCATGATCGATCTGTCGGTACTGCTCGCGACAGCCGCGCTGGTCGTCACCCTCGCCCTGCTCGTTACCCTCGTCGGGCTTGAGGTCCGACGCGTTGGGCCGGAAGCCGGTCAGCCCACGACACGTCCGAGGCTACTCGGCCGGACAGTGAGCCGCAGGGTCGTGGCCGTCATGTGGATGGTGTCCCTGCTCTTCTTCCTTCCACGTGTGTTGGAACTGCTAGCGTGAGCCGCCCGGCACGGTGGTGGCTCCTCAGCGACCTGCACCTGGGTGTGTCCGACGACGACCCCCGGTGCCCCGGCAAAGTGCTGCCCGATTTCCTGCGCCGCGAGGTGCTCGCTGCCTCCGGTCTGCAGCAGCACGTCGTCTTTGTCGGTGACACGTTCGAGCTGGCTGGGGTCAATGAGGACGAGAGCCTGGCCCGGCTCGAGTCCATCCTCGTCCGACATCTCGAGACGTTCCGGGCGCTGGAGGAGTGTGCGGCGCGCGGCGTGCAGCTGCACTTCGTGTGCGGAAACCACGATGTGGAGCTGGCCCGGCCCTCGGTTGCGGCCCGCCTGTCGGCGCTGCTGTCCCCCGCAGAGCCCACGCGGGTCCGGGTGCACCCGTGGTTCCTGCACGTGCCCCATGTGCTCGTGGCCGAGCACGGGCACCAGCACCACGCGCTGCACCGGATTCCCGAGGTGCTCCGCGCGGCGGTCAACGGCACCGACGAGCTGGACCTTCCGCCGCTCGCCGCCTGGCACGCCCATCCGTCGAGGTCGCGCCTGGGCCGTGCCGGGGCCGTTGCCCGGTCGTGCCTGGCGTCGGAGCTGGCGGAACGTCGCATTCGGGAGCCCGCGTACGACGAGCTGTTGCAGGGCGAGTCACTGCGGCTCGCGCTCGACGGGGTGGCCGTTCGGGACCTGGCGCGCCTGTCCCGGTTCCGGACGGTGTCGGCGCTCCCGGTCGCCGCGACTCGCATAGTGCTCTCGGCCGCCGGGCGCAGAGTCACCGGCGAGAAGGCTCCTGCTGCAGCGGGCCGGTTCGCACGTACCCTCGAGGCGCACGGTTCCGGAGTGGCCTGGTACGTCTCGGGCCACACCCACCGGGCCCTCGAGGCGGCGATCGAGGCGTCCCCCACCCGGTACGTCAACACCGGCACGTGGTGTTCGGACGTCCGCGGTCGCGGACCCGACCAGTCGGACCGTCGGGCGTTCCCGTATGCCGTGGTCGACGCCGCCCGCGACGGCACCACCAGCGGCGGGCTGCGGTACTGGCGTCCGGACGGTGGCTGAGCCGTACCGGTGTCAGCGCACCGGAGGCGGGCTGCACGCGCGCGTGCAAGGATATGAGCGGCGAGCGAGGCAGCCTCCTCGGGCGTCACCCAGGACAGGTCTAGGTGTAGTTACCACGCAGGGTATGACGACGGCGGCGCGCGCGGGGAGTTTTCTGGCTCACCGCCGCAGGCTACCACCCGGACCGGCGCGGCTGACAAGTGACCTGGGCTCTGCCAGACTTCCGTCATGGCTGAAAACAGGACCCACGCAACCGGCGCGTCAGTGGACGAATTCCTGGCGGCAGTGGAGCACCCTGTCAGGCACCGTGATGGCCTGCGGCTGCTGGCGCTCATGAGGGAGATCACCGGCAAAGAGCCCGAGATGTGGGGGCCGACCATCGTGGGCTTTGGGCGGTACCACTACAAATACGAGAGCGGCAGGGAAGGGGATGCGGCGGTGGTGGGCTTTTCACCCCGGAAGGCAAGCCTCTCGCTCTACGGGCTGACGTACGGGCCCGAGGCTGCGGAACTGCTGCCCCGGCTCGGTAAGCACAAGACCGGTGCGGGGTGCCTGTACGTGAACAGGCTCGAGGACGTGGACCAGGCAGTGCTGGCCGAGCTGATCAAGTCAGGCTACAGGCACGTGACCACGGCCCTTCACAGCCCCTGACTGACGCGCGAGATGGCACTTAACCGCAGTCCCGGGCACCGACACTGCCGCCAAGTGCCATGTCGGCGCAGCGCAGGGCACAGAAAACCCCCGCCGCCGGTGAAGGCAACGGGGGTTTTTGTGCAGTTTGAGGCTGCGTAACCGGAAAGGCTACTTGCCTGCGACTACGTTGAGTTCGATCACAGCGGCAACGTCAGCGTGAAGGCGGACGTTGGCCTGGTAGGAACCAACCGACTTGATGTGTGCCGGCAGTTCAACCTTGCGCTTGTCGATTTTGCCAAGGCCAGCGGCCTCAACAGCGTCGGCTACGTCGGCCTGCTTGACGGTGCCGAACAGGCGTCCGGTCTCGCCAGCCTTGACGACGAGCTTGACCGGCTTGGCGGAGAGTGCAGCGGCCTGCTTCTGAGCGTCTTCCAGGGAAGCGTGCTCGCGGGCGGCGCGGGCAGTCTTGATGGACTCAACCTGCTTCTCGCCACCCTTCGACCAGGTCAGGGCGAAGTTGCGGGGCAGCAGGTAGTTACGTGCGTAACCGTCCTTGACCTCGACAACGTCGCCAGCGGCACCGAGACCGGTTACTTCGTGGGTCAGAATGAGCTTTGCCATGTTAGTCAGTCCCTTCCTTAGCCGCGGCCAGCGCCGGAGTAGGGCAGCAGTGCAACTTCGCGGGCGTTCTTGATTGCCTGGGCGATCTTGCGCTGTTCCTGCACCGTGACGCCAGTGACGCGACGGGCGCGGATCTTTCCGCGGTCGGAGATGAACTTGCGCAGCAATGCTACGTCCTTGTAGTCGATGACAGTGATGTCAGCGGCCTTCAAGGGGTTGGACTTTGGTTTGGGCTTACGGAGTTCAGCCTTAGCCATCGTGGAGCTCCTATTCTATGGAGCCCGTGGATGTTGATCCACGGGATGGTGGTGGTCCGACGGCGGCAGCCACGTCAGGTGCCTTGCGGCACTTTCGGCGGTCCCGGCGTCGGGCCTAAATGATTGGTTTAGAAGGGAGGTTCGGAATCGGGGCCGTTGCCCCAGCCACCACCTGCATTGGAGACACCGGGCGTCGCCCAGGGATCCTCCTGTGCAGCCGGCTGGTTGCCGCCACCGAAGCTTCCACCGGAGTTGCCGCCCTGGTTTCCACCAGTGTTGCCGCCTCCGAAGCCACCGCCGCTGTTGCCGCCGCCGAAGCCACCCTGACCACCCTGACCGCCGGAGCGCTGGGTGCGGTTGACCTTGGCATTGGCGTAACGCAGGCTCGGGCCGATTTCATCGACTTCGAGCTCGATAACGGTGCGCTTTTCGCCTTCTTTTGTTTCGTAGGAACGGCTCTTCAAACGGCCGGAAACGATCACGCGCATGCCCTTGGTGAGGGACTCGGCAACGTTCTCGGCTGCTTCACGCCAAACCGCTGCGCGGAGGAACAGGGTTTCCCCGTCCTTCCACTCATTGGACTGGCGGTCAAAGGTGCGCGGGGTGGAAGCGATGGTGAAGTTCGCGACTGCCGAACCTGACGGTGTGAACCGCAATTCCGGGTCACTGGTGAGATTACCGATGACCGTAATAGTGGTTTCGCCTGCCATCTACTGCCTCCTTGTTCGATCCTGGGTGAAGAATTCGATCCTGCGGGGTAAAGAATGAAAATCGGAGCTGAAATTACTCAGCAACAACCTTCTGCTCTTCGGGGCGGGTGATCTTGGTGCGCATGATGGTCTCGTTAAGAGACAGCTGGCGGTCAAGTTCCTTGGCGGTGTCCGGCTTGGCGGTGAAGTTCACCACGGCGTAGATACCCTCGGACTTCTTCTTGATTTCGTAAGCCAGTCGACGACGGCCCCAGATGTCAACCTTTTCGATGGTTCCACCATCGTTGGTGATGACGTTCAGGAACTTCTGAAGCGACGGCTCAACGGTACGCTCTTCGACCTCGGGGTCGATGATTACCATCAATTCGTAAGGACGCATATGTGAACCCACCTCCTTTGGGCTAAGCGGTTACGGCATTTCCGTAACAGGAGGTTCATTTGCGATGCCGTGCGATGCCCGGCCAACAGAACGGAGGCAGGGCGCAGCACAGACTTCAATATCTTAGTGCATTTGGACCGGATAGGCGATTCGCGCTTGACTCAAGGCTACGCGTAGCGCGCGCGTCGCCGGAAGCGTCCGGCGGGCTATGTGGATAACCCGGGAAACAGGCTCCGCGCATGAGGCAAAAGTCTCTGGTGCCCGCCGCGGAACAGGGCTATATTTGCAAGAACGGCTGGGTACCGTGCTGGACGCAATGACGCGGCCAGGAAAGCCGGTCCGCGTGTCGCGCAAGCGGCTGGATGGACCCAGGATTTTGGATAGAGCAAGCAGTTCGGTCTCCTTCTTCGATGGATGGGGACCACATGTCGTTAATAGGCAGAAGCAGGGAATTGGACCGGATACTCTCCGTAATCCGGGGTCCTAAAGATTCAGCCCTCAAGGTGGTGGGCCGGCGCGGGATGGGCAAATCCGCCCTCCTGTCCGAGATTCCCCGCCTCTCCGACTTCCGGACCGTTTTTCTCACCGCGAGCGTGTCCGAGTCCGACTGGCCGCTCTCCGGCCTTACTGCGCTCCTCACCGGCATCGACGACCCCGTCCTTAACCGTTTCGCCGATGAACTGCTGCGCGATTCCAGCGGCGCCATGAACGTCCCCACTGTCTCCACCATGCTGCTCAACGGGCTGCACCAGCGCTCGTCATCCCGGACGGTCATCGTCATCGATGATGCCGACCAGCTGGACCCCAGCAGCCAGGCCGTGATCGGCTACCTGGCACGCCGGCTGACCGGGACGGACATGGCACTGTTTATGAGTGTGCGGGAAGAGACTGCCGAAAGTCCCTTCGCCTCCCTGCCGGCCCTCCAGCTGGCGCCGCTGAGCTACAACGACACGGTCCGCATGTTGGAGTCCATTCCGGCTCGGCAGACCGCGACAGCGGCGGTCCATGCAGTTGCCGCGGCCACCCAGGGGAACCCGCTCGCCGCCGTCGAGCTTTTTGGGCTGCTGCTGGAACGCCAGGCCGAGGGAAAATACGCACTCCCCGTCCCGCTCCCCGGCAAAGGCAGCTTCGAGGCCGAGTTCGCCGCCACCGTGGGCGGGCTCTCGCCAGGTGCGAGGCAGGTCCTGGACCTCCTCTCGCTGTCCTGCCGCAGCGATATCGCCACCCTGGAACGGGCATACGACCAACTGTGGGGCGGGATCGACGAACTGCTGGCAAATGGCATGGTCAACAGGTCCGGACCACACCTGAGGATCCAGGACCAGCTGCTCCGGGGCTACGTTTATGCTGCCATGACACCGGCAACGCGGACCGCCAGCCACCGTGCCATGGCGGCCGCGGCGGAGCCCGCGGACCCCTATGCCCACCGCTGGCATCTGAGTTTTACCGCTTTGGAGCGGCAGACTCCGTTTGGCCTGCTCCGGTTTGCCGTTGACCTGATCCGAAGCGGCGAGGTGCCCTTCGCCGTCGAGTACATTGAACGGGCCCTGACGATCAACCCCTGGGAAGCGGAGACCACCGCCAGGCTCACCACGGTGGCCGAACTGCTGTTGAACAGGGGTGAGTTCGTCTACGCCAAGCGCTACCTGGACTGGGCCCAGCGGGTGACGCGGAACCCTGCCTTGGTCCTTCGACTGACAGGCCTCGCCTTCGAGATCCAGTTCATCCAGGGCGGCGCCGTGCGCTCCAGCATGGTGCTCCGGCTGGTGAAGGAATTCGGACAGCATGATCCGGCATTTGCAGCCCGCCTGCTCGTGGCCGGTGCGCTGTACTACGCGGACCGTTGGGAGCTTGAGGATGCCGCCGGCCTGGTGCAGTACGCCGAGAAGTACCTGGACCATGCCTCCCCCGACTGCCTGGCGCTGGCGGAGAGCGCCCGGCGACTCATCGAGGTGATCGGCGGGAAGTCCGGACAGTTCGGCCGCAAGCCCGACGGCGGGAACGAAACGGTGGCGGCCCTTCTGGTACAGGGCCGCGCGCTGGCCTATGCCGAACACCATGCTGCCGCCCAGGAGGCCTTTGCCCGGGTGCGGAACGTCCTGGAGGCCAATACCGTCAATTGGCGGGAAACCGCCGCTTTCTTTGCTGTGGACAACGAAATCCGTGCCGGCAACGTCCGGAAAGCCGTGAAACTGATCGAGGACCTTGAACTGGCCGAACCGGAAACCAAATACCACCGTGGAATGCGGCACGTCTTCCGGGTCTGGCGGGCCAATGCGCTCGGAAACGAGGAACTCGCCCACGCCTACGCAACAGACGCACAGCACTTCTCCGGGGCGGAAAGCCACCCGGCCATCACGGCGCAACTGGCCGCGTGCCAGGGGCATTTTGCCCTCATGCGCGGAAATCTCGCCGAGTCCTTCGCGCAGCTGTCCCGGGCAGCGGAGATCGGCCAGGCCTTCAGCAACCCGACTCTGCTGCGCTGTGAGGCCGATCTGGTGGAAGTCCTGGTCAGGCTGGGCAGGCACAGGGAAGCCGCCCAGGCACTGTGGCACTTGGAAAGCCGGGCGGTGGGCCTGCGTTCGCCCTGGCTCATGATGGCGGTTGCCCGGAGCCGGGCGATGCTGGCTGACGGCGAGCAGTCCCTCCAGATGTTCAATGATGCACTTGCAGGCAGGAACGCCCAGGAATCCCTGCTGGAACGCGCCAGGACACTGCTCTGCTACTCCGAACGCCTCAACGCCTTCGGCCGCCTTCGGAGCGCCCGGGACGGTCTGCTTCGTGCCAAAGTGATGTTCGACGAAGCGGGTGCCCGTGCCTGGGCCCAGCACGTGGACTCGCTGCTGCTCGACGAGCGGGTGGAACCAGCCGGCACGCCCGACAATCCGGCGATGCTGATGCTTGCAGACCACGAACGCGTGCTGGCGCGAATGGTGGCCCGCGGGATGCGGAACAAGGAAATCGCGGCCACCCTCTATGTGTCCGTCCGTACCGTGGAGGTGCGCCTGACTGCGATTTACAGGAAGCTCGGAGTCGAATCACGAGCCCAGCTGACGGCCCTTGCGGCCGGCAAGGAAGCCGCCCTGGCTAAGGAGCCGTTCGTCCTTCCTGCCGTCTAGGACAGTAGCCGGGCGGCGTGCCCCCTGATGGGGTACATTCCGCCGCCGGGCCCCCGGCTGAGGCGCCGGCGTTGCAGGTACCCGCAGTTCCCGCATTGTTCCCGGTCAGCGCCCGCAGTACCGCCTCCGTTCCGCACCGGAACGGGACGGAACGGACTAATTTTGCAATAGGCAATGCACATCCCGGAGCTGCACGTGGGAAGGACTCGGACATGAGAACGGCCACCAGGAAGGTCGGTGCACGGTGACTGCGGAAACCGTCCTTGCCCGCATCAACGTCATGGAACCCTGGCTCGGCGACAAAGAAGCCCGAGCCGTGGCGGACGTCCTGGCCACCGGTCTGCTCTCGCAAGGGCCCAAGGTCAGGGAGTTCGAGGCGAGGTTCAGCGCCTCTCAAGAAGTGCGCCACGCCGTCGCAACCTCCAGCAGTACCACCGCGCTGCACTTGGCGCTGATAGTGGCCGGCATCGGTCCCGGCGATGACGTGGTGGTGCCGTCGCTGGCCTTCATCGCCACGGCGAATGCGGTGACGTATATCGGGGCTCGGCCGGTTTTCTGCGACGTGGACCCCGCCACCGGGACTGTGACGGCGGCCACGGTCCGGGCGGCATTGACCCTGGACACGCGAGCCGTGATCGTGGTGGACCAGTCCGGCGTGCCCGTTGACCTGGACCCCGTCCGCGAACTGTGCGACCGTCACGAAATCACTGTGATCGAAGACGCCGGCTGCGCCGTTGGCTCGGAATACAAGGGCAGGCCCGTGGGCACGGGGGCCGATATTTCCGTGTGGTCGTTCCACCAGGACAATGTGCTGACTACTGGCGAGGGCGGCATGCTGACAACCCACCGGGCGGACTGGGCGGCACGGGCCCGGAGCCTCCGCGGCCACTCCCTGAACGTGCCGGCGGCGGACCGTCGCGGATCCCGCATTGCCGCGCCGGAGGTGTACGTCGAGGTCGGCTTCGACTACCAGATGACGGATCTGCAGGCCACGGTCGGCATCGTGCAGCTGGGCCGGCTGGGCGAGATAGTGGCTCGCCGCCGGGAGATCGCCGCGAAGTATGAGGCAGGGCTTTCCGGCCTGGCGGGTCTGCGGTTTGTGGCCGACCCACCGTACGGGACGGCCAACTTCCAGTCCTTTTGGGTCGAAGTCCTCCCGGATTTCGCCATTGACCGCGAAGGGCTCCTGGCCCGCCTGGCCGATGCCGGAATTTCGGCGCGCCGCGGCGCCATGGCGGCTCACCGGCAGCCTGCCTACCGGTGGCGCGAAACTGGCAACGCAGGGCTCCAGAACACCGAACGGCTGACGGACCGGACCCTAGTTCTCCCGATTTTCCACGGCCTAGACAACGTGGGCCTGAACCGGGTCATGAACAGCGTACGGGCGGCCGCCGGTGTACGCCGGTGAGCGAACTCGTGCTGATCGCAGCAAGCGGGCTGGCCCGGGAGGTCCTGACCATGGTCCGCGCCAGCGGGCAGTACGACGTCGTCGGGCTGCTCGATGACGACAAGGAAATGGCAGGCATCACCGTGGACGGCGCGCCGGTCCTGGGGACCATTGACGACGCCTACAAGTTCACGCACGCACTGGTGCTGGTATGCCTGGCCTCGGGAAAATCCCGGGAAGCCGTGGTGGAACGGCTGGCGGCCCAGGGCGTGCGCGATGCCCGGTACGCCACTGCGATCGACCCCACCGTGGAGTGCCCCGAGGGTTGCCGGATCGGCCGGGGCAGCATCCTGCTGCGGAATGTGACGCTGACGGCTTCGGTCACGCTTGGGGCGCATGTTGTGGCCATGCCGTCCGTGACTTTCACGCACGACGACGACGTGGCGGACTTCGCGACGTTCGCCGCCGGTGTGTCGCTGGGCGGCGGAGTCCGGATCGGCCGGGCGGCCTACCTGGGACTGAATTCCAGCGTCCGTGCACGGACTTCAGTGGGGTCCTACGCGACTGTTGGCATGGGGGCGGCAGTGTTGAGCAACGTACCCGACGGCGAAACATGGGTCGGCGTCCCAGCCCACCCTATCGATCAGGAATGAGGCAGGGAAAGCACTCCGGCGGCAAGGCGCACTCCATGGCGGGGGCCAGCTTCAGTGCAGCCCGCTCCTCGACCGGGCTAGGTTCGTCGACGCGTTCGCTCACTGGACCTCCCTCCATGGTGTGCCTATGAGCGCTGTCCCGGCCGATGCGCGGCCCTCGATATGCGCGACCCGGCGCCCTCGCAGATAGCCAGCGGCAGTGCACGCCAAAACGGCCATCACCGCACCCGCGCGGCCCAAGCCCTGGGGGTTGTCGCCCCGGCCCCAATCGCGCACTCCCGCAAAAACGGCCCGTGGCAGTACGCTCCGGACGTAGCGCCGCTCAGGGCCGAGTGCCCGCTTGTGGCCAACGATCTGGCTGACCTGGGCTTTGGAGATACCTTCGGACCAGGAACGCGACAGCATGTAGGGGATGGTTCCCCTGTCGGCAGGGACGTGGTGACGAACCAGAGCGGCCGGCTCGTAGACGATCCGTGACCCAGGCGCGCCCATCTTGGAGCGGATGCAGATTTCGGTCTCCTCGCAGCCAAGCGGTTTCGTGCCCTGCCGGCCGAGGGAGACATTGAATCCGCCCACCTGCCGGAGGACTTCGAGCCTGAAGGACATGTTTGCGCCGATGACGTTCCGGACCTCGGCGGCCACCTTGGGCATTCCGCGGTGGCTGCATCCTACGATCCAGTCGAGCTCTTCACCGAAGTAGCCCGGACGGCCCGTTTCCCACACCGGTTCCACGCGGCCGCCGACGGCCAGGACATCAGGATCGTCATAAAGGGCGAGCAGCCGCTCCAGCCAGTCCGGCGCGGCTTCGGCGTCGTCGTCCAAGAAAGCCACGACGTCGGAATCTGCCAGGCCCACCCCGGTATTTCGTGCGCCTGAGAGCCCCGGGGGGCCGGAGCTCTCAACTACTGTCACGTTGTCCACGATCTCGATGAGCCGCTCATACAGAGCCTCGTTGTGGTCAATGACCACCAGAATCTCGTGGGGCGCGACCGTTTGGGCCCGGACGGACTCGATGACATCCAGTAGCAGGTCCCAACGCTTCGCGGTGTAGGTACAAATGACAATAGAGGCCGTCGGCGGCGGGTTAAGGCTAAACATGCTGGCCTCCCCGAGCCGCGGAGAGAACCGTTTGGGGATCCATAGGCGTCCGCGGGACACTGACATTTGCGTAGGTATATTTCACCCGGCGGAGGGCTTCAGGTCTGGCGCCTGCGGTGGGCGCCTCCCACATGGTGCATTCGCGCGCCAGCGTTCCCAGTACCCGCCAGCCATCACGGAACGTCTGCAGGTTCGACGCGCCCGAGATCCGGTCCAGCTCCAGGCTGGGGACTTCGGCAATGCGCAGACCGGCCTTTGCCGCCCGGACAATCAGCTCGGTCTCAATTTCAAAGCCGTCCGATTCCAGCTGAAGGATCTCCAGGCATTCCCTCCGAAACGCAATATATCCATAGCAAAGGTCAGAATAGTTGCTATGCAGGACCGCATTGGCCAATCCGGTCAGAGCGCGGTTGCCGGCCTTCCTCAGCCGGGTCAGGTCTTCGGATCCTCCGCCCGTGACATGGCGCGAACCCTTAACGAAGTCGAAATCGTGCTGAAGCGGGGCAACGAACCAGCCGATCTCCTGGGGATCCATGCTGCCATCCGCATCCAGCATGACAATGATGTCCCCTGAGGCTGCGGCAAAACCCGAACGGAGGGCCACGCCCTTACCCTTGCGCTGCTCATCGACGATGACAAGGTTGTCGCGGATAGCGCGGGCTACTCCCACCGTGTTGTCCGTGGAACGGCCGTCCACGATGACAACCTCGTCCACATACGAGGGAATCCGGCGAAGAACCCACGGGATATTCCTCGCCTCGTTCAGGGTGGGAATGACGACACTGACTGACGCCCTCGGAGCTTCAAAGGCCAGCATCGGGAATGTTATTGGGAGCTGGGTTGAAATAGACAAATACCTCACCACTTCATGACGCTTGCGGATTTAGTCAACTCCGCACTCAGCTCGGAAGTTGAGCGCGGCACTAGCGCTTCATCCGGTCATGGGTCTGGTCTCTGGCCCAGCTCGCATTTATTGCCATTGACTCTGGCCGTGCAAAGAGCCTACGTGGCGCTCCATGAGCTATCACGAGTAGTCAGTACTCGCTTTTAAGGGCACTCCCGCTGACTGTTCGTAAGTACAGGGATTTACCAACGGGTGAATTCTTTAGGTATGGGGTATTAGGAACACAGTAATTATTAGGTACAGGGCTGTCATTGTGCGCCTCATTGGGCGCTCCTACGCTTGGTGCCTAGGGCTTCTGCCGTCGTTTCTGTCGACGCATATGCGGAGCTCAGGCGTGACATCCAAGAACCCAGGAGATCAGCCATGAAGATAAATAGGCCCGTCAAGTGGCTAAGCCAGGCACTCGTCCTTAGCACCCTAGGCGTAACGCGGGGAGGTGGTCGCTCGGCTGGTCTTCGTCTACGCGGGTCGCGGAATCTGCGGCTCCATGCACTGCTGACAGCACTGCTGGTTGCGCTGGGCGCTCTGGTGGTGCCGGTCGCGGCGTCGGCAGCTCCGGGTGATGTTGGGGTCGAGGGCCCGTCGCATTCGGGGACGGGGACGCCGACGGGTACGAAGCGGGCGGAGAGTGCGTTGTGGTTCAACGACGGGGTCTGGTGGGGGAACCTGTGGGACACTGCCAGCTCGGATTTTCATATCTTCCGGTTCAATGCCGCGACGAGCTCGTGGGTCAATACGGGTGTGGCGACGGAGACGCGGGCGAACACTCATCATGACGTGTTGTGGGACGGAGCGACATTGTATGTGGCGAGCCATCAGTTCGTCAACGACGGTCTGCCTGCTGAGCCGAACTTCCCGACTTTGATGCGGCGTTACAGCTACAACTCGAGTACGAAGACATACTCGCTGCTGAGTTCTACACAGATCAACAACTATAAAGTTGAGGTCCTGACCATCGATAAGGACTCGACTGGTCGGGTGTGGGCCACGTGGCAGCAGGGGAACCGGATCTATTTGAACGTCACTGGCACGGATGGCAAGACCTGGGGGACGCCGTTCCCGCATCCGGCGTCGTTGAGCAACGTATCTGTGGACGACACCTCGGCTGTGATCGCATTCGGACCCGGCAAGATGGGTCTGATGTGGAGCCGGCAGGTTGGTGACGTCACCGACGGCATGTACTGGAGCTACCACGTCGACGGAGCGTCGAACACCACCTGGACCACTCCTGTCGCGGCGGTGTCGGGGCAGCGCAGCGCTGATGACCATATGAACTTGAAGTGGCTGGACTCCTCGGGTGACCGGGTTTTCGCCGCCGTCAAGACGTCGTTCACGGCGGCGCCTCAGCCGCTGATCCAGCTGTTGGCATTGAGTGGTACGACGTGGTCGGCGCACCCGATCGCGCCTGTGTCCGAATGCCCGAACCGGGTGATCGTCCTGATTGATGAGAGCACGCAGAGGCTGCGTACCTTCGCTACCTATCCGAAGCCGAGTGGCACGACGAACGCTGGTGTCTGCACTACGTCGGGGGGTGCGATCTACGAGAAGTCCACGTCGCTGGACAGCATCAACTTCACTACCGCGAAGACGGCTCGTATCGTGGACGCCGACCAGTATGTCCACAACGTGACGTCGACAAAGCAGAACCTCAACAGCGCGGCGCGGGGCACGGCCAACAGCGGTCTGCTGGTGCTCGCCGATGTGAACGCCACAAGCCGGTACTGGCACTTTCACGACCCCAGCGGTGGTGGTGGGGATACGACGGCTCCGACCGTGACGGGTACCTCTCCGACTGATGGGGCAACTGGTGTGGCGGTGACAGCGGATGTGACGGGGTCGTTCTCGGAGGCGATGGA
>NZ_JBSRZM010000014.1:0-115810 GCF_054057635.1 Arthrobacter sp. UYNi723
CACACCGACACTGGCGCTCACCCACGCCAATCGGGATTCCGACCACGGCGCTCACCCGCACTACCTCTGGACCCCCTGAAGGCCAATATTCACCATAAGAAGCTACATCAGTAGCGTTATGGCTTGAGAGAAGGTGTGCCGCGCCTGTATGCGGTCCACTGAGCCGTCTCCGGCTTCAGCAGCCAAGGTAACTTCCACTCAAAGGGGCGGCTTGTGAAAAAGTGAAATATCCGACGCTAGAGCGATATTTCGCGAGAGACGAACGGTAGTCGCGAAGTTCGAACCTATCGCGCTGAGTATCAGGAAGGAATCGAGTCAGTCGAGAACCAATGCCCTGGACCCCGCGGGCCTACGTTCTGAGCGCGCACCCGCCGGTAGGCTTCGAGGCGTGAATGATGCGGAAGTTTTCTGGCAGGCTGTGGCCGCCTCCGTGGCCGCGGCCACTGCCCTCAGTACCGGACTAGCTTGGGCCATTGGCAACTGGGCGCGGAACAGGTCACGGGCGGAAGCAGACTGGGCATATACGGTCCACGCTTACGTCATCACTAAGGGAGCCAACAACGACTACGGCACTGACGGCGACATTTCTGTGAAAGGAAGCTTCGCTAACGCTGGCGATGCCAAAGCTTTCCGCCTCACTATGACCCCAAGCTCTGGAAAGGGCGGCCTAATCACGCCAAGCGGGAGCATGTTCGGACCCAACTCCCACGAGTGGATGGCGGTCATGGACCCGGGGATGCAAGTCAATTTCTGGTGCGAAGTTCCGGCGGACGACTGGCAGGACTTCGAGATAACACTTGACTGGATCACGACTCCAACGCGGTTGAAGAAACACATCCAGTTCGTGTTGAAGCCCAGGGAGATCCTCCCGACCCCTCAACGGATCAAGGCCTGGTCTCCAGAGGGCTGAGCTGCTCTTACTTTGGTGTTGGCTTGTGAACTCGTCGAATATCCGACGCTGAGCCGTGGGGCGTCCGGTAACGATCGTTCGCAAGACACCGTTTGAGATCCCTCCCAGCCCAAGGAACACAAGGGCTCGCCGTGTAACGGTTGCCGCGAACGCACCATCGCAACGGGCACCTCCCTTTGCGATACACCAAATCCGCGAAGGACTTCTTGGCTACGAACCGGCCCGGTCGCCAGGGCCGACGGCTGATTTCTGGTGAATACTCGCGCTAACGTCGGATATTTCACTTTTTCACAAGCCGCCCCTCAAAAGCCATTGGGGGGAGTCTCGACTTCCGCTGGGTCCAGTTCGGGTCGCGCACGCTGAAACGTGAGCGGGTGCCTGAATGACCCGGCCCGAAGGTTGACAACTATAGAAGGGTCAAACGCCCCCGAGCTGGAACTCGGAAGCGTAAGCGTAAAGCAAGGAAGGTGTACAGGACTAAGCCGGCCCGGCCGGGCCTGCCCACCACGGCAGGCCCGGCCGCCGGGACGTCCCAGTGGCAGGATCCTCGCTCTGCGGATCCGTGGGTAGTAGTGCAGGCTCGCGGGGGGCTCACCCTGGGTTTCGCTTCGCTGCACCCAGAAGATGGTCGTCCGCTAGCGCTCCCGCCTGTTGGGTCCAGGCCCGGGCGTCGCAGAGCTCCGCCGGTCCCGGCCCTGTTGTCTACGTCTTCGACGTTTTTTGGTTGCTGTCCTTCGGATTCTAGGCGTCCGCTCCACCCCGTCTAGCCCCTCCTTCGTCGGGGCCTGCGGCCCAGGAATTGCCCCAACGCGCTCGTTCCTCGCTTATTCCGCCGGGGAATTTCCTGACCCTGGCCCTGCGGGTAGACAGGGCTCCGTCGGCCGCCGAGCAAGCGAGCTTGCCAGCAACCAAAAAACAACGGGGGAGAAAGAGGGGCAGCTGGCACGGTTACGCCGTCCCCTCACCCCCACGTCTCGGACAAAAGGACACACACCATGAACGCGATCACCACCGCAACGATCACCACCAAAGACACCGCCGAAGTTCTCTTCAACGTCCCGGTGTTGGGGGATTACCACATGAACACCGGCTACGACTGGATGGAGGACATCGAACCCGCTGGCTGGGTTGTCCTCCCCTCGTGGGGCTGCGATGGCTGGGACGTTGGCCAGTGGCCTTATGTGATGTTGGCGCTGCTGCGCACGAACGACGCCGAGGGTGAACTGTTCGCCATGGCCACCTACACCGAGGGCGACGTGAAAACCACGTACTACAGGTCCCAGTCGGCCCAGTGGGCCGCGATCACCGCCTACGCCTTCTGGCAGTGGAAGCACGGACAGGCTCAAGGCCCGGCAGACCTCCCGGAAACGCTCGAGGAACTGCCCAACCAGTACCGCACCCCGTACACGGTCACCGGCCACTAACCACCCCCAACCGGTGGGCGGCCCACGGGCCGCCCACCGCCCACACTTTTTCAGGAGACAAACCATGAGCACCTGCCATGCCCTCATCATCCCCGCCGACCAGGCCCAGCCCGCCCGCCTCGAAACCATCGACACTGACCTGGAGACCCTGCAGACTCTCGTTCACGGCAACATCGAAGCCGTCAGCGGGAAAGACTGGCACTCTTACCTCAACGAGGAAGGCAAGATTCTTGGTCTGATGCCCAACGTCCGTGCCGCGTCCCTGGTGTGGGAACTGACCGGTGCCCTCACGGATGTTTACTGTGGTGACGTCGTGTTCCTGGGCGACGACGCCCAAGGCGAGGAAGCCGATCTTCCCGCCTACGTGATCGCCATCTGGGAACAGACCCGAATCGACCAGCCCACCAGTTAGCCACGAGGGGAGCGGGGCAGGGAGTACCCGCCCCGCTCCCTTGCCCGTCCCGCCGAAAGTGCGGGCGGACCACCGCCAACCGTTCCCGGCACATGTGGTGGTCACCGGACGGCGGCCCGCCAATCACACCTGTCCCATTCCCCGGCCCGGGGTGCCGTGCTGCGCCCTGACAGACCGGACAGCTAAGCTGATAACCGTTCCCTTTCCAGCGCGGGAACCCGAGAGCCGGCATAGCCCCCTGTGCCGGCTCTCCACCTAAAACAACCAGCTGCAGCAAGGACGCTGCAAGCCATCAAAGTTTCCTTTGTCCGAGGAAAACGGTTGAGGCCGGCACCCCACCAGGTGCCGGCCTCTCCGCTCTTAAGCGGGCCGGGATCCCGGTGCACCATGTCAGCGCCGGCCTGGTGCAGGCTCGCAGGGGCTCGCTCTGGGTTTCGCTTCGCTGCACCCAGAGAATGGTCGTCCGCTAGCGCTCCCGCCTGTTGGGTCCAGGCCCGGGCGTCGCAGAGCTCCGCCGGTCCCGGCCCTGTTGTCTACGTCTTCGACGTTTTTTGGTTGCTGTCCTTCGGATTCTAGGCGTCCGCTCCACCCCGTCTAGCCCCTCCTTCGTCGGGGCCTGCGGCCCAGGAATTGCCCCGACGCGCTCGTTCCTCGCTTATTCCGCCGGGGAATTTCCTGACCCTGGCCCTGCGGGTAGACAGGGCTCCGTCGGCCGCCGAGCAAGCGAGCTTGCCAGCACCCAAAAACAACGGGGGAGTCAGGGAGCAGCTGGCACGGTTACGCCGTCCCCTCACCCCGAGTCGATGAAACAAGGAGAACCACCCAATGACTGCAATCGCAGACAAGCCCGTTGCCACCGCGACCGTGCTGCCGACGCTCGAATGGCTGGACCCGGCCACGCTGACCGTGGAGACGAACGTGCGCAAGGACGCGGCCCTGACACCTTCGTTCATTGCCAGCATCAAGGAACACGGCGTACTCGAACCCGTCATTGCCCACCGCAAGGAGGACGGGACCGTGCACGTGTTGATGGGCCAGCGCCGCACCCGCGCCGCCGTCGAAGTCGCCCGGCCACTCATCCCCGTCATGGTAATGGACAGCCCCGAGGAAGCTGAGCGGATTCTCACGCAAGTTGTGGAGAACATCCAGCGCTCGGCGCTGACCGAAGCTGACGAGGCCGACGCTTACCACCAGCTTTCGCTGATTGGTGTTTCAGCGGCCTCGATCGCCAAGAAAACCGGACGGAACAAGACCGCCGTCGAGTCCGCTCTGAAAGCCAAGTCCTCCGAAGCCGGGGCCGCCGCCCTGGGTAAGGGCTACACCATCGAGGAAGCTTTGATCATGTCCGAGTTTGAAGGGAACGAGGACGCGACCGAGGAATTAGAGTCCGTCATCATGGATGAGCCCGATCAGCTCTTTCATGTCGCCCAGCAGTTGCGGGACCGCCGCGACCGCGCCGAAGCCCTCACCGCGCTGATCGCAGAACTCGAAGCCACCGGCAAGGCCATCGTGGAGGACGCCGGACATTACGCAGGCGAGGAAAACCTGTACGTCTCGGCCGCCCGCCGAGCTGACGGGGAGGAAGCGACCGACGAGGACGCAAACGCCTACGTGATTGCCACCAACTGGCAGGGCGAACACACCGCCAAGCCGGTGATCACCGGGTGGGAAGCGCTGGGATTTACGGCCAAGCACGAACGCTACGACGGCGGGACTGCCGTACAGAAGGGACCGAGGACCGATGAGCAGAAAGCCGAACGGCGGACCCTGATCGAGAACAATAAATTGATGAGTTCAGCCACGACCGTCCGCCGGGAATGGGTGGCGTCCCTGCTGGCGAAGAAGCAGGCCCCCAAGGGCTGGCAGTACTTCACCGTCCACGCCATCACCCACCATTCAGAGGTGGCCAGTGGCTACGAGGGGAAAGTAGCCACTGACATGATCGGGGTGAAAGTCGAAACGTCCGATGCGTGGGCGTGGAACCCGCTGAGGGACCACGTAGCCAAAACCACCACCCGGCCCGAGTTCGCCCTGATCGCCCTCGTCTGCGCAGGGTATGAAAAGACCATTTCCAAGGATTCATGGCGGACACCGCGCCAGAGCCACCGGGACTACCTGAACCAGCTCGTCACGTGGGGATACACCGCATCCGAGACTGAACAGATCATCATCGACAGCGGCCAGTAACACCCACCGGACATAGAAAAAGCGCGGACCCCAGATGTTCGTAGTATCTGGGCTCCGCGCTTTCTTCTCCCCACATTCTACCGGGAAACCTTAGGCAGAACCCAAGACCCGCAGGGTTCGGGGGAGCGGGGCCCCGGAACCGCTGAAAACGCGGGCGGTCCGCCTCACCAGGTAGCAGCTCCCAGCCTGGTCACCACCGGCGGACCGCCGTCCCAACGCGACCACCGCTTAGCCCGCCCTGGGTACAGCGCAGCAGGCCCCCGGGGGAATGCTGCTCACCACTGAATGACCCCTCGCCCACATTTGCACGGCACAAGCTCAACCTCCGGACTTTCCCGCACACACCTGGATGACGGGACCTACACTGACCGGCTGACCACAACCGCCAGGTCGCCAATAGCCGGCACGTCACCAACGAAACGCCGGCGATCATGGACAGCCTCCACCGCAGCGGGTACCGACCAGGCCAAAGACCCAAAACTTCAAAAGCTGCCGTGGACCACACAGTGAAGGTTTAGGGGCCACCAGGTGCCGGCTTGCTACGCCGGGACGCGGGGCCGGCTCTTAGGACGGCTCTATTCCGATGACCAGGAACGGGCGGCTGACGCCACTCTGCTGACGGGCCCGCCAGAGAAACCAGCTACAAAAATTGACTAAAAAACCCCTAGAATATAAGGCGAAAGGCCTATTCATTCACTTTAATGATTGGTAGAATTGAGGTAGCAAGTCAGCCAGTCGAACCTAACTAAGAGTGATACGAAACCGAGGACTGAAAATGACTCTCACCATCTACACCAAGCCCGCCGGATGCTTTGGCTGCAACAAGACCAAGCAGAAGTTCGCAGCGGCCGGCCTCGCCTTCCGTGAAGTGGATGTCACCTCCAACCCTGCCGCGCTGGAGTACATCGCCGAGGAGCTTGGCTACACCCAGGTCCCTGTTGTGGTCTACGACAAGGACGGCACCGAAAACCACTGGTCCGGCCTGAACCCGGTGCGGATCGAGCAGATCATCAGCATCGAAACCGCATCAGCAGCCCGGGCCCGTCAAGCGTAAACAAACCACCCACCTGAACCGCCCATACGAAACCAGCAGAAAAGGTACAAAACCATGTCAGGCGAAACGTCCATCACCGTAATCGGCAACCTCACCAGCGATCCCGAACTCCGCTTCACCACAGTGTCCCGTGGGTTCGGTAATTCTGAAGGCACACCCGTCGCGAACTTCACCATCGCTTCAACTCCCAGAACGTTCGATACCCAGGCCAAGGAATGGCAGGACGGTCAGACCCTGTTCCTTCGCGCCACGGTGTGGCGCGAAGCGGCGGAGAACGTCGCCGCGTCCCTGACCAAGGGCTCACGTGTCGTCGTCACCGGCGTCTTGAAGTCCCGGACCTATGAGACGACGGCGGGGGAGAAGCGCACCGTCATCGAGCTCGAGGTCGAGGAGATCGACGCCTCCCTCCGGTACTCGAGCGCGAAGCTCACCCGCACCCCCACCACCCGCCAGGACAACAGCACGGACGGCGGGGATGACGCCTACCGGCCCATCGGTGAACCGGCACCGCAGTACGCCGATGACGACGCCTGGTTCGGGCTGCATGCCAACCCTGACGGCCGTATCACCGTGCCGGACGCGGCCGCAGAGCCTGCGCGCTAAAGGGCCGGCGACAACACAAAGTAGTAGGAGTAGTATCGTTACTACTCCTACTACTTCCGATTTCGATGAGGATGGATCATGACGCAGAGCGTGAAAGACCGCGTGTACGCCGCCGCCGAGCAGATCAGCGCCGAGCGCCGCCCGACCGTCTCGACGGTTCGCGCGGCCGCGGGGGTGAGCAACGCCGACGCGACGCGGTATTTGAAGGAATGGACGGAGGAACGGCAGGCGGCGGGCAGCCAGTTGGCCGCAACACCGGCGACGTTGCTGGAGGCGGCGGCACGCCTGGCCGGCACTGCCTGGGCTGAGGCCGCCGCGTTGGCGGACGACCGGCACGCGGGGGTGGAAGTGACGTGGGCGCAGGAACGCAAAGACCGAGACGCGGAGATCGCCGAGCTCGTCGAAGATCTGGACCAGCTGACCGGGGAGAAGGACAAGGCCGTGTCCGGCCTGAACTCCCAGGTCGAGGAGCTGAAGTCACAGCTGACCGCGCTGGCCGGCGAGCTGGAGGAATCCCGGGGCGCGGAGCGGTCGGCCGCCGCCGCAGCGGCGGAGGCCGCAACGAAGCTCGCTGCCTCAGCCGCCAGGGACACCGCGATGCAGGCAGCCTATGATGCCCTGCTGGCACGCATCACCCCGCCGCAGGCCCCCGTCACCGCAGGCCAGGCAAGCGCCGGGCAGGACAAGGACCAGGCCGACGCACCATGACCATGAAAAAGGTCGCCGCGTTCACGCCGTACTACACCGAGGACCAGGCAGGGCAGGTCCGTGCCGCGTTTAAGGCGACCGGGCTTCTGGAGGGGGACGCGAGTGTGTCGGACCTGATCGTTCGGGCGAGCATGCGGGAGGTTAAGCGGCTGCAGCGCAAGTACAACGGCGGCAAGGCATGGACCCCGGTGCAGTCGGGGGAGCTGCGCCGGGGTCAGCGAACCAGGGATGAGATCCAGCACCGAAACGAGGACGCATAAGCATGGCAAAACCTACCGATGACCTGACCAACAAGACCACCGTTCCGGCTGGCACGAGGTTCCCGAAGATGCTAACGCTGGACCAGGTCCAGGAAATCCTGAACGTCGGCAAACCCATGGTCTACACCCTGGTGAAGAGCGGCGAGCTTCGCGCTGCGCAATTCAGTGGAAGGGGCATCTGGCGGGTGAGGGAAGATGACCTGGCAGCCTATATCGATGCCGCGTATGAAAAGACCGCCGAACGCATCGCGACCGGTCAGTTCTCGGCGGCCGAAGACAGCGAAGACTGATGTTCATCTTTATCTTCCTCGCAGCTTTCGCAGCTCTGTCGCTCGTCGGCTGGATCATCTTCGCCCTGACCCATCCCGTCGTCACCGGACAGGGCCTATTGATTTTCTTTTGCAAGGCAGCCGGCGTCATCGCGCTGCTCTCCGCGTTGGGCTTCTGGATCGGCCAGGGCTTCGCCCCGGCCATCCCAGGGTTCTTGTTCATGGCAGGGTTCTTCTTCGCAGCGAACAAACTCGAAGCGCGCTGGCGCAGCTGGTGAGACTGATGGAGACCACCCCCGAGGACCGGTTCTGGTTCAAGGTGATCAAAGGCCCGCGCCCGAATGATTGCTGGCTCTGGACCGGGGCTGTCTCCGATGACGGATACGGACGCTACTGGATCCAGACAGGGGACGGCGGGCAGCGCGCGGTCCGCCCACAGAGGCATGCCCACACCCTGCTGACTGGTGAGCAGCTGGCGCCGGAAACAATTCTCATGCACTCCTGCGACATTCCCCTGTGTGTCCGGTCCACCGGGGGCAGTGACAGCCACACCTACCCAGGGACGCAGGCGGATAACCTGGTGGACCGTTCACAAAAGAGACGCCACGCCAACGCCCATACATGGCGTTGGCGTGGCGTCGGCCGCGCCAACTTCGCCGCTCAATCGCGCCAGCTGCGCGACGCGCTCAAAGCGCACGGCTGGGACGAGTCAGTGATCCGACCCCTCATGTCCGGCCACGACCCCGACGCCCCAACTCTCTTCTGACCCGGCCACATCCGTGCCGCCCTGGTCACCGCCTGTCTTCTTTTTGCCCGCTGCTACGTCGATGCTGCGCACATAGGAGACGCTGACGTCCAGGAGCTCGGCAACGCCTTGGCGCGTCTCACCGGTAGCGAGCATCTTGACCACCGTCGCCTTCGCGTCTTCGCCGGCGGATTCGGCCTCCCGTTTGGCTGTTGCGATCAGCTCCGCAGCCTGCTTCTCCGCATCCTCAACCATGGCATCGGCCGTCAGCTTTGAGGCGTGGTAGTCCGTGGCAAGGGCTTGCAACGTCGCCTCACGCTCGCGCCGCTTCGCCGCCAGTTCCTCCGTCTTCCGACGTGCCTGAACCATCATCGAATTGCGTGTCTTGACTGCCATCACGGCCCCCTTGGTGTGGTGTGCGTTGAAACTTCCCTTGCTGCCATTCTGGCAGAGAACCCCGACCTTCGGCACCTAACGGTTACACGGCCGACTTCCGGCGCTTGAGCCAACCGGGCCGGGACGTGCGGTATCGGTCCGAGGGGGTGCGCAAGTACCGATCACGGAGCGGACGGGAAGAACACCCGCGCCTTCCCAGAAGCAGTGAAGGCTCAATCCACAGCTTGCCCAGGGCGGGAATCTCACCAGAGTCATTGATCGAGTTGTGGATTGAGCCTTCAGCGAGTTCCCACAATCAAAGCGATGCTTCTCATGATGGAAACTCGCATCCTCACTGATGGACCAGATATGACGTTTTTCGAACCCTAATGCTCGCCAGCTCCCATCAGCTCAAAATCTCATATCCAGTCACACCTCTTGCATTTCGAATAAACGAGGCCGAATCCGCTAGAATCGGTCCATGATGTCGCTGCACGTACTCAGTGCTGGCACCGGTTACCTGTACTACACGCAGGAGACCGCCAGCGGTGACACGCTGCGCGCAGAAGACCGCCAACTGGGCGACTACTACACCACTGAGGGTCTTCCCCCGGGCCAATGGGTTGGCCGCGGAGCCGCCGCCCTGGGTGTGAGTGGGAACGTCACAGAAGCGCAAATGGCCAACCTCTTCGGCAAGGGCCGGCACCCGGAATACGAACAGATCCTTGAAGAGAAGCGCGCCTCCGGATTGCCCGAAAAGCAGGCCACCAAGGAAGCCGATAAGGCTGCCAAACTCGGCCGGAAGTTCTACGAATACAGCCCCAAAGACAACGCCCTCGCACAAGCCATCAGCGTCCGCGAGAGCGACTTTGAGCGGATGAAGCACCGCAAGCCCACAGCAGAAGAACGGCACCGCATACGCGCCACCGCAGGGGCTGTGATGTTCCGCGAGGGCCACGGACGCAACCCTGCCACCAAGGAAGAACTGGGTAAGTTCATCACCGCCCAGCTCCGCCCCCAGCAGGACGCCGTTGCCGGATATGACCTGACCTTCACCCCCGTCAAAAGCGTCTCGGTCCTCTGGGCACTGGGAGACGCGGACACCCGCCGCATGGTCGAAGACGCCCAACAGGCAGCCCTTGCAGACTCCCTCGACTACCTCGAACAGCACGCGCTGGCCACCAGGTCAGGAACCAACGGCATCGCCCAGACCTCCGTCAGCGGGGGCCTGACAGCAACGAGCTTCCGGCACCACGACTCCCGCCTGGGAGACCCCAACCTGCACCACCACGTCGTGGTCTCCAACAAGGTCCAGGACGAGGCAGGGAACTGGAAGACCATCGACGGCAAGCTCCTGCACCGTTCGGCGGTGGCCGTCTCGGAGAACTACAACACCCGACTCCAAGCCCACCTTGAAACAGCCGGCGTCCAGTTCGAGGCACGCACCGTCAACGGATCCAAACAGCCCGTCATGGAAATTGCCTCAGTCCCCAGGGAACTGACTGCCATGTTCTCCAAGCGCAGCGAAGGCATCCGCGCGAGCCTCGCCGAACTCCGCAAAGCCTACGAGGAACAGCACGGCCACGCCCCCGACACGGCGGCCCTGATCAAACTCGCGCAGGCCGCAACGCTCAACACCCGCCCCGACAAAGAAGCAGCCAAAACCCTCGAACTGCAAGCCCGCCTGTGGCGCGACGAAGCCCACACGCTCTACAGCGAACAGGAACTCGTAGCGCTCACCACTGCCCGGACCAGGCCGGCGCTGGCCACTGCCACGGGCATCGACGTGCACGCCGCGGCCCGGAGCATCGTTGCCGCCGTTTCGGATAAGCGCTCGACCTGGACCGCGCAGAACGTCATGGCAGAGACCAACCGGTGGGCCAAGGAATACGCGTCCGCCCACGGGCCGGTGCCGGCCGATGCCCTCGAAGATGTTGTGTCCGCGAGCCTGGGAACCGCGTCAGTACGCATCACCCCGGACCAGGTACACGGCCGCTTTGAAGCACTGACCCGCAACGCCGGAACAGCGGACTTCAACCACCGCACCGACACCCTCTACACCTCCACCAAGATCCTCGAAGATGAAAACCTGCTCCTGCGGGCAGGAACAACAGACGTCATCCCCGCAGCGTCCATGGAAGACTTTGAGAGGGCCGTTGCCGCCCACAACCACGCCGTGGCCACCGGCGAAAAATCCCACCCACTGGATGAGGGACAGATCGCCCTTTCCCGCGAATTCGTCACGTCCTCCAAACTCCTGGCCGTCGGCATCGGCGCAGCCGGCACCGGCAAATCAAGCTCCATGGGACTCGTCCGCGCCGCCATCACCGGCGCCGGCGGCCGCGTCATCGGCCTGGCACCCTCGGCCGTCGCGGCAGCGAACCTGGGCGAACAGCTCGGCATCACCGCAGCGACCACGGACAAGTTCCTGCACATCAACCACGGCTCCGACCCCGCGCACCCGCCAGCGTTCCCCGGACCGTTCACCGTTACCCCCGGCACCCTCGTCATCGTTGACGAAGCCGGAATGCAGGGAACCGGCAAACTCGCGGACGTCGTCCGCGAAGTCCAAGCCCACGGCGGCCTTATCCGCTTCCTCGGGGATGACCGGCAGCTTTCCGCCGTCCAGGCCGGCGGGGCACTGCGGCTGCTGATCAACGAAATCGGCGCCACCGAACTCGAAACCATCCACCGGTTCACCAGCACCGAGGAAGCAGAGGCGTCCCTGCTGCTCCGCACCCCCACCGAGAACGAAACAGACCCGTTTACCTGGTACAAAAACAACGGCCGGGTCCAGGCCGGGAACATCGAAACGATAGAAGGCCTCGCCTTCGGCGTGTGGCAGGAACGCCTCAACGCCGGCGACGCGGCCGTGATGATGGCACCCACCAACGAAAGCTCACAGCGGCTCTCCGAACGCGCCCAGGCCTACCGGATCGAAACCGGCGACGTCGCCCGCGCCGGAGTATCCGTGCAGCTGCGCGACGGGTCCACAGCCTGGAGGGGGGACACCATCGTGACCCGCTCCAACGACTCGACCCTGAAAACCAAGCGCGGCCGGGACGTAGTGAAGAACGGCGACCTGTGGGCCGTCGAAGAAGCCCACGAGGACGGGTCGCTCTCCGTCTCACACCTTGGCCACGGCGGCAAGGTACGGCTCCCGGCAGAGTACGTCACCGACCACGTTCACCTGGGCTACGCCCTCACCACCCACCGCGCCCAAGGCATGACCAAAGACGCCGGTATCCCCATCCTCGACGCTGCCACCACCCGCGAAAACGCCTACGTCGCCGCCACACGCGGCCGGGACGAGAACGCGCTCTTCGTCGCCGTCGAAGACGGGCAGGACCGGGACACGGTGCTGGCCGCCATCGCCAACAACCACAGCCGCGAAACCTCAGCCCACGAAGCCCTGGGCACCGAGTACGAACGCATCAACAACCCCCTGACCCTGGCCGACCAATACCGCTACATCACCGAAGAAGCCAACAAGATCCGCATGGCCGCCATGGCACGCGAAGTCCTGGGCGAGGCCGCCGAAACCTTCGTGGCCACCGAATCCTGGGGAGCCGTGGCCACCAACCTGGCCAAAGCCGAGCACGAGGGCTGGGACCCAGCGAAGCTCCTGACCAACGCGGCGACGCAGCGCGAGTTCGACGGGGCCGAAGACAAATCAGCGGTGCTGTCCTGGCGGATCGAATCCATCGTGGACAAGGCCCCCGAAGTCCTCGCCGCAGCCGGCGAGAGGCCCCTGGCCAACCTCACCGATGCTCAGCTGGCCGCCCTCAAAGCAGACGTGGCCCAAGCCGGCCAGGACCGCGCGAAGGCGCTGGCAGCGGCTAAGGCCACCGAAGGACCCCAGCCGGCCGATCACTGGACGAACCGCCGCCACGGGGCCCTCACTGACGGCGAGCTCGAACGCCGCATCTTTACCTCCCGTTTCACCGCCCGGGAACAGGAAGCCATCAACAACCCGGCCATCGCCCGCCGGAACCAATACCGGCTCCGCGCCCTCGTCGAAGAGCAGAAGATCCGCACCGAGCAAGCCCGCACCGGTCAGAACCCGACAGAGGCGGCCGAACGCGGTCCGCGCAGCCAGTACGCGAAGAACGCACCAGGTGTGGCCACCGAACAAAGCCGCGCCCTCTCACACCAGGTCATCGCCGCCCGCGTCCGTGCAGAGGAACGGTTGCGCTCCCTGACCCCCGGCACGCCTGTACCTGCCGGGACGGCGGACCGGTTGCCCGAATGGCTCGCACCGGCACGGCCCGCAAACAGCGCATATCTGCCGCAGGAATGGCGTGAAGAACTCACCACCCGCCGTGAAGTCCTCACCGCCCGCCTGGACGAGCGAGGCCACCTTCTCGCGGCCGAACCGCCCGTGTGGGCGCAGCAACTGGGCCCCGTCCCCGAAAAGCCCGAAGCCGCGCAGCAATGGCGCGACACCGCCGCCGAGCTCGAAATGTTCCGTGCCCGCTACAACGTCCCCGAAACAGAGCAGGTACCCGTGCCCGAAAACCTCCGCGCCGAAGAGATTGGCCGTGACCTCCACGACCGGGCCGTGACCGTCAGCAAACGCTCCCGCGCCCTCGCCGACCACGCGACCGAACAGGACCGCCTCCAGGCGGCAGCTGAGGCGCTGGAACGCAACAAGGACACCCACGCCCCAACCGCCCCGGCACAGGAAGCCACAGACAAGGACCGCCAGACCAACGCGCAGGAGCAGGCCGCCGTCACACCGGTCCAGGTGGAGAAGCCCCGCGTCATGACCCGGCTCCAGAAACTCGTCGCCGAGCAGCAAGCCAAGAAAGCCGCCGAGCAGGCACCAGTGCAGAAGAAGCCAGAGACAGATGCCCAGCGCCAATCACGGCTCGCGGCCGAACGGGCCCAGCGGGAACAGCGGGAACAGCAACGAACCGCGGCCGAAGATCTGCGCGGCCCCGGCCTAGGACTATAACTACGCCTCTTGGCACCAGCCATTGCAGCGCCGGCCACGGTCCCGTCGACGCGCCTGAGAATGTCAATCTGGTTTGAGCCCAGGTTGGCGGTAAATCGCAGTCTCATTCGGACCCAGGTCATAGGGTCCGGAGATCGCATCCGGCTGGTGGAGCGTTGTCATCCGGCCCAGTCATGGCTTCGATTGGAGTCGGAGAAAACCGCTGAACCCCGCGGCGCAAGGCGCCTCGAACGCATGGCACGGAATTCCGAGGGAGAGGCTGCATGATTTATCTGATGAGATACGCAGAGTACAAGCTTCACATATGCGCTGTTATCGGCGGAAAGGTGAAGCACACGCACGTCAATGAGCTCGGGCTGGCAATGTCGACTGTCCGATTTCATCTAAGTTGACGCAGATTCACTACATCTGACGCATTCTCATCGATTGTTCATTACATCTGTCGCATCGCAGGTCAGGAGGTGGGTCCACCAGGGAGCCCGTGGATGGATATTGAGAGACCGGGCCGTTTCACTACGGTTGTCGCATCGCAGGTCAGTGGCCTACAGCTGCGTCAAGTTAGATGGATACGGACATCGACTCGGCCCCGAGCTCCGATAGGTATTTTCTTCCAACCGCCGCTCTAGCCACAATCTGAGCTCCTCCTGATCAACCCGGCGATGACCGGGTACGCCTGGAATGGCCTTCCGAGGTTGTCACCGTAGCCCACGACGCCGGCGGGGTCATCGATCCCAATGGCTACCTCGCCCCCGCCGCGGTCATGGAGGGGGCCGCCGAAGACGACTAAGAGCGCCATCAATAGGTTCGGAAATGCCGCCGTCAGGCACCCAGGGTCGGCAATTGAATGCCGCTGTCACACTTCGTCCCGGGAAGGCCAAGGGCACCGGCGGTATCGACGAGTCGTTCCATACCCATAGTTGAGTCAACGGTGGACTGGGAACGCCTGCTGTAGACGCGGTCGCCGGGCTGGACGAGGCTGGAGCTCATTTCTTCGACCGAGTAGCTCGTCAGTTAGTCGATGTGCTGCTGCTGCATCGGCTTGATGAGAGCGACGTCTTCCGGGAGGTCGCCGGCGACGGCGTCGATGAGGCGGTTGTCCGCGGTGAGGTGCAGGCCGTTTGGTGAGAGCGGTCTGGCGGCATGGGTGGTCAGCAGCGAGGCGATGACCACGATCCCGATGGCCAGCAGGGCGTAGCGGATGGTGAAGTGGTCGCCCAGAAAGCCGAGCAGCGGCGGCCCGGCCACGTACGCCGCGTACCCGATTGTGGACACGACCGAAACACGGGAGGCGGCCCGAACCGGGTCGTCGGCGGCGGCGGATATGCCCGTCGGGAATCCGAGGGCCGCGCCGGCTCCCCAGAACACGGCTCCCAGCCCGGCCAGCCAGACGTTGGGACCCAGTACAAACAGGAGCAGGCCGGCCAGGGCCGCTCCCAGGCTGGCGTAGAGCACGGGAACCCGGCCGAAGCGGTCGATGAACCGGCCACCCACAAACCTAAACGTGGTCATCGACGCCGCGAACGCGGCATACATCAGGGCCCCGGAGGCTTCGGTGGTGTGCATCCCGTCCACCGTGGCCTTGGCAAGCCAGTCATTGGCGGTGCCGCTAGTCAGGGCCGCGCCCAGGACGACCAGGCCGACCAGGAGAGTACGCCCCTCTTTCCAGGCGTTGGGTCCGCGCGGCTTCGTCCTGCCCGCAGGCTTCGGCGGGGAGTGCGGGTGCTCCGGCAGATAGTAGCGGGTAGCCACCAGGACCAGGGCAATCACGACGGCGGCAACCCCCATGAGTTGCATCGGCAGCCCGATGTTCAGGCCCGATAATCCGGTTCCTAGCAGCGCTCCTACGAAAGCGCCGCCACTGAAGGCGGCGTGGAACTGGGGCATCACGGTGCGGGCTAGTTGCCGTTCCACCTCCGCACCCTCAATGTTCTGCGCCACGTCCCACAGTCCGATCCCCGCGCCGAAACAGAACAGCCCCAGGGCGGTCAGGGGCACCGAGGCGAGCAGCAGTGCCACCGAGATGATGATCCCGCCGGCCGCGGCCACCATTCCGCCGGTTCGGACGGTGTTCGCCGTGCCGACATGGGATACCGTGCGTCCGGAGAGCGGGAGGGCCACCACGGAGCCGGCGGCCCCGATCAGCAGCACGGCACCCATTTCACCGGTGCTGAGGTCCAGGATCCGGGTCACGGCTGGGATCGGGCGGCCCAGCTGCCGAAGGCAAGGCCATTGATGCCGAACACCACAAACGTGGCCACCGAAGCGCCACGGACCTGATCCGCCCGTGTACGTGGTGCGGTGGTCCCATTGCCGGTGAGACCGGGTCGTTCAAGGTAGCGGGACATCATGGGATAACTTTCACGGGGCTTCTGCGATGGAGTTCGTGCGCTCTATCTGGTGTTGACCGAAATTTGTCGGCGAGGGGCTGATAGAGGTCGTGTGCCGATCAAGTAGGGCATCGTCGAACTGGCTATGGAGGGTTCGTTGCTTTTCTTCCATGAATGGCTCGCCGGACACGGCACGCGGGGCTTTTCTGTCGACGACCCGGCCCTGCTCGTCAGCGATGCATGAGCAGCGCGTCCACCAGCAAGGAACGACATGCAACGATCAGATCATCCGCCGACCACCCGGTTTCAGTGCAGTGCTCGCCGGTGCGCAGGACGTGCCCGGGGCTGCTTCCCGGGCGGATAGTAACTGGAAGTTGCATGGCTGTTCCTTGCGCGGGTCTGGTGAAGAGGCCGAGAGCAGCTGGGCCCCGGCTGCAAGGGGGAGGCCGCCGTAGACCGCGGCGGCCTCCCCCTTTCGATCGGTCTGGCGTCAGTCGTCCTCGGCGGCGCCTTCCATGACGGCGGTGGGTGCGACGTAGCCGTTGGGGTCGATGACCCAGCCGGCGTCGTGGGCCGAGCCTGCCACGTCGGGCGCCCAATCAAGGCGTACGCGGTCGTCGCCCGGGTTGATCACCAGGAGCTCACCGGTGCCGGGCGTGGCTGCGGACTCGCCGCCCTCAAGGCAACGGAACGCCCGCCAGGCGTTGGCAGGAACGGAGAATGAATCGGACGGGCCCAGCTCCAGCGTGGTGCCCTCGTCCCCGTTGAGCGTGACGGCCCAGCGTCCGGACTTAACTAGCACCACCTGCGGCCGGTCGTGGCGGTGCCGAAGCATGCCTTCGCCTGGCTGAGCCCGCAACCAGGCAAGGTTGAAGCTGTGCGGCTCGTGGATCGGCGGGACCTGGCGGCGGTCCTCGGACATTCCGTAGCCGATCACGGGGCTCAGTTCCGCGCCGCCGCCCGGCAGCGCGTTGCACAGGAGCGCATGCCGGCTGTACGTGCGGTCCCCGGGCTGGACCACGCGGGAGCGCATCTGCTCGGGAGAGTAGGTGGTGAGCTCATCAATGAAATGCTGCTGCATCGGCTTGATGAGTGCCACGCCTTCCGGAAGTTCGTCGCCGGCGACGGTGTCGATCAGGCGGTTGTCTGCCGTGAGGTGCAGCCCGTACGACTCGGCTTCCCGAAGCACGGACGGCCCCCAGATGATGCCACCGGTATCGTCCCTGCCCAGAACGGTGTAAAGAAGCCCCTCGTCGGGTCCCTCGTTGGTGAAGCCGCGGAAGATCCAGGTCGGGACGGAGATGATGTCGCCGTCCTTGGCGACGTACTCCCCCTGCTTGCCATCGACACCCCAGCGGAGGCGGAACTCCCCGCCAAGGTTGATGAATACCTCGGCGGTGAAGTGCAGGTGGAGGTTGTTGCTGATGCCCTTGGGCATCCCGGCCGCTCCGGTGTTGAAGCCGTGCGGCTGGGTCAGGTTGACGTACTGGTTGGGGTTCTGGGACACGCCGGGGCCGATGAAGGCGTAGTTCTCCTTCATATCCGATCCCGGGGTCCGGCAGTCGATGAAGGCCGCGTTGCATGCGACCCAGTCAGTGCGGCGGATGGTCCGCCGCTGGATCTCCTGACTGTCAATGGTCAGTTCGGAGGCGGTGGTGCTGGTCATGATGGTCCCTTCCTCGAGGAAGCTGCTTGCAGGGCTGGGTCAGTAGATATTGGCGGACGGGTCCGGGCCGTCGCCGCGGGTGGCATTGATCTGCGCCCGGAGGGCGATGTCGTCCCAGAGCTTGACTTCGTTGACGATCCGGCCGTCCTGGACGAGGAACTGCGAGATACCCAGAACGTCCACCGGCTTGCCGGTGACGGCGCCGTACCGGGCGTGGCCGATGTAGTCGCCCGTGAACTTCCACGTCACGGCAATCCGAAGGCCGCCATAACGCGGGTCGTTGTGGGTCTGGATGTCGCGGACCTCGAACTGGCCGCCGGGGAAAGCATCCAGGAATCGCAGCAGCTGCCGGCGGTAGCCTTCGGGGCGGATGATGAGATCGTTGCCGACCGTGTGCAGCGTCAGGTCCCGGACAAAGAAGCCGTCCACCTTCTTGAGGTCACGGTCGTTCCACACCTGCTGGATCATGGCGAGGACATTCTCGATCTCGCCGCGGTAGTTGTCCGGCCGCGGACCTGAGTCGCCCACGGCGATGACGTCTGCCGGGGCCGGCTGGGTGAAAGAGCCGGTGTAGCCCCGGAAAGCCTTAGTCCGCGCGACCTCGTCGGGGTCGAGTCCGCGGCGGAGGGCGTGGGCAAGTTCGTCACGGACCACCCATTCTTCGACCATTCGGCCACGGCGGTACAGGCAGTTGGCGATCGTAGAGCCGACAACCTTGAAGCCTTCCTCACCGGAGAGGACAAGGTGGGAGCTGAGGAATGCGTCGTTGCCCCGGCCTTCCCAGATCACGTCGCCGGCCTGGCCGATGTGCTCCGGAGCCTGTGAGACGCGCATCAGGCATCCTTCGATGACTTCCTGGCGTGTTGTCGACGTTCCGTAGGAACCATGAACGATGGAGTCGGGCTCGTAGTTGTCGCGGATGAAGCCGATCTGGCGTTCGACCCAGATGAAGTCGGTGACCTCACGGATAAAGTCGTCGGGGTCGCTGTAGGGCTGGTAGGCAACGGGGTCGAGGGACACGCTTGCACTCGCTTTCAGGAGGACTGGTTTCGCTACGGATGTAAGCGAGTGTATGCGTATGCACAACGCGTTGGCAACCCCTTTTTGCTGAACTTTTCCGTCAGCGACGGGTCAGTGGATGCGTCCGAGCGTGTCGCGCATGACCAGCCGGGACTGGAAGGCGGACTCCTCGAAGGGCCGGCCGGGGCTCTCGATCCGCTCGATGAGCAGGTCGGCTGCCCGGCGCACCATGGCATCCAAATCGTAGGAGATTGTGGTCAGCCGGATGATGGGCCAAGAGGCGGAAGGAAGGTCGTCGAAGCCGACGATCGACACGTCATTGGGGACATCGGCGCCCGCGCTGCACGCGGCATTGAGGGCACCGAAGGCGACGACGTCGTTGCCGCAGACGATGGCGGTGGGCGGCTCGGGCGTGTTCAGGAAACGCTCCGTGCCGGCCTGGCCGGTGGCCGTGTCGAACGGACCTCGATGGACATAGTGCGAGGGGATCGAGATGCCATGCTGGGCGAGTGCCTCGCGCAGTGCAATTTCGCGGTTAATGGCGGTACTCGTGTTGGCCGGACCGAGGATTGCAGCTATCCGGCGGTGGCCCCGCTCGAAGAGGACGTGGGCGGCCTCGCCCATGCCCTGCGCGGGATCCACCACGGCCGAATCAGCCTGGACGGCCGCGGATGTCCGGTTGAAGTAGACGAAGGGAAGACTGCGGTCACGCAGCCTGAGCGGCACCACAGAGTCGATCGTGGAGGTCGCCAGGATCACGCCGTCGAGCCCGTTGGAAATGAGCCGCTCCGCGACAACGTCGTTATCCGCCGCCTCGGTGTGCAGCATGAGCTGATAGCCGCGCGACTCCAGCTGGTGGAACGCGGGCGCGATGATGTGCGGATAGAACTGGTTTTCAAGGTCCGTGAGCAGGAGCCCGATCCGCCTGGTCCGCCCGCTGGACAGGGCCCGTCCGGCGTCGCTGGGAACATAGCCGAGCCGCTCGGCAGCCGTGCGGACGCGCTTCTTGGTGGCTTCGGAGACCCGCGGATCGTCCCGCAGGGCGCGGGACACGGTCGGCTGTGAAACGCCTGCGAGCTGCGCGACATCACGGCTGGTGACAGTCATCTACTTCTCCCTCCGCTCTTTGGCGCCACGGACGCCGCAAGGTTCTATCGAATCAGACTATTGACCTCCGTGTTGGCCCACTCCTAGTATAGACATACGTATGCAACAACGAGGAGTAATTGTGGTCATGTATCTGAAGCAAGCACCGTCCAAGTCCTTTGCGGATTCGAGCCACGCCGACGTGGCCGAGCGCGTCAGTCAGATCATCGCGGACATCCGGGCGGACGGCGACGTCGCCGTCCGCAAGTATGCCGAACTGTTCGACAAGCAGACCCTTGATTCGTTCCGGCTCTCGGACGCCCAGATCGAAGAGATCATGGGAACGCTCGACCAGCAGGTCATCGACGACATCGCCTTCGTCCAGAACCAGGTCCGCACGTTTGCCCAGGCGCAGCGGGACTCGATGCAGGACGTCGAGATCGAAACCCTGCCGGGTGTCTTCCTCGGCCACCGGCACGTTCCGGTGCAGGCCGCCGGCGCGTACATCCCGGGCGGCAAGTACCCGCTCACGGCGTCGGCACACATGACGATTATCACCGCAAAGGTTGCCGGCGTCCCCCGGGTCGTGGCCTGCACGCCGCCGATCCGCGGTGAGATCCCTGCCGCGACGATCGCTGCCATGAAGCTTGCCGGTGCCGATGAGATCTACCTGCTGGGCGGCGTCCAGGCGGTGGCAGCAATGGCGCTCGGCACCGAATCGATCAACCGCGTGGACATGATTGCCGGTCCTGGCAACGCCTACGTCGCCGAGGCCAAGCGGCAGCTTTTCGGTGAGATCGGCATCGACCTCTTTGCCGGGCCGACCGAGGTCCTCATCATCGCCGACGCCGATGCCGACCCGTTCGTTGTTGCCGTCGACCTCCTCTCCCAGGCCGAGCACGGACCTGACTCACCGGCGATCCTCGTGACAACCTCCGAAAAGGTGGCCCGTGAGGCGCTCGAGCATATCGAACGCATCCTCCCTGACATGCCGACGAAGGACTTCGCCGAGCCTGCATGGCGGAACTGGGGCCAGGTCATCGTCGTGGACGACCTCGACGAGGCGTACAGTGTCGCGGACCAGTTCGCGGCAGAGCACGTGCAGGTCTTCACCGCGGAGCCCGCGGCGGCGCTGACCAAGATGCACAATTATGGTGCCCTCTTCCTTGGCGAGAACACGTGCGTATCCTTCGGCGACAAGGTCATCGGGACCAACCATGTCCTGCCCACCCTCGGTGCGGCAAGGTACACGGGCGGCCTGTGGGTGGGCAAGTACCTCAAGACCGTGACATACCAAACGATCGAGAACGCCGAATCGTCCGCCGAGCTGGGCAGGATCCTGGGCAGGGCCGCTCGCGTTGAACTTTTCGAGGGACATGCCCGCTCGGGCGACGTGCGCGCCTGGCGCCACGGCGGCGAACGGTTCGAATGGATCGACCGCGCCCTGTCGGGCACCACCCCCGCAGGCGGGACTCGATGACATCGCTCACCGGCCGTACGGCGCTCATCACGGGGGGCGGTACGGGACTGGGCGCGGCGATTGCCCGGGCCCTTCACGGCGCCGGCGCCGACGTGGTGGTCGCAGGCCGGCGTCCGGAGCCGCTTCAGGAAGTGGTGTCCGGGCTGGGGGACGGCGCGAGCTGGCACCTCGTGGATGTCGCCGATCCCGTCTCGGTCGGCCAGCTCGAAAAAAGCCTGCGCGGGACTGACGTGTCGATCCTCGTCAACAACGCCGGGATCGCCGGGCCTGTCGCACCGCTGACCGACATCACGCCCGATGAGTGGGACGAGGTGTTCGACGTCAATGTCCGCGGCACGTTTCTCATGTGTCGGGCCTTCCTGCCTTCCATGGTCAGCCGCGGCAGCGGAGACGTCATCAACCTCGCATCGGTCTCCGGCAAACGGCCCCTCATTCGCCGGACACCGTACTGTGCCTCCAAGATGGCCGTGATCGGGCTCAGCTCTACCCTGGCCTTTGAGGTCGGGCCCGCAGGGGTCAACGTCAACACCCTCTCGCCGGGGCCAGTGGACGGGCCCCGGATGGACCGAAATTTCCGACTCGAGGCCGAGAGGACCGGGGCGAGCTACGAACAGGCGCAGGACCACTTTGTCTCCCGCGCCGCCCTGGGCCGGATGGTGACCGAGGGAGAGGTGGGCGCTGCGGTGGTGGCGATGCTGGGCATGCCCGGGCTTTGCGGTGCCGACGTGGACCTCTCTGCGGGGATGGTCGCATGAGGGGGCAACGCCGTGCCCTGCGCGCGCGCGTCCTCGCTGGCGAGCGGGTCTGCGGCGTGCTCCTTCGTATGCCCTCGGAGGAGCTGGTTGAGATGCTCGCCGTGGCGGGTTTCGACTTCATCCTGATCGACTGTGAGCACGGGCCGGCCGATGCCGTGCCTCTGCGCCAGCACATCGCTGCGGCCGCCATGCACGGCGCGGACGTCCTGGTTCGCGTCGGGGAGGGCGAGGACGCCCTGATCCTGCGCGCGTTGGACAGCGGGGCTGCAGGAGTGATCGTGCCGCATCTGGACAGCGCGGACCAGGCGCGGGACGTCGTCGCCGCTGCGCACTATCCCCCGCGCGGGCGGCGGGGCTTCGCCACCTATGGGCGTGCCGGGTCCTACGGCGCCGTCAGTGGCCCGGACCACAAGGCCCGGCTGGCCGAGGAGACCCTGGTGATTGGCATGATTGAGTCCCCCCTCGCGGTATCGGCGGTGGACGGAATCGTGGCCGTCGAGGGACTGGACGGGCTGATGGTCGGCGCCGCTGACCTGGCTGCCTCCAGCGGCCCCGGGGACCTGTCGGTGCCGGAATCGCGTGTCCGGGTTAACGCCGCGGTTGCCTCGGCCGGATCGCTGCGGCTGGACCTCGTGGGTGATGCGGAGGCCGCTGCGGCTGCCTATGCCGATGGCGCTCAGATGGTGGCGTACAACCTGACCCAGGCGCTGATGGCGCAGTTTGCCGCGCTCCTGGAACCCCGCCCGCTCACCTCTTCCTAGCCAGCCCGGCAAGAGAACCGGCTACCCCGGCCCGCCGTTTCAGGCGGGGCGGGGTGGCCGGTTCTTTGCTTCCCTACCGCAGCGTTCCGGACGTTGCTAGGCGTCCAGCCAGGACCTGAGAAGCCGGCCGACCTCGTCGGGGCGTTCCATGGGTGAAAGATGGCCGGCGTTGATGGAGGCCAGCTGTGCCCCCGGGACCGCCGACGCGATGTCCTGATGGAACTGCGGCGGGCAGATCGTGTCGACCGTTCCCGAGACGACGAGTACAGGCATTCGCAGCTCCGTGAGCGCAGATGATTCGTCGGTCCTTGTGGCCTGCATCCGCAGTTGGGCATCGAGCCGTGCCGTGCCGGTTTCATCGCCCATGCGCAGTACGCGTTCCACGAGGCGAGGATCCCGGTCCTGGGCCGGGCCGCTCAGGAGCGCGTCGAGGATGTCGCGCTGGAGGTCCCTGGGGGTGTCCCCGGCCGCAAGGCGGTCCCGCCAGGTGCCCCAGCCCTGGCGCTGCGTCTCCGTAGGGGCCTTTGAGTTTGTGGACATGAGGCACAGGCGCGTCACCCGTTCCGGGGCCTGCCGGCATAGCGCCATGCCAACGATCGCACCGAGGGAGAGCCCGGCAAGTGCGAAGCGCTCCGGAAGGATGTCGAGCAGAGCCTCGACCTGGTCATCCACGCTCGGCTCATCAAGGGTGGGCATGATGGACCCCTCGAGCCCGCATCCGGACCACAGGCCGGCCGTGCAGTTCATGCCGGGGAGCAGGACAAGGGGAACGCGGAAGTCCGCCGTCGGTGACGGCGGACGCGCGGTTAATGACGGCATCGCTTCCTTATAAGCCCTCGCTTAGCCCTTGACGGAGCCGTCGCTCAGGCCGGCCACCAGGTACTTCTGGGCGACGAAGGAGATGGCGATGACCGGCAGGGTGAGAAGCATCGCCGCTGCCCCGGCTTGCTGGAGCATGGGAAGGGTTTGGCCAAGCTGCGTGGTGATGAAGACGGGCACGGTCTTCGATGACGTGTCTGTAAGCACGAGTGCGGTCAGGTACTCCTGGAAGGCGAAGAGGAAGACGAAGATCCCCGCGGTGAGGATCCCGGGCTTCATGAGCGGGATCATGACCCTGCGGAGCGTGCCCAGCCGGGTGCACCCATCAATCATTGCCGCCTCGTCGAGCTCCTTCGGGATCTCGGCGAAGAAGTTTCGGAGGAGCCAGATGCTGAACGGCTGGTTGATGGCGACGAGGGCAGCCGCCAAGGCGAACGTCGTGTCATAGATTCCAAGCGATTTACTGATCTCGTACATGGGCAATACCACGGAGAAGCGCGGGAGCGACCGGAAGACGAGTGCCAGCAGCAGCAGGATTGCCGAAACATACCCCGGGAAGCGCGAGAGCGCATAGGCCGCGGGGATGCCCAGGACGAGAGCCACGATGGTCGAAATGACGGCCACCACGAGGGTGTTGATGAGGTACTGGGCGAAGTAGGTGGTTTCCCACAGATCCTGGAAGGCTTTGAGCGTTGGTGTGTAGCCGGTGAGGACGGGTGGGTTGGCGAACGCGACGTCCGTCGGCTTGGTGACCGAGAGCGCTGTCCAGATGAAGGGAGCCAGCATGATTATGGCTGTCAGGATGAGCAGGGCCGCGGAGATGCGGCTCGCAACCGGCCGCCGCCGTCGTGCTGTGGGAGCCGCTTTGATGACGCTTCCGGCAGGGGCCTTGATGGTGGTGTCGGCGATCATGCTTTGGCTTTCGCTTCCTTGAGGAGTCCCCGGATGAACGGGAACAGGCAAACCAGGATGAGGAGGATGGCGAGCACGTTGATCGCGCTGCCGAGGCCAAGTTGCGCGGACCCGTCGCGGAACGCCGTGTCAAAGACGTAGAGCATGATCGATTCGTTGCCGATGGCGTCCGCCTGCGGGGACAGCGGAATGAGGTTGTCGAAGGTGCGCAGCACATCCATGATGGTGATCAGGCATACGAAGCCCAGGATGCCCCGGATGGTGGGGATGATGACGTAAAAGTGCGTCTTTCTCCCCGATGCGCCGTCGATGATGGCCGCCTCGCGCAACTCTTTGGGCACGCCCTGCAGGCCGGCAAGGATCATGAGCATGGAAAACGGCAGCAGGTGCCACACCGTGTGTGCCATGACCATGATCCGGTTTGGCCACGTTTCCGTGAACCACAGGATGTTCTGGCCGGTGAGCGCCTGGATGACGTAGTTCACCGCGCCACCAAAGTTCTGGTCGAACAGCCAGGAAAACGAGACCGCACCGACGATGTTCGGCAGGACGTAGGCCACGAGCATGGCGCCCAGGATGTATGGGCGGAGCTTTCCGAGGCCGTTCATCCCGGTGGCAATCAGGTAACCGAGCACGAGGATCGTTGCGGTCACGATGACCGTCAGCAGCAGAGTGAAAAGCACTGCGCGGCCCAAGCGGGGATCGCTCAGTGCGTGGGTGTAGTTGGACAGCCCGATGAAGTCTCCCGGGGATCCGTATTCCACTTTTTGGAAGCTCCATTGAATGGTGCGGACCAACGGAACCACCAGGAGGCCCAACATCACGAGCAGGCTGGGGCCCATCAGTAGCGCGAATTCGCGTCTACGCATCGTTCAATTCCTCTCGATTGTGTCGAGTATGTCAGCGGTGTTCGGCCGTGGCCGGCGGACTGCTGGGCAGTCCGCCGGCCACGGCGCGCCGTCAACTGCCCGCTATGGTCTTTTCGGCGATGCTCTGCATCTGTTGCATGCCCGCTTCAATGTCCAGTTGGCCGGTGATGACCTGTACCACAATGGGCCGGATGGCGTTGGTGACCGGAGCCGCCGACGGGTTTCCCGGCGTCGGCATGGACTTGCCGATCGTGGCGTTCGCAGCTGCCGCGTACTTCGAGCTGTCATCGCTGACCATGCCTTCCCGGGCGGGGTAGGCGGCCGGCACGGAAGCCTTCGAGGCGTCCTCGCTGACAGAGGCCGCCATCATCTGGAAGAGCATGTCCTTGTCCAGCTTGGTGTTCTTCGGGATCGACCAGCCATCGACCGAAAGTCGGCTGTAAAGGTACGGAGCGCTGCCTTCGACAGCGGGGGGAGCGGCGAACGCAAACTTGTCCGCGAGCTTCGTGTTGGCCGGCAGTGTGAGGTCGTTCATGCGGCCTGAGAACATGATAGCCATCGCCGCAGTACCGTTGAACATCTGCTGCTGGACCTTTGGCTGGTCAAACGTCGTCACCTGGGGATCCATGTAGGGCAGGAGGGACTTCATCCCCTCCAGCGCCTTCCGCGACTCGTCGGACGCAAACTGCGGCTTGCCGGACGAATCCAGGAAGTCCTTGCCGTTGGAGTTCATCGCCGCCTGGTAGTTCGTTGTGATGTCGGCGGTTGCGTTCAAGGGCAGGGCGATCGGGTACTTGATCTCTCCCTTTGCCTGGATGGCTTTCGCGGCGTCGATCATCTCCGCGAAAGTAGTGGGCGGCTTGAGCCCCAGCGAATCGAAGACGTCCTTCCGGTAGGCGAGCACGTACATCTGTGCCTGCATGGGAAGCCCGTAGAGCTTGCCGTCGTAGGACATCGCCGAGCGCATTTGTTTGCTCAGTGCGTTGAGCTTGTACTTGTCGGCGTACTTGGCGACGTAGTCATCGAGCGGTTCAATATTGCCCTTCGCGGCGAAGCCGGGAACGACGAAACTGTAGGTCTCGAGGATGTCGTAGCTGCCCGAGCCTCCGGCGAGGCTCGCCGTCGTCTTGGTGACCTGGCCGCCGAAGTCGATGGGGTCGTGCTTGAGCGTGACCTTCTCGCGCGTGCAGCTCTTGACCATCGTGTTGGTGAACGGATCGATCGACGACGAGTTGTAGGCCAGGACGTTCACGGTCGTGTCGGCGGCGGGCATCGTGTAGTCGCATGCCACGGCTGTTGCGGCCTGCTCACCGGTCTTCGAACCTGCGCCGCAGGCCGTGACGCCGGCGAGACTGGCCACGACGGCAAGCGCCACGGCGCCCGTCCGGAGGTGTTTGTGGAATCGCATGATATTTCCTCTCCTGATGCTGTGCTGGCGGGAGTGGGGCAACTGTGACCCACTCTAAGTGTTTATACGTATGTATGACTATGGTGCTGCCACAAGGCCGCTCGCGTCCTGCGCACGGATAAGGTCGAGGCGAAGCTGGGCGCTGTCCCGGTGGCCTGGCATCTGTTCGAAGTCGGCGATGGTGACCACCGGCCCGGCCTGCGCCACGGTGGCCTCCCGTGTGGCGCGCTGGTAGGTGAGCTGCTTGAGGAACCGGGCCACCGACAGGCCCTCCGTGTACCTGGCGCCACGGCCGGTGGGAAGGACGTGGTTGGTGCCCGACATGCCCTTGTCGGCGTAGGCAACGGTGGACCACTCGCCAAGGAACAGCGATCCGTAGTTCCGGAGGTTGTCGAGGTAGTAGTCGGGATCCGCCGTCAGGATCTCGAGGTGCTCCGGGGCCAAGGTGTCCATGACCTCGATGGCTGTTTGGGGGGAGTCTGCAACGTAGATCGAGCCCCAGTCGCGCCAGGCGGCGCCCGCAATCTCGCCCGTGGCGAGTCCCCGGAGCTGCCGTTCAATCTCTATCTCGACCTCGGCGGCGAGGCGGTGCGAGGTCGTTACCAGACACGCGGGAGACGTCGGCCCGTGCTCGGCCTGGGCCAGCAGGTCGGCCGCAACCATGGCTGCGCTGGCGGTGTCGTCCGCTATGACTGCCACTTCGGAGGGACCGGCAAGGACGTCAATGCCCACCGTTCCGTAGAGCTGCCGCTTGGCTTCGGCGACATACGCATTGCCGGCGCCGACGATCATATCCGCCGGGCTGGCGTCGAGGAGTCCGAAGGCCATCGCGGCAAGGGCCTGCACGCCGCCCAGGGCGAAGATGCGCTCCGCTCCGGACACCCGGGCAGAGTAGAGGACGGCCGGGTGGACCTGACCGTTGTTGGAGGGCGGGGTGCATGAAACGATGTTCGGCACGCCCGCCGCCCGGGCAACGCCAACGGTCATGAAGGCGCTGGCGAGCAGGGGGAACCTTCCGGCCGGCAGGTAGGCGCCCACAGTGCCGACCGGGACGTATTTCTGGCCGCAGACAACGCCCGGGATAACTTCGTCCTCGAAGTCTGTCAGGCGCGCCCGCTGCATGTGGGCGAAACGCTGCGTGCGCTCGGCGCCGGCGTCCAGCGCTTCGCGCAGGTCGGCGGGGAGGTCCGCGGTGAGCTTGTCGGCGTCGGCAGGGCTAATTTCAAACGCCGTGCCGCCCTTCCAGCCATCGAGCCTTTCGGCATAGTCGCGCACGGCTTCGATGCCCCCGGCTTCGATCGTGGAGAGCATCGCGGAGACGGTGGAGATCACCTTGGGATCGGACTGCGCAGCCACATCCGGACGGTTCGGTTCGCGGACGACGGTCACGGTGCCGGTGAGGCGTGATTTATCTGCATAAGTTAGGTGCATACGTATACAGTAATGACTCGGGGCGCCTGTGACAAGGGGCACATCAATGCGATTGCGGCCAGGCCATCCGGCGGCTTGCCTGTCCCGCTGTTTGTCCATCGTTTGTCCTGCCGCTTGCCCGAACGCACCCCGCCCGGCCCCCGGGCTCAGGAACGCGGGGCCGGCGGCCAGGTTGCCGGGTCGATGCGGCCGCCGTAGACGGGCAGCTCGATGGCAGGCTCTCCGGGCTGGAACTGGGACCACATGCGGGTCACTCCAGCAGTGCCCTCCGCCCGCACCCGGTCGACCGCACCGAGGTCTAGGTTTGCCGACAGGAGGGTCGGGGCCGCGTCGGGTGCCTCGGCGATGACGGCGCCCTCGGGGTCCACGATGATGCTGCGGCCTTCCCCGGTCGGGCCGCCGCAGTTGACGCTCACGACGAAGACCTGGTTCACGATGGCGTTCGCCCGGGCAAGCACCAGTTCGAGGGCGCGGTCCGGCGTCGTCGTCTTGACAACGTTGAGGATGACGTCGGCACCCATCCAGGCGAGCTGGCGGGTAGCCTCCGGGAACCAGGCGTCGTAGCAGATGTTGAGTCCCACCCGTCCTGCCCCGCCGAGGTCGACGACGACAAACTGGTCGCCGGGGTCGTACGGCTCGTGCGGGCGCCAGGGGAACATCTTCCGGTAGCTTCCTGCGAGTTCGCCTGAGGGCGACAGCACCACCTGGGTGTTGAACAGCTCGCCGCGCGGCCCGGCTTCGCATAGGCTTCCCGGGACGAGCCAGACGCCCAGCCTCCGCGCCAGGTCCGCAAGGCCCACCATGCGGGGTCCGTCGAGTGGCTCGGCGGCGGCGCGGAGAGCGTCGGTCCGGTGGCGATCGGGAGAGCCGTCGCCGAAGAGATGAAGCTCGGGAAACACCAGGAGCTTCGTGCCCGGATTGCTCTCCAGGGCCCTGGCGGCCTCATCGGCAAAGGCTTCAAGGGGAGCTCCGATGAGCTGCGGCGGAGCCTGCACGGCGACGAGGGAAAGATTGCGTTGCACGGGGAACCTCGATTCATCTGCTGCAAGAACTCGGCGAATCATCGTTGATCCGCCGAGGGGCACGGTGCGGGCAAGCGCACACTCCGAAGGGAACGACTGAGACAACAGCAGGTCCAGTCGAAAGTCTAAGCCTTGATCCACCGACGTTGGCGGCGTCACCCTGACGCCCGATCAGGAACGGGAAGAACAGGTTACTGGTACGGCCCGCAAGGTCCGTGAGAACATGCACGGCCGCCACGGTGCACCGGCGCCGGAGGCTCCGGAAGCCGTCGACGCGGCGTTGCAGGACATTGCCGCACTCCGGGAGGCAGAGCGCTCCACCGGCGAAGCTGCCGGCGGGGACGCCAGGAAGCCGTGGCAGGAACGGCTGGCAGCGGCACAACAAAAGCGGCCGGCCGCCAGCAACGACTTTGCCGAAAAGTTGACCCAAATCCGTAAGGCCCAGGAAGAACAGGCCGCGGAGCAAGCCCAGCGTAAGGCTGCACACCGCGGCCCCAGCGCCGGACCCGACCAGGGACGCCGAGGCCCCACTCTGTAGTGACGCGTCCAGCGCTTCACCTGCGGCTTCCTCCCACAGAAATACGCCCAGTCAGCGGGCCCGCGACGAACTTCAGCACTTCCGTGTGGCTGCGGGATAGTTTATTGATGTATCCGAGTTTTATTAGAAATCAATAAAGTGAGATAACTCTTGTAAGATCGTCCATATGGACCCCGTGAACAATCCCTACACTCCGAATGCAGGTGCCACTCCGGAGATTGTCATCGGGCGTGACGATCTCCTGGAGGACTTCCGGATCCTCCTGCGGAGGCTCGACAAGGGCCGCACCAATCAATCCATGATCGTCACCGGACTTCGAGGTGTGGGCAAAACCGTTTTGCTGGGGGAGTTCCGTCAGATAGCCGAAGAGTTCAGGTGGAAGGTGCTGGAGCTCGAGGCCAGCAAACACGATGACGACCACTTCCGCCGGACTATCTACTCGCAGCTGCGGGCCGCGCTCTACCAGATTTCACCACGAGCCAAGTGGGGAGACAAAGCACGGAAGGCTGCCCAAGTCCTGCAGTCCTTCAGCCTTTCCATCGATCCTTCCTCGGGTATCCCGACCCTGTCACTCGATGTCGACGGCGCCGAAGGATTTGCCGATCACGGCAGTCTTACCCTGGACCTGACGGACGTCCTGGTTTCGATAGGCGAAGCCGCCAGGGAACACGGGACGGGCCTGGTGCTGCTGTTCGACGAGGTCCAGTTCCTGAGCCAATCACAACTCGAAGCCGTCATCCAAGCGATCCACAAATCGGTGCAGAGAAAACTCCCGGTAACGTTTGTCGGTGCAGGGTTGCCCCAGATCGCCGAGCTTGCCGGCGACGCAAAATCCTACGCCGAGCGGCTCTTCAAGTTCCCCAAACTCGGATCCCTGGATATCGAAGATGCCAAGAAAGCACTGGCCGCGCCAGCGCACATCGAACATGTCCATTTCGAAGACGATGCACTGGTCCGGGCCTTCGACCTCACTGAAGGCTATCCATACTTCGTGCAGGAACTTGGGTATCAAGTGTGGGCAGTCGCAGACGGCGACTCCATCACCTTGGAAGACGTTGAGGATGCAAAGGACGCCTACGAGGCAAAACTTGATTCCTCGTTCTTCCGCGTCCGACTCGACAGGGCCACCCAGCTGCAGATCGCCTACATGCGCGCCATGGCGCAGCTGGGCCCCGACTCCCAAAAGGCCGCCGACGTCGCCGCCATCATGGGTCGCGAGTCCACCCAGCTGGCCCCTACACGATCCGAACTCATCAACATGGGCCTGCTCTATACGCCCGCCCACGGCTACGCGGGCTTCACGGTGCCGCACTTTGACCGGTTCATGCTGCGCGCCGTCCCGCACCTGGACGTCCCCCCGGTGCAAACGAGGCGCACGAAACCGAAGAAATAAACCGCCCGTCCAGGCCCGGTCGAATACTGGCGCGACGTGATTCACCGGGCGGGAACAACAAGTCCCAGCGGGAAGCGACACCCCGCTGGGATTCACAGGCCCATCAGTCTTCACCATCCTCCAGACTGCAAACCCCGTCAGATTGGCATCTAAGAGTGGTGCCGAGGGCGTCTAGGAAACGCCTTCCGGACCCTATTCTGACGGTGTTTAAGTGGCAGTCTGACGTCAGGTTGGGGTGTGTCCCAGCTTGACCACCTGTCCGCAGTGGAGAACCTGAGCTTCGAACCCGCCCTCGAGACAAGCACCTGGTGGTTCCAACCACGCGAACCCCGCAGGCGAGATAATGCACTACGTCACCACCGCCTTGTCTTGGTGCTGCTTTCAGCCGCTGTCAGCAGCTATTCCGGTTCGATGGCATCTAGGATCTCGACTGCATAATGGGTAACGGCTGCCGCTCGGGCAGATAACGTCGTTTCTTTTGGCCATACTGCGACGACGGAGGTTTGGCCGGCACGGGGACGAAGGTGTCGGGTCACTAGCCCCTTGCCCTCAGTTGAGATCGGGATTTGGTTGGGGCGGGACATGAGGAGGCTGTAGCCGAGTCCGCGGCCGACCATCGCCCGCACGAGGTCGATCTGTGGGACAACTGCGCCTATGTTTGGTCTTAGCCCGCGCTGGGCAAACATCAGCTGTGTGTATTCGGTGCTTGGTGCCGTTTTGAGCATGATGAGTGGCTTGGTTACCAGGTCCGCGAGGTCTATGTCGGCTTCTTCGGCGAGTGGGTCGTTTGCCGCGAGGACGGCCATGGCTTCGGTTTTGTAGATGACCATCCGCTCCACATCCGTTGGCAAGCCAATGTCGTAGACGATGGCTGTGTCCAGGTTTCCATGTTCGAGTGCTCGCAACAGCTCGGAGTGGTCTCCTACCGTGATGCTGATTTCGACTTTGGGGTGCACTCGTGCCATCCCCTCCAGCACGGCGGGGAGGACGTTGCTGGCGAGGCCCGTGTAGCAGCCCAATGACACAGGTCCTTTCAGCTCGCCGCGCAGCTCACCCAACCCGTCCGCCAGAGCATTGGCCTCTTTCAGGAGTTCCGCGGCCCGCTTTGCGAAATGGCGCCCCGTGGGCGTCAGGTGCATTCCTCGGGCCTTCTTCCGGATGCAAAGTTGTTCGCCCAATGCTGCCTCCAGCTCGCTGATGGCGTGCGATAGCGCAGATTCTGAGATGTGGAGCTGTTGCGCCGCCGATCCCAGAGTTGTGTGTTCCGGTAGTGCGGCGAAGAGTTCGAGCTGGCGAAAGGTGAACTTACGCATACAACCCTTCTTCTAAGAAATCGAAATACTTTCCCTGTTATTCACAGTTTACTAAACAAAGCTGCGGTGTGACACTGATTACACAAAGGACTTGCCAGTAGGACTGGAAACACAACGAAGTGTCAGTAGGAGTATGAAAATCATGACCACAGCAGCCTCGCAGTGCCCGTTCCACGCAGACTCCGAGAATTCCGGGGTAAACGCGGACGTGCTGAGCGGCAGTAGCGACCAGGCTCGCACCGCCGCTTCGCAGGACGCCGCTGACTACCCTGTGGCGGACTGGATCGACATGGCCGCACTTGCCGCAGATCCTTACCCGACCTACGCCCGGCTTCGGGCGGAATCTCCCGTCGTCTGGGTTCCACAGCTGAACAGGTTCCTTGTCACGAACTACGCCGGCTGTCACGACGTGGAGCAGGATCAGGAAGTTTTCAGTGCGAACGTTTCCGGAGCAACAATGACCCGGGCCATCGGCGCTCAGCCGATGCTGCGCAAGGACGACCCGGAACACGCAGTAGATCGGGCACCGGTTAACCCCGTCCTCCGGCCCAAGAACATCAAGGAAGCCTGGGGACCGGTCTTTGAGCGCAACGCCGAAACTTACCTTGAGAAAGTTGCCGAGCTCGGCCCCGATGAAGCAGACCTCAACCGCGATTACGCCGCCCCTGTGGCCTCGCAGAACCTTATCGACCTGCTGGGGCTGAAGGACGTCACCGTTGAGCAGGTACGCCGCTGGTCCCAGGACTTCATCGCGGGCATGGGCAACGTGCTGGAGGATCAGTCGATCTGGGACCGGTGTGACGCTTCAACCGAGGAAGCCGACCGCTTGCTTGAGGAGCTGATTCCCTACTACCGGCAGAATCCGGACACCTCGATGATATCGGCATTCGCCAACAGCGGGTTGCCGACCTCCAACGTCGCAGCCAACGTAAAACTGACTATCTCCGGCGGCATGAACGAACCCCAGCACATGGTGACCAACATGGTCTGGGCACTCAGCAACCACCCTGAGCAGCGCGAGCAGGTTCTCGCAGACCCCGCGTTGTGGGCGTCGGTGTTTGACGAGGCTGTCAGGTGGCAATCACCCATCGGCATGTACCCGCGTGAAACGACTCGGGAAACCGTCCTCGAAGGAGTACGCATCCCGGCCGGAGCCGGCATAGGTGTGGTCGTCGGATCCGCAAACCACGACACCAATCACTTCGGCGATACGGCAGCAGACTTCGACATCCACCGGCCAAAGCGCCCCCACCTTGCCTTCGGCAGCGGTGTCCACCTCTGCGCGGGGCACTGGGCCGCAAAGACCTCCATCGGCCAGATCGCCGTACCCATGGCCTACAAGCGCTTTTCAGGGCTGCGCGTAGACGAGCGACGGAATGAAAGCTGGGACGGCTGGGTCTTCCGCGGCCTGACCAGCCTGCCCGTCACCTGGAACTAAAAGCACCCCTTAGATACCAAGGAGCAACGATGCCCACCGTTACCTACACCCAACCAAACGGCAACCAGCAAACCCTCCAGGTCGAGGCAGGCACAACACTGATGCGCGCCGCCGTCAGCAACGGCGTGGATGGCATCATCGGCGAATGCGGCGGACAGGCCATGTGCGCAACATGCCACGTCTACGTGCGGCCGGAGTACGCTCAGGCGCTGCCCGAAATCAGCGACGACGAAGACGAAATGCTCGACTGCACCACCGCCGAGCGGACGGACAGCTCCCGGTTGTCATGCCAGATCAAAATCGACGCAGAACTGTCAGAGATTGTCGTCGACATCCCTGCCGGCCAACTCTAGAAGCGGAGACAGAGGACATGAGCGTTGTCATCATTGGTGGCGGACAGGCCGGCCTGCAGGCCGCTGATACGTTGCGGACCGAGGGATACGACGGCAAAATCGATGTGATCGCCGAGGAATCCGGTCTGCCCTACCAACGTCCGCCGCTATCCAAGGACTACCTCGCACCGGGCAAGGAGGCGGCTCCCTTGCCGCTGCGCGGCGCATCATTCTTCACCGACAAGAACATCACACTCCACGAAGGCGTCCAAGCACTCGCCGTTGACCGGGTCGAACGGAAGGTGAAGCTCACCGAAGGTTCACTCGACTATGACCACCTGGTCTTCGCGACCGGCGCCCGCAACAGGATGCTGAACTGCCCGGGCGCGTCCCTGCCTGGCATCCACGGGCTGAAAACCCTGAAGGATGCAGAGGGACTGCACGCGGCTCTGCCCACCGCCCGGAACATCGTCATCATCGGCGCCGGATTCATCGGACTGGAATTCGCCGCCGCCGCCCTGGCGCACGGATGCGATGTAACTGTCCTGGAATTCGCGCCACGCCCGATGGGACGTGCACTGACCCCGGTCATGAGTGGCTGGTTCGCAGGCATCCACCGCACACAAGGTGTCAACCTGCGCCTGAGCGAAGGCATTGACCGCTTCGAGCCCGGCGCAGATGGCCGCGTCGGAACCGCAATCTCCACCACAGGGGACTCATACCCCGCGGATCTCGTCCTCGTCGGCATCGGCGTACAGCCCAATGACACACTGGCCTCCGAAGCAGGACTCGAAACCAGCAACGGCATCGTCGTCGATGAAACGCTTCGCACAGCTGACCCTGCTGTTCTGGCCATCGGCGACTGCGCCAGTTTCCCCAGCGCACACGCCCAGGCCCGCCTGCGTCTTGAGTCAGTCCAGAACGCCACCGACCAAGGCCGCAACGCCGCACGGACCATCCTCGGAGCCACCAGCCCCTACACGGAACTGCCATGGTTCTGGTCCACTCAGGGCCCATACAAGCTGCAGATGGCAGGACTCTCACGGCCCGATGACGACCTTCTGATCCTAGGGGACCAGGCGGCCGGAAAATTCTCCGTCCTCTGCTTCAGGGACGGCATCCTCGCGGCCGTGGAATCGGTCAACATGCCCGCAGACCATATGGCCGCCCGCAAACTGCTCGCCGCAGGCACGGGCATCACCCGCACCGAGACAGAAACCGAAGGGTTCACCCTGAAGACTGCCGCCAGTTCTCGGGTCATCCCAATCACCGCCTGAGAAAGCTCCTCCATCTCGACCCCGATTAATCTGCACCACTGTTCGACCCCCAGGGCTTCCCCTGGGGCCACCCCGCTCACATCAACTGGAGAATCATGAGCCTGTCCACGCACAGTTCGAAGGCGAACCAACGTCGTGTCGCCTTCGCTACCGTCATCGGCACCACCGTTGAATGGTACGACTTCTTCATCTACGCCACGGCCGCCGGGCTGGTGTTCGCCCAGCTGTTCTTCCAACCAGCAGGCGAATCCATCGGCCTGCTGCTGTCGTTCGCCTCCGTCGGCATCAGCTTCCTTTTCCGACCCCTCGGTGCCTTCCTGGCCGGCCACTACGGCGATAGGATCGGCCGCCGTGCCATGCTCGTCATGACTCTGGTCCTCATGGGCGCCGCAACCACCTTGATCGGTTTCCTCCCCACCTACGCGACCGCCGGCGTTATCGCCCCCGTCATGCTGCTGCTGCTGAGGATCCTGCAAGGCATCTCCGCTGGCGGTGAATGGGGCGGAGCCGTCCTGATGGCAGTTGAGCACGCCCCCAACGACCGCCGTGGACGGGCAGGGGCCTTCCCCCAACTGGGCGTCCCGCTGGGGCTACTGTTGGCCACCGGCGTCACAGCGCTCATGACAGGTGTAATCTCGCCCGGGGCAGCCTTCCTCGAATGGGGATGGCGCGTACCTTTCCTGCTGAGCATCGTTCTTATTGTTGTCGGCTACTTCGTCCGCCGCGCGGTGGATGAATCCCCCGTCTTCCAGGAAATCGCGGCAGCCAAGAAACAGCCCAAAACACCGATCGTGGAACTGTTCCGCCGTCACGGACTGCTCGTGATCGTCGCTGCCCTGATCTTCGCAGGCAACAACGCTGCAGGCTACATGGCAACAGGTGGCTTCATCCCCAGCTACGCCTCCGGCCCCGCTGTAGGACACGAACGCACTGACGTCCTCGTAGCGGTCGCTTACGGTTCGGCCGTCTGGCTCGTCTTCACCTACCTCGCCGGGTACCTCTCGGACAGGATTGGCCGCAAAAACACCTACTTCATAGGATTCGGCGCCCAACTGCTGGCCTGCTTCCCGCTGTTCTGGATGATCAACACAGGATCCCTGCCGATGCTCTACCTGGCCATGACCATCTTCACCGTTGGTCTGGGTCTGGCGTACGGCCCGCAGGCTGCCCTGTACTCAGAGATGTTCCCTGCCTCGGTACGCTTCTCCGGCGTCTCCATCTCCTACGCCCTGGGTGCAATCCTCGGCGGCGCCTTTGCCCCCACCATTGCCACAGCCCTCGTCCAAGCCACCGGCGGAACAGACGCCGTTTCCCTGTACCTCGTAGGGATGACGCTTGTCTCCCTCGTGGCCGTCGCACTCGTCCGGGACCGCTCCGGGATCGACCTCTCCATCCGGAACCAGGCCGAACAGGAAGTCGGAGCCCTCGTCTTTGACCGCCGAACCGCCAACACCTCAGACCAACCCGTGAGCCCCAACTGATCACCTAGTCGTGTGGGGCCGGGAGTAGCTAAGAGCACCCGGGCACACCCAGCAATCGGCGGCGACCGTGGGTGGCAGCAAGGATGACCCTGATGGGGTGCTCGAGGTTTTGCGGGATGCATAACTTGAGGTTCTCAACTCGAGGCAAAGTCCCAGTGACCGATAAAAGAGGACCAGCGGAACAGAAAGCCGCCTGGAAGGACCTTTTCTAGCCCGGAAAGAGCTCGCTTTGTGGCCGCTGACCGAACTGGTCCAGCACCTGAAGAAACGCTCAGCGTTCATCAACATCACGCTCGAGGACATCACTAGGATCACCGACCGCTACCAGACCATATGCAGCGTCGACACAGACCCTCAGGCCGCCCCGCCGCCCGCCGAGAGGACCCTCATTGGCAGGTGAATTGGGTCTTTTCTGACCCGTCCCCCGGTCGATTCTAAATAGCCGATAACCAGCCTTATGTCAAGTTGACAGTATGATAGGACATTAGAAGGGCCTAGTTAAGGCTAGCATTCCCCGCCCGAGCGGGTCCATCCTGGCTGTGTTGGAGCAAGTTCGGAGATGAGAACGTCGTGGTGTCCTGTCATCTCACGGCAGCTCAACGCTCAATTGGATTGGCGTTTGATGAAGGAGGCCATTCCTGGGACAGTGAAGGCGATGACGCCATGTTCGGGAGCGTAGACGAGGCCCTTCGCGATCAGGTTTGCTCGAATCGGGCCGAAACTTGCCGGACTACGTCCCAGGCGCGCTGCTATTTCCCCGGATGAGCTACCTTTGTCGCTGTCTTCGGCCATGGCCCTGAGGTAGTTCTGTTCGGCTCGGGTTGCCCGGTCCCATCGGGCGCGGAAGAATCCGCTGTCCAGGGCTGCCCGGCCGTTAGCTGCACCGACGCGGGCGTCCTCGTATGTGATGCTCACGCCGGTGGCGGCGTTCCATGTGTCCTGTCCGAATTGTTGCAGGAAGTACGGGTAGCCAGCGCTTTCGTCGACGATTAGAGCGACGGCGGAGTCCTCCCACTGGACCCCGTCCTCGGCTGCGGGCTTCGTCAATGCTTCCGAGGCGACAGGTCCGCGGAGTTCCTCGATTTTTTCGTAGTTGAACCGTTCGGCATAGGATTTCGCTTCCGCGAAGACTCTGGGCAGGCTCGGCAGGCCGGCAAAGGCGAAAAGGACACGCCAGTCATCTTGGGCGGCGGCGTGGGCGATGGCGCAAAGCGCCACCAGTTCGGCCTGATCAAGATCCTGAGCTTCGTCAATCAGGATGGCCAGGCCCACGTTCTCCTCCTCTGCAGCTAATGCCAGGTCGTGGATGAGCTTGCGGAGGTCGGTTTCGAGGACGCCAGTGTCCGCTCCCCCGCCGGAGACTCCTGCAAGGTCCAGACCGAAGTTCCAGGTTCCGCTCTGGTCATAAGATGCTTTGAAGCTGACGGCTGTCTTCAAGGCCTTGAGTAGTCGGCGCCCGGCCGACGGGCGTGCCAGATCGGCAAGAGGCGCGTGAAGGGCTTCTCCCAGCGCCTCGCGCAGTGCCTTGCCGGCGCCCGCTTCGACTTGTGCGACCAGCCAGTCCCGGTCGGACGCGGACCGGCGGAAATCCGAGAGCAGAACTGTCTTGCCCACTCCCCTCAACCCGTAAAGAACGAAAGGCTGCGCCGTCCTGCCTGCTTCAACACGTTCGATGGCAACCTGCCAATCCCGGCGGGGCTGGTCGCGTCCGACAAGGGCCGCCGGTTTTCGTCCTGCTCCGGGCGAGTAGGGATTCGATACAGGGTCCATGCAGCCTCATCTCTACGAATCTCTAGTCAAATATATAGAACTATAGCAAAATTATAGATATCGCTAGTATTGGGCTGGACCACGCTGTCGCGGAGCCCCAACTTAGAGAAGGACAAGGTTCTATGGAGCCAATAGCCGGCCGCGAATACGAGCCCTATGTCTCCTCCGGCGAGTTCAACTCGGAAATCGAGGACAAGGCCGGCGCCGTAGAGCGCGTCCGCACCGACTTTGCCGCCGAGGACATCACCGTGGACACCATGGACGGCAGCACGTTCACGGCAAATGACGGCAGCTTCTGGTTCAACCTTCGCCCGTCCAACACGGAGCCCTTCCTCCGGCTGAACGTGGAAGCAACGGACCGCGTCACGACGCAGCGGGTTCGGGACTGGGTCCTGTCAATCGTGCGGGCCTAGAGCATGTTGCTAAAGCTGGCTTTTAGCCAGACGAGCGATGCAGGAGCTGAACGGCTCCAATGAGTGGAGTCCAGGTTGTCGGCGTGGGACTCCTGCACGCTCCGGGATTGCTGTGTTGAGGCCCTTTTTTCTCAGGGTTGCCGGGGTTCTTGTCCGTCGTCTTTTTGGGGGATGATTCCGGAGCGGCTGAGCAGGGCCCTGGTTTTGGTGTGCCGGGGGTTGGTGAACACGGTCTCGGGTGGTCCCTGCTCGACGATGATGCCGTGGTCCATGACGACGATCCGGTCGGCGATTTCGCGGGCGAACTGCATTTCGTGGGTCACGATCATCATGGTTGTTCCTTGCTGGGCGATCTTCTTGATGACGGCGAGAACCTCGCCGACGAGCTCGGGATCCAGTGCCGAGGTCGGTTCGTCAAAGAGCATCACGCGCGGTTCCATGGCCAGGGCCCGTGCGATGGCAACGCGCTGCTTTTGGCCGCCGGAAAGCTTGCTGGGAAAGTTGTCCGCCTTATCGCCCAGCCCGACGAGGTCCAGGTTGGGAAGTGCGATCTGGCGGGCTTTGTCCGCGGAGAGGCCTTTGACGTCGCGCAGCGGGGCCATGACGTTTCCGAGGGCTGTTTTGTTCAGGAACAGGTTGAAGTGCTGGAACACCATGCCGATGTCCGTGCGCTTCTTCGCGGTGAGGGAGGGCTTTTCGCTGATCAGCTGGCCCTCGCGCTCTTCGTAGCCGATGAGATGTCCGTTGACGTAGATTCTGCCGCTGTCGATGGTTTCGAGTTTGTTGATGCAGCGCAGCAGGGTGCTTTTCCCGGACCCGCTGGAGCCCAGGATGGCGACGGTTTCGCCCCGGTGGATGTCGAGGTTCACGCCCTTGAGGACCTCGATGCGTTTCTCCTGGTGGGCCTTGCCGGTGATGCGGTTCCAGAGTGTCTGTTTGGGGGTGAGCACAAAGGTCTTGTGGACCTCCTGGATGCTGATGATGGTGTTCTCAGCCATTGGCCCGGGCCTTTCGTTCGAGCACTACCACGATGCGTGAGAGTGGGAGGCTGATGATGAGGTAGAGGATGGCGGCGGCGGTGTAGATGGCGGTGGTCTGGAAGGTCTGGCTGTTGAGGATGTTTGCGGTCTTGAGGATTTCGGTGACGGCAATGACGGAGGTCAGGGCGGTGTCTTTGATCATGGCGATGAAGTAGTTGCCGATCGGTCCCATGGACACGACGAATGACTGAGGAATGACCACCTTCCACAGGGCCTTGTTCGGGGTGTATCCCAGCGACAGGGCTGCCTCGGTCTGTCCGTGTTCCACTGAGAGGATGGCGGAGCGGAAGACTTCGGAGAGGTAGGCGGCGTAGTTCAGGCCCAGGCCCAGGATGCCGGCCGGGACTGGCTGGATTTCGATGCCGATGCTGGGAAGGACGAAGAAGATGTACACGAGCTGTACGAGCAGGGGTGTTCCACGGATGACTTCGAGGTAAAAGACGGCGATCCCGCGGAGGAATTTAAACGTGGAGATTCTTGCCAGTGCGATTAGCAGGCCCAGGATCAGGGCCAGCGCCATGGCTCCGAGGGCCAGTTGCACGACGATGGGCACGGCCACGAGCAGTGCGGGGAACACGGCGAGTGTGTTGTTGATGAAGTCCATGATGGGTACCTAGCGTAGGGGGACGGGTTGCGGCCGGCGGCGGCTGGTCCGGCGTCATTGACCGGTTGGGGCCGCCGGCCGTACTTGCATCTACTTGGCTACGTTGTCCTCACCCAGACCGTATTTCTTCAGGATCTCCAGGTACTTCGGTGTCTTTTTCAGGTCCGCCAGGCCGGAATTGATGTCGCTGAGCAGCTGGGAATCTTCCTTGCGGACACCGGCGCCGATGATGCCGGGGAAGTACGGCTTATAGGGGGAGACAAGTTTCAGCTTCGGGTTGGGTTTCTGCACCAGGCTGTATGCAATCACCGCGCTGTCGGTGAACGCGGCGTCGACCTGCTTGTTCTCCACCGCCGCGAGCAACGCCGCCTGGGAGTCAAAGAGCTTCGTCTGGCTTCCCCCCAAGGTTGCGATGAGCTCGGTGAACGCCGTGCCCGTCTGCGCTCCGAGGACCTTGCCCTTAACATCATCCCGGGACTTCAGCGTGGAGTCTCCCGGCACGATCATTCCCTCACCCTGGGAGTACCAGGGGTCGGTGAAGTTGATCTGTTCCTTGCGTTTGTCCGTGATGTACATGGCATCGACAATGACGTCGGCCTTCTTGGCCATCAGCGCCGGGATCAGCGTGGCGAACTCGGTGGTGAAAACCTTGATTTTCCATCCCTTCTCCGCGGCGATGGCGTTGATCATCTCCCCGTCGATGCCCTTCAGTTCACCGCCTTCCTGGTCGGTGAAGGAGAACGGTGCATCGTTGGACGTGGCGATGGTGATCGTCTTCTGCTCACCGCCAGCACTGGAGCCGCCACCGCTCCCGGAGCCGCACGCCGTCATGGCCAGGGCGAGGACAACACCCATCGGCACCAGGGCCGCGAACCGTTTGCCGAGCATTTTCGTGTTGATCATGGCGTGCCTTTGTTAGTGGGGGTTCTATCGGTTGAAGCGTTCGAGCCTGAGGGTGGCGGTGGCACGGTGTGCTTCCATGCCCTCGAATTCGGAGATGGTCGCAACGTAGTTCGCAAGGCGCGGTGTCGCTTCCTTCTCGACCCGCTGGAAAGTCAGCGGCTTGAGGAACCGTGAGACGGACAGACCCGCTGAGGACCGTGCGCCTCCACCGGTCGGCAGGACGTGGTTGGTTCCGGAAATGCCCTTGTCCGAATAAGCAACCGTCGACCACTTGCCAAGGAAGATCGAGCCGTAGTTCTTCAAGTTGTCGTGGTAGTAGTTGTCATCCGTGGTCTGGACTTCCAGATGCTCCGGTGCCAGCGTATCCATGAGCTGAACAGCGGTCTCGCGGTCCTCTGCAACGTAGACGGTGCCGTAGTCCCGCCAGGCCGGACCGGCGATGTCGCGTGTGGCGAGGGTTTCGAGCTGCTTCTCGATGTGCCGGATGACGTCCTCACCGAACGCACGGGAGGTGGTGACCAGCGAGGCCGGGGACTGCGGACCGTGTTCGGCCTGACCGAGCAGGTCTGCCGCCACGAGCTCGGGGTCCGCGGTTTCGTCCGCGATGACGGCCACTTCCGACGGGCCTGCGAGCAGGTCGATGCCGACGCGGCCGAAGAGCTGGCGTTTGGCTTCGGTGACGTAGGCGTTGCCCGCCCCGACGAGAATGTCTGCGGGCTGTTCGCCCAGGAGGCCGAAGGCCATGGCGGCCAGTGCCTGAACGCCGCCGACGGCGAACGCACGGTCCACGCCGGCCAGGTACGCGGCGTGCAGGACGGCGGGGTGCCCTGCCGTCGGGCTGGTCGGCGGGGAGCAGGCAATGACGGTCGGCACCCCGGCGGCCTTGGCCACTCCGACGGTCATAAAGGCGCTGGCCAGGATCGGGAACCGCCCGGCTGGCAGGTAGGCACCGACACGGGGGACGGGGATGTACCTCTGCCCCGCAATAACGCCGGGCAGGATCTCGGTTTCGAAGTCGGTCAGGTGCTCCCGCTGCTCGATGGCGAACAAGCGGGTGCGCTCCGCGCCAGCCGCCAGTGCCTCCCGCAACGCGGGGCTCAGCTGGTCACCGGTCCTGGCCAGGTCGGCGGCACTGATCTCGATATCTGTACCGGCCCAGCCGTCCAGCTTCCGGGAGTACCTGATGACGGCATCCATGCCGTTCTTTTCGATGTCACTGAGCATCCCCGAGACGGTGTCAATAACGGCCGGGAGCCGCTGGGCCGGCACCCCGCCAATGCCCGGTGCCTTGAGGGTGGTGAAGGTACCAGTGATGTATGCCTTCTCGGCGTCGTTGATCTGCATACACCCGACGCTAAACGCCCTCGACCCATCGCACAACCCGATGTATTACGATAGGAACCACAGGATAATCCTGTATCAAATCGCCGGATAAACATGCCGGTGACCCATATCACCCTTGAAATCCCGGGAATCCTGCCGCCGGGCGCGCTCCCCGTCAATAGCGAAAACATGTCCCCATCGGGCAAAAGATTTTTCGTGAATTCTTGCGCAACCCGGGATATCAACCCGAAGTCATAGGGTGGACCTATGACGCTTACCCAGCTCCGCGCGTTTCTCGCAGCCTACGACCTTGGTTCGTTCACCGCCGCCGCGGTGTTACTGAAAACCAGCCAAGCCTCTGTCTCCGAGCTCATCAGCCGCCTGGAGCAGGAACTTGGCCTGAGCCTCTTCACCCGCGGCAGTCGACGGCTCATTCCTACCAACGCCGCGCTCGAGCTGTGCGATCACGCCAGGCAATCGGTGAGCTCCTTCGATAACGGGATCCAGGCACTGCAGTCCATCTCTTCCCTGGAGGGAGGCGTCTGTACCTTCGGCGTTTTACGCAACGCCGGATACTACGACCTCTCCGACCTCGTACAGCGCTTTCACAAGCGCCACCCGAAAGTAAAGGTGCGTCTGGTCGGCCTGAACTCCTCGCTGGTCGCCGAATCAATAGCGAACGGCGAGATCGAAGCCGGACTCGTCGTCCTCCCTGTCCTGGAGCGCGGGCTGACGATCAAACCGCTGTTCCGCGACGAGATCCTCTACGCCTCGGCGCACCGGCCCACCAGCCAAGGGCCCATGACAATCGACGAGATGGCCGCGGCAAAACTGGTGCTCTACGACGCCTACGCCGGCTGGAAGGACCCGACACGCGCTCAAATTCAGGAACGGGCCCAACTGCGCGGCCTAAAAATCGACCCCGCCATTGAAGTCGAACATGTCGAGACCGCACTTAGCCTCGTCGCAACAGGAGCAGCCGACACCATGGTCTGCAGGACAATCGCCGAGGGCCCCTCATTCCCCCCGAACATCAAGACAGTCCCATTCGCCGAACCTCTCTACGACACCATCGCACTCGTCCAGCGTGAGTCCTCCTACCTATCGCCCGCTACCCGAAAAATAGCCGAGCTCGCCGAGCGCACACTATTGGCCAAAGTAGGACCGGGGCAAAAAGTGCCGGGCCGATAACACAGGCCGCTGCGACGACCGAACGGACCTACTTCGTGACGGCCCGCCCGTTGCCGAGTTGCAGGATCGCGAAGATGGCCGCTTCCTCATCAATCCACGTCAGGAGGCTGCCTCCGAAGAGCGTGCCGTTAGCGTGGAGGTCTTCGGGCCGTACCAATTTTCGTGAGCGGAATGTCATGTCAGCCGCTTCCATATTGCCGTCTCCATTCTTCACCAAATAGGGGCGGCCATCGACCCCGGCCGTGATGGGGCATGTATGGCGGTCGTGAGTTCGTCCATCGCGGCCTATATAAGTCGGTTTGATATCAGGCTGAACGACAACTGCCGCTTATGTGAGGGGCAGGAAGAGGACGGTGTAGATCCCCAGCGCTGCGAGGAGGACGACGCTGATGGCCACTGCTGCTGTCGATGCGATGTCCGGGGTCATTCTTTCCTGTTGCATGCCGTGGATGGCGCGGTGGAAACGGTGCTTGCGGGTGCGGTTGATGGCCAGGGCGATGAAGAAGGCGGCGGCTACCAGAGTGCCGACGAACCAGCCGTGGTGGGGCATCCAGCGGAGGAAGATGGCGGCGGCGACCACCATGGACATGGTAGTGCGGCCCCAGGCAAGGTCCGTGCGTTCCGGCTGCAGACCGGAATCACCGTGCGTCGGGGGATTATTTTGTACCGGCACGGTCAGGCGGTTCGGACGAGGACGAAGACGACCATGACGGCCGCGACAAGGGCGCCTCCGGCTGCGAGGATCGGTGCGATCCAGGGCAGCGGCAGCGGGGCCTTGTGCCGCATCGCGCGTTCGATGTTCAGCCAGCGAAAGAACGACCCTCCGCCAATGACGAGGGCGAGTACGAGCAGGAGCACCGCGATGGTTCTCCGCAGTTCCGGGCCGAAAAGATTGGCCATGAAGGCTTCGACGGCGACGCCGCCGGCGAGCAGAGCCAGCGAGGTGCGGATCCAGGCCAGGAAAGTGCGCTCGTTGGCGAGGGTGAACCGCGGGTCCGGCTCGGTTCCGCCGCCAAGGATCCGGGCGGAGAAACCGCGTCGGCCACCACCGCTCCGGGGGTCAGTATCTGCCACTTAGGGTTCCCTTGTTATCGACGGTGCCTGCTTCAGTTCAACGCTACGGTGCGAAAGCCTAAGTTGCCGGAGGAAGATTCGGGCGTGTTCGAGGTGCGTGCTGCGACGCGGTACCGGTTGCAGTAGGAGTCGTGGCAGAGGTAGGAGCCGCCGCGCATGACGCGTCCGGCGCCAATGGTGGGCCCTTGCGGGTTGTCCGCGGGGGAGTTTCGGTAGTACTTGGGCAGGAACCAGTCGGCGCACCATTCCCAGACGTTGCCGGCCATTTCATACAAGCCGTACCCGTTGGGCGGGAAAGAGCCCACGGGGGCGGCACCGAAGTGGCCGTCTTCGCCGCTGTTGCTTGCGGGGAATGTGCCTTGCCAGATGTTGCAGCGGTGTTCCCCGTCCGGGGTGAGCTCGTTGCCCCAGGCGTAGCGCATCCCCTCCAGGCCGCCGCGCGCGGCGTATTCCCATTCGGCTTCGGTGGGCAGGCGCCTCCCGGCCCAGGTGCAGTAGGTGAGGGCGTCGTGGTGGGAGACGTGCACCACAGGGTGGTCCGGGATGTCCTGCCAGTTCGAGTTTGGGCCGGTGGGGTGTCCCCAGTCGGCGCCGCGGATGTTCAGCCACCAGGGCGATCCGGCAGCGGTTCCGAGGATGTCGCGCCCGGTGGCGGTGCAAAGCATGTGGAAGACTGCGGAGCAGCCATACTGCTCAGCCTCGGTGCGATATCCGGTGGCTTGGATGAAAGCGGCGAACATGTTGTTGGTGACGGTTGTGGCATCGATCCGGAAACCGTCCAGTCTGACCTCATGGACAGGCGACTCGCCGTCGGTTGGGTAGCCTTCCCCAAATGCATCGCCCATGCTGAATGTCCCCTCGGGGATTTCAACGCTGTGGTGGGATTCCCGCCCAGTCAGGCAGATGCTGCGGGCGTGCCTGTCGTTGGCAACGTCCGGCAGAAGCAGCCCACGGGAGGGCGCACAACATCCCTTCGCCTGGCCGATGGTGAGGGGTCCGCCACCAGATGAGTCTTTTGTGGAGTCAGTGATTGGCAGGTTCATATTTCCTCTTCTTGGCCGGCTATTCTCGAGGTGTGGAGGGGCATTTTCGGGGTTTCGCTGGGTCCGCACCCTCTCCAGGCGACCTTGCTGGCTAGGCGCGGCCACCCGCAGGGGGCTGTAAGTCAGACGCTTGCTTGAATAGGTTCTTCGGTGGCCGCCGTTGTCTTGGATCCCCCACCGATAAGTTCAGCTGAACGCTCCCGACCATGTAAACGGTGAGATTGGGGTTCACCGTACGAGCTCGGGCATCACTGAGGCGTCCGCGCAGGCCTGTGACTCCTGCAGCTCGGGGTCAAGCGGCGACGTCTCGTCGTCGATGGCGCCATACGGACTGTACCAGCGAGGTGGCACACGGTTGTGTGTGTGCGTCGGATGTAGTCCTGGATCTGCCCGTCGGTTTGTACGTCCACTCCGGGGAAGAGTTCCTCGCCGGCCCATTCGGCCAGCGGTTCCTGGGAGACGATTTCCTTGGCCTTCCGCAGGCCGGCGGTCATAATGCGCTGGTCGTATCCTTCCAGGCCGGTGAAGTAGCGGGGATCGACCCGCGGCCTGTCCCGGTAGTCCCGCGAGCGGAGACGCACTGTTCCCCTGGAACGGGCGTGCGTGACGTTGCGAGTCAGGCAGAACACGTTCTCCGGTAGGGGATTCCGCGGCTGCTATTAGCTCAGCCTCGGCGTGTGCTGGCTCTTCGCCGAGATACGTTCCAGACATTGCGTCCTTCCCTATTCTAAAGTTCGGTTCCCACGGGGAGGTCGGGTTCCGTGTGCCCGGGAGGGCTACTTGGTGGACGGCGTAGGGGCCCGGACGAGGGTTGTTCAGGTCCGGTCCCCTACGGTGCCCTGGGGTGGGGCTCGCCCCGCCGCCGCCTTCGGTTACTGGTGGGCCAGTGCCATGCGCTGTCGGTCTGCAGCCGTGAGGTGTTGGTCGTGGCCGTCTTCGTGCAGGTCGATGCGCACTGTGTGGATCGTGCCAGTGAACGCGTTGTCCACCGGGAGGTAGTCATCCGTGACGGGTGTGCCGCGGTCGACACCGACGTTGAGCGTCTCGTCAAAGGAGAAGTAGTAGGCGGTGGTTTGGTCTACCCTGCCTTTGCCGACGATTTTGCCATCGGCGGCGAGCCGAACTTCCGCGCCCTTGCCGATACCGCCGCCGTCATAGTGGAATTCGAGGGCGAGTTCCTGGGTTCCCGGGACGAGGGGCTCGTCCGAGCGGACAATGTAGAGGTCCCGCCCATAGCAGTTGTGGGCGTAGCTGAGGCGTCCGTCCGCCACATACAGGGACCAGCCGCCGAAACGGCCACCCTGCGCTATCAGGACACCTTCGGCACCGCCTTCGGGGACGTCCACCCGGGCGGTAACGCTGTGCGACCTGTTCTTCACGTTCAGAGTCGTCTCTTCGGTGAAGCGCCCCATTCCGGCGCGATAGGTCACCGATTTCCGGTCGCCAAGCAGGTCCATCCGGCCGGCAACTTCCGGATTCTCCCGCTCGGTGACCCGGTCATCCAGAGGGAACACGTTGTACTTGCTGGCCTCGATCAGGAAGAGCTGCTGTAGCTCCCGCAGCTTCTCCGGGTACTTGTCGGCGAGGTTGTGGGTCTGGCTCCAGTCGTTCCTTGTGTCGTAGAGCTCCCAGACATCCTCGTCGAAGGAGGGTAGCCCTTCCGGGACCATTTCCCACGGTAGGCCGTGGCGTGTCACTGCCGTCCAGCCCTCGTGGTAGATGCTGCGGTTGCCGCACATTTCGAAGTACTGGGTACGCCTGCGGTCTTCAGCTTCGGGAGCGTTGAAGGTGTAGACCATGCTTGTACCCTCGATGGGCTGCTGTGTCACGCCGTTGACGGTGACAGGGTGCGGGATACCGGCCGCTTCGAAGATGGTCGGGGCAATGTCGATGACGTGGTGATACTGATGCCGCACGCCGCCACCTTGCTGGATGCCATTGCCCCAGCGCATGATCATGCCATCGCGCGTGCCGCCCAGGTGGGAAGCCACCTGCTTGGTCCACTGGTAGGGGGTGTTCATGGCCAGAGCCCACCCGACGGGGTAGATGGCATACGTGGTTGCATCACCGAGGGCGTCGAGTTCCTGGGCCATGGCCTCCGTGCTGTCTTTGAAGCCGTGACCTACCAAGTGCTCGCGCATGGTGCCTTCGATGCCTCCCTCACCGGAAGCACCGTTGTCGCCGAGTATGTAGATGAAGAGTGTGTTGTCGAGTTCCCCGATCTCGTCCAGGGCATCAACGAAGCGCCCGACCTGGACGTCTGTGTGTTCGGCGAATCCGGCATAGGTTTCCATGAAGGTAGCCGCTACCCGGTGCTCGGTGTTGTTGAGCTCGTCCCAGTGCGGCACGACGTCGGCCCATGGGCTCAGCTCAGCAGATCCGGGGACGACGCCCAGTTCCTTCTGCCGGGCCAGCGTCGCCTCGCGTTGGGCGTCCCAGCCATGGTCGAAGCGGCCGCGGTACTTGTCCTTCCATTCGGGAGCGACGTGGAACGGCCCGTGGGTGGCGCCAAAGGCAATGTAGCTGAAGAAGGGTTTCTCGGGCGTGAGAGTCTTCTGGGTCTGGACCCAATTGATTGCCTGGTCAACAAGGTCTTCTGAGAGGTGGTAGCCGTCTTCCGGTCGGCGGGCGGGCTCCACGGGGGTTGTGCCGTCGAAGAGCTGCGGGTACCAGTGATTCATCTCGGCGCCCATGAAGCCGTAGAACTTATCGAAGCCCTCGCCTACGGGCCACCGGTCAAACGGCCCCGACGGGCTGACTTCGCGCGGCGGGGTCTGGTGCCACTTGCCGAACGCCGCAGTGCTGTATCCGTTATGGCTCAGGGTCTGGGCAATTGTGGCTGCACTGGCTGGTCGGAAGCCAGTGTAGCCGGGGGCCGAAGTGCTCATTTCGGTGGTCACCCCCATGCCCACAGAGTGGTGGTTCCGTCCCGTCATCAAGGCCTGGCGGGTGGGTGAGCATAAGGCTGTGACGTGGAAGCGGCTGTAGCGCAGCCCCTCTTCGGACAGCTTTTCCGCTGTCGGCATCTCACATGGACCACCGAAGGCACTCGAAGCACCAAAGCCCATGTCATCGATGAGGACGACTACCACGTTTGGAGCGCCGTCCGGGGCTCGAAGCGGGGCAACGGGGATGAACGGTGCCTCTTGCTGATGAATTCCCATTGCCGTCGCAACCGGCCGGCTTCTCCCCACCGGGATGGGGAGGATTTCGCGGATTTCATTCATCGTGTTTTGCTCCTGTTGTAGGGGTTGCAGAGGTTTGTGATCAGTCTCGCCGGCAGGCTCAGAGATCCGAGCCGACCTTGGAGGCTGTGATCGGTGTCGGCGGCACAACTTCAATTGCGCCAGTCTCTTCCAGGGAGCGGCTGCGGGTCTCCTCTGCCCAGGCAATGCAGGCAAGGAGGCCGAGGAAGGTGATGCCGGCCCCGATGAACATGGTTGCTGAGGTTCCGAGGGTTAATAGTGAGATCGGGACAAGGAAGGTGCCGACCGCGGCCCCAAATCGTGTCAGAGCTACCGCGACGCCAACAGCTGCGGCACGGATCCTTGTCGGAAACAGTTCGTTGGGGTAAGCCCATTCGAGGATGCTGGGGCCACCGGAGAAAAGAGCGTAAAGGCAGAAGAACCCGACAATGAAGGGGCCTGGTGCGTCGACCCATAGTCCGAGCGCAACCAGGGGGAGCACCATGAGTCCGAAAGACCAGATGATGGTCTTGCGCCGGCCGATGGTTTCCAGAAGCTTCATCGCGGGCAGGCAACCGAGCGCAAAAACCAAGTTGATGATCGCCGTTCCGAGGTTGGTGATGTTTCCTGTGCCCATGCCCAGTGAACCCAGCAATTGTGGGCCGAAGGTGAGCAGTGCGAACAGCGGGATGATGGCACAGGTGAAGAAGACGACGATGAACAGCATGCGGCGCAAGTAGATTCCACGGAAGAGGTCGATGATATTACCGCGGGATTCCACGGTCTGGGGGAGGCCGCCGGTCAACTCAGCGGCGGTAACGCGGACATGCAGGGAGTTTTCGATTACTCGGCGGGCCTCGTCCACCCGCCCGGCGCCTACCAGCCACCGGGGCGATTCAGGGGTGCCAATGCGGAGCAGGAAAACGATTAGTGCCAGGATCGCTCCGCTGCCCAACATCCAGCGCCAGCCGTCGCTGCCCATGAATTCGTTGATCAGGTATCCCACGAGGTAGGCCAGCGATGCGCCGACGTACCAGATAATGATGACCGCGCTGAACATCCCGGCCCGCCGCTTCCGTGGAAGCCATTCAGACAGCAGTGCGGTCGCGATTGGGTAGTCCGCGGCGATGGCGGCGCCGATGATGAACCGCAGTGCGATCAGCTGCCAGGCTTCGGAGGCGAAAACCGAGAGGGCCGAGGCGACGACGAGCACGAGCAGGTCAAGGGTGTACATGGGTTTACGACCGATGCGGTCAGTGAGTGGCCCGCAAATCAGGCCACCGAAAAACATCCCGATAAGGGAGGCAACGCCGATCGTTGCTTCGACGCCCGTGTCCAGGTGCATGTGGCCGGTGATCCCGGGCAACGCGATCCCAACAATGGCGAGTAGATAGCCGTCAAGTAACGGGCCGCCTGAACATGCGGCCGTGAGTTTGCGGTGGAAACCTCGGACAGGTGCATCATCAACAGCAGTAAAACTCATGGAAATGATCCTCAAAATTAGTTGTTGGGTGCGCCTCTTGCATCGCTAAGGCACAGCGAGCAAGGGCAGGCAGGCCATGGACTTACTTTTCGATCAGGCCTTTCATCGCCGGCCCCGTTCATCAGGCCGAGCTGCATCACATCGGGGAGGGACAGGGTAAGAATTAATTTCATTGTCATCATTCGCTCCATCGCGAAGTCCGACTGGTTCTGGGCGCAGTCGCCCTGAAGCAGCCGGGCAGGAGTGACATGCACTGGACGGGGCTTTGGGGACGGCAGTGCGATGGGGGACGTGATATGCGGATCCGAAACGAGGACCCGCATCTTCCTGTCCCCTTGTCGTTGCCACAGAAAGAATCCATTCAGCGGCTCCTCACCCCTGTAAAGGTGTCATTCGATTGTCGTTCGCTAGGTGCACCGCGTTGCGCTCTCCGCAACTCGTGAGTTTTAGTGTTATCTGTATCACTGCAGAGGTCAAGAGTTTTTCGAAAATTAGGAGCGGTGGCCGCCACAAACGCGGTGCCGGCTGCCAGCTCAACATGCTGCAGAGCGGCGTTTCTGACGTCGCCGTGAGCCAAGACAATCTGCGAGTATAAAGACATGGCTCTAGTGCATGACATTGACTCGATTAGCGACGGCGAGCTTCAGGGGGGGAATCTTCAATCAGTTGATCGTGCCATCACAGTTCTGAAGATTCTGGCCCGTTCCGGCAGTGCCGGCGTCACGGAAGTCGCCGAAGAAATGGGAGTGCACAAGTCAACAATTTCCCGGCTTCTCCGAGTACTGGAAGTACAAGGAATGGCGCAGAATAGCGGGCGGGGAAAGTATCAGCTCGGACTTGGCATCCTGCATTTGGCCAACTCAATACCGATGCGGCTGAATCTAACGAGGGAAGCTCGCCCTGTCCTCGAGGCCCTTGCCGCCAGATTCCGGGAAACCGTCAATTTGGCCGTTTTGAGCTTGAACCACGTCGTTAACATCGATGAGGCCTTTGGGCCCTCCACGCTCGCGACCACCCAGGACTGGCTGGGTCGCTTGACACCTATTCACGCTACGTCAAGCGGAAAAGTATTTCTGGCATCACTATCACCCGCACATCGCAGCCGCGTGTTGACCGACTTGGGTATGCCCGCTATAACAAAGCAGACCATCACCTCGCGGCAAGAACTGGAGGCGCAGCTTCTGGCAGTGGCGAAGTCCGGTTACGCCACGGTGCGCGGAGAACTCGAGGACGGACTCAATGGCATCGCCGTTCCTATTCCTGGCGATCACGGAACTGTCATTGGGACTGTTAGCATCTCGGGTCCGTCCTTCAGATTCGAACCTGAAAAGCTGCCCGGGTTGATCGAAGAGCTTAAACAGGCCGGACTGAAAATCAGTGAAAGCATGGGATACGTGCCACGTTCAAATCCATAAGCGAACAGGGTAGCGGGCTTAGCCGCGGACCACATCGCCGAACTGAACGAACATTTTCACCTGCTCGTCGCGCATGCCACCTAGAACCCGCTTCTGGTGGCGCTTGTAGAGCTGATGAAGGAATGGATGGCCGACGTGCGCCATGAGTCCCATTCCACCCGGACGGGCGCGAAGCATCGCTGGCAGGACACCAACGAATATATGGGCGATCAAAGCCAAAGATGCCGAGCAGGCCGAGGTTGCAATGCGCGACCACATCAGGGAAATCGAGGAAGTCGTCACCAAGACGAAAACCGCAAAGACTGAAAACAGCCCGGTTCAGGCAACAGGCGCTACCACCTGATCCGTCACAACAAACCCTTCCGCTGCGCGCTCATGAAGAAATAGGCGGCGGGAAATGTCATGTCAACCTTTCCGCGCCAAAATGCTCCGGTTTCATGATCTCTCACAGCGATGCGGTGGCCGCGTGCCAAGGACAGGAACCCGTTTCTCCTCGGCGCTGCGTCGACAGGCGCCAGCGTCACGGGCAGCTGGGCGGGCCATATTGCAGACATCGACTGTCTTTGACGCTTCCGCCCCAACTTCTTGGTTGTGATGTGGGTTGAAATACCGGTAGCGTGGTGCGTAGTTCACCAAATTCACCAACTTGTCCAAATTCACCAAATTCACCAAAGTTCACCTTGAAAGATGAAACGTGCTCGATATGGAGAACCCGTTCCGGCCTACTGCCGGCGCGACACCACCGGAAGTCATCGGCCGCTCCGGACTTCTGGATGAATTCGAATACGGCTTGCGGCTCGGCTCCGGAGCGCCCGGGCTGCTGTCCATTTTCACCGGCGCCCGGGGCATCGGCAAGACAGTCATGATCGGATCAGCCCACGACGTGGCCCGTGAGCACGGGTGGGCTGTCGTGGCGGAGACCGCGACCGGAACCTTCGTGGGACGCATCGGGGAAAAGATGCGCCGCCTGATCCAGGAACTGGGCGACCACCCAGATACCCGCCGCCACATCACCGGAGTGTCAATCGCCGGATTCAGCGTCACATCACAGCTTTCCCCAGAACGCCAGGTGGATTGGTGGGAACTGGGCGAGTCACTCCTGAAGCTTCTGGACGAACGCGGCACGGGACTCCTGATCACCGTAGATGAGATCCACGCGGCTGACCGTGCCGAATTAGCTCAGCTCGCGGCCAATGTGCAGCACTTCATCCAGGACCGACTGCCCATCGCGCTCATTTTCGCCGGTTTGCCGTCCGCCGTATCTGACTTGTTGAACGAAGGTGTCGCGACGTTCCTCCGCAGGGCGGACAAGATCGACCTTCACGCAGCGGCGATCCGTGACGTCGAGAGATCGTTCACGGAAACGTTCGCCACTGCCGGGATCACGATAACCCCGGACTTGATCCACAGGGCGGCCGCAGCCACCGGAGGTTACCCCTTCCTGATCCAACTTGCCGGCTACTTCCTATGGCGGGAGGCCGAGAATCACAACGGCACTCTCTCCCCCACCGCCGTCGACAGGGCCATTGCCGCCGCCATTCGACGGAACGAACGCGTGGTCATCGAAGCTGCCCTCGCCGCTGCTTCCGCGAAAGACCTTGAGTTCCTGCACGCCATGTCCGATGATGATGGACCGTCAACGACCGGTGACATCGTCCAGCGCACCGGGTCGAGGCCGACACTCGTAGCCAAATACCGGACCAGACTCCTGGCCGCAGGACTCGTCGAATCAACCGGACACGGAAAAGTCGACTACGCAATCCCGGGCTTGCGGGAATACCTTCACAAGAACCCGCTATCCTGAGCCGCTTCCGATAGCCTGCTCAGCAGGAACGGCATGGAGGACGCCGATGCCGCCTTCGCGCGCATGGAAGCAGCCGGCTACCTGGCCAAGGTTGACCTTGGCGACGACAGCTTCGTGTGGGAGGCGACAACCCTCGGGAACGCACTGGCCATGGCCGGCTTCGGGAGGCCGAGCAAAAGAAGAACCGCCGACCGGCTTGTCGCCGGCATGCTGGAACGCGCCCGTGAATACAACGTCGACGCCACCAGACCACTCTACGTGGAGCGGCTCAGGCTGTTCGGAAGCTACTTGGACCGCAGATTGACCCGCTCGGGGATGTCGACGTCGAATTGTCCTTCAAAGCATTCCGCTCCTTCATGGCCGACATCACCTGGCCACAACTCGAGCTCGTGCAACATCTCAAGAACCGCTCGACGGCCATCAACATTACGCTGGAAAACATCGAGAACATCACAGACCGGTCTGTGACCATCTACTCCATCGAGGGCGTCACTTCCGCGGTCCCGCCGCCCTCCGCAGCGTCGTGGCCAACGACAGACCAGGTGCGACCCGGACACACCCACAATTGGCGAAACTCCGGTCAAATAGCGGTTGACCGAAGCTTCGTTCCATTATGCCTTCGTGAACCTGAGGATTCGCTGGGAACTGCCACCCCACGTCCCAGACCGGCAACCAAACCCAACACCGGCAGGCGTGTTGCGTGGGTCACATTTCGTCTATGGTTATTCGGGGTGCCACAGCGTCGTGGCTCCCAACTGAGAACGGGGAAAATTTTCGTGACGGCAGATAAGCTTCGGGTGCTGGTCCGGGTGGACCTCGACTGCGCAACGGCCCAGGTTGCCGCGCAGGGTCATGTGACGTCCAAAAGCGTCCGCGGCCTGTATGAGGTGATGAAGCGCGCCAACTCTCACCGCCGGTATGGCGCTGGAGCTCGATATGACCCGGGCCCGGATCGAGCCCGACGCATTGGAAGAACTGCGGGCCTGCTCGCGGTCCCACCATCTGCCTGCCCGCGTCGATCCGCTCCAGTCCGACTACACACTGAGCATTTTGGCACCTGAGACCGCCGCGTCCCTGGCAGCAACGGCTACCCAGGCAGCCTGACCCGCAAAGTAATCTCCCGGGATCAGGCGCCACTCGAGCCGGGAGAAGCGGCCCCGAAGGTGACGCCTCTCCCCGGCGCTTCCTGGATTCCGCAAACAACCGCGCTCGGGAAATACGTCACGCTGTCAGATGCTGCGTCCAGGCTAGGAACTTCCTAACCTTCGCATTCGATGCAGTATGAGTGGCCGTTGCTTTCGCGTGCGAGTTGGGAGCGGTGCCGGACGAGGAAACAGGAATAGCAGGTGAACTCGTCCGCGGCCTGGGGAATGACCTGAACGATGAGCTCCTCGGCGACGATCTCTCCCCCCGGGGGTCAGGCCCTCATCGAGTGCATCCGCTTCGTCCAATTCAGTGACGACGCTGCGGGCATCCGGGGCATTGGCAGACTGCAATGCCTCCAGGGAACGGTCCTGGGATTCCTTGACGTCGGAACGGACTTCGTCGTAATCGGTTGCCACTTAGGTGCTTCTCATTTCTGACGCTTCTACGGGGTTCTTTCTGACGAGACTGCAACGTACACCAATTCGTCGTTGTTCCCATGCAATGGATCTGACGTCAGGCCAACTATTCAGCGCACCACGCCGGCGCATTCCCCGCGTTACGCAGTGCCAGAGCAATATGCCGCCGCCCTATAGTGCCACTCCCCCACAGGAGCTGCCTGATGCAGCCCCTGTTACACAGTTGCGCTGTGCCTACCGGCTGAGGCCGTTCCTACCTCGTTCAGCCCCTACTGCTGCCCCAGTGCGAGACTTTCGGGCTTTGGCTGCCCTTCCCATGTTTACTGCCGAATTAGGGTGCGTGCCCTCACTGCGGGCCGCGGCGCGTTGACAGTTCCCCAACGTGCTGCTGCGGGGCGCAGCATGGACAAAACAGCCTAAGGGCAGTCTCCGACTGGGGCGGCCAGCGTTGGATAATCGACTTTTTCATAAGCCACCCCCTTTTGGTTGTGGTCAGGGTGTCCAGTCCGGTGGTGGTGACGTCGTGAGCAGCCGGGGTTTGTAGTCGTCTGCGCGTTCGAGGAATCGGTGTTCGCGCTGGCAGTTTTTGAAGGGGCCGTGCTGGGAGAACAGGACGCGTGCGTGGCTGTCCCAGTGCTGTGTCCACCAGGCTGAGAGCGCGTGGTCCGTCTCTGCCTCGCTGTAGGCCTCGTGGAGGGCGCTGAGCCGGCTGACAGCTTCGGGGTGCTGCCACCATTCACGGCACCAGTAGCGGTGGGTGCTTTCGTCGGGGACGGACTCAAGATCGTGGATCATTACCTCGACCCACATTACGAAAGCCTGTGTAGCTTCGGTCGCGGTGAGTTCGGGTTCCTGCAGGTCCGCGCTTTCGGTGTCCTGACTCATACCTGGATCCGCCTGACAATTTCGGCCGCTGCGGCTTTGTCCGTGCGTATCTGGTCAGCGTCGGGACGTTCCCACCACGGCATGAGCTTCACCCTGGCGGGTGCGACGTTGCTGTAGTGCATGAAGGCCTCCCCCACGGGCAGCTGCTGGATCTCATTGCCGCGGATCACCGGGCGCTCTTCCTCGCTGGTGGTCCGGGATGATCCACCCCGGCCCTGGGACGTGGAAACCCGTTCCTTCCGGGTGGTCCCCGCTGCGCGTGCAATCTTGTCGAGTTCATCGAGTTCTTCCAGGCCGGGCAGAAACAACCGAATCGAGGACGTTCCACGGATTGCGGTTGCTGCCTCAGATCCCCAGCGTTGCCGGTTCTGCGCGAACGACTGGCTGAAACCGATGATCCGGATTCCGCGGCCGCCGGAGTCGGACAGCGCCCCGGCCATGTCCGGGATGGCCGCGACGTTCGGTGCCTCATCCAGGACCATCGTCAATACCGGCCATAACCGGCCCCCGGGCATTCCCTGGGAAATGCGCTGGGCCTTACGGAACATGAAGTCAGCGAACATGGCCACCAGTGGGGCCACCGGTGAGCGTTCGCCGTCGGTCAGCAGGTAGATCGTGTTCGGTTTGGCCAGGAACGTCTCCATATCGAATCCCTCGCCCTTGGCCGGGCTGAGCGTGTGCATGGCCTTGGGAGAAGACAGCGGCTCCAGCAACCCGGCCAGGGTCTCCTGGATCGAGTCAACTGTTTCCCCGGCCCTGGACGTCGTCAAGGCGCTCAAACGGGCCGAGAACGCCGCAGGTGCGTTGTGATCTTCGAGAATGTCCAAGGGCTCCTTGTCGGAGAAGTTGTTCGTCCAGCGCACGACGTCTTCAATGCTTTTCCCGGCCAGGGCGGCGGCGTGCAGGAACCGGCCCAGAACGGCCGAGGCTTTGGAGTTGAAGAAGTCCCCGTTCTTGACGTTCCCCATCGGCTGGGCTCCGGCCCATGCCTTGGCTCGGGCCAGTGCCTCGTCGGGATCTTCGCACCCGTCGATGACGTTCCACCTGATTTTGTTCGGCCACCCGGAAATGTCTTGGAGGTCGAACACTGTCACATCCCCCTTTCGCTGCCGCGCAACGGCGGTCAGCATCGGCAGATCATTCTTCGTGGAGGTGGCAATCACCGCACCTGGTGCGTCCAGGATGATGCCTACGGCCAGAAACAGTGTCTTACCCGAGCGCTGCGGGGCGAACACCCACATCGAATCCTCATGCTGGACGTAGAGGGTCTGCCCGTCGAGCTTGCACAGTGCCACGATCATTTCCTCTTCCGTGGCATCGGCGGGGAGTTCCAGAGACTGCTTGGCCTTGGCCAGGGCAGCTTTCTTGCCCATCCGCTTCTCCAGGTCCTTGTAGCGGGGCAGACCATCGTCACGGTGCTTCTTGGACCCGAACAGGGCGCTGAGCATCCCGGCGCCCACAACGGCGATCACAGCTAACACAATCAGGATCCACGTCGAGGCTCCCGGCCACAGGACCCCGCCGGCCTTGACCTTGGCCCAGAGTGCTTCAAAGTCTGTCCACGGCATCCCCGTGGGAGTGATCATTTCTCCCAGGAACGCCGATACCCAGGCAAGGACCACCAAGACGACGATGATGACGGTCAGGCCGATTTTCATGATGGTATCTGTTGAGGTTTTGGCGCTCATGCTGCTTCCTCCAGTGCTGATTGTTCGGCGGAGTCCATGGTGCCGGTGGACTTCATGGCCTTGTCCGTGTCCGTGAGTTCGACTTCGAGGGGGCTGCGGACGTGGATGGCCACGAACGGATCCAGGCTGCCGATTTTGAACATGCAGGTGCCCTTGACGAGTGCGGAGATGCTGGACGCGGACCCGTAGGGCAGGTTGAACATTTCTTCACAGGCCAGGGCGTCGGCGGATTTTTGCTGCTTGTAGAGCAGGACCGTTCCGCATTCTTTGAGCATGGCGATGGCCGGGCTGTCTTCGGGAATGTCGGAGATGTGATGGAACGCGAACATGCATGAGAGCGACAGGGCGCGGGAAAGCTTGGTGTTCCGGCGTGTGACCTTTGCGACCGAGCCCTGCACGGTGTGCCAGGCTTCCTCGATCACCAGCACCGTCGGCACCGGCTCTGTTTGGCGGTAGAGCGTGTTCGCCAACCAGGTGTTGATGATCGTCATGACGATCGCCAACGCCGGCCCGTCTTCCGGGAGCAGTGAGACGTCAAAGACCGTCAGGCCGGCGTTCAGTGCGATTTCCTCACTCGTGGGTCCGTCGATCAACCCGGCAAGGTCATCTTCAATCATTCGTTCGAGCTCGAACGCCGGATCCTGGCCCCACTGCCGCAGTTCCTCCACTGTCAGTCCCGACGCCGTGGCTGCGTCCTTGTCCGGCGCGTAAAGAGCGGTCAGGACGTGACGGACATGAGCGACTTCGCCTGCTGTGGCGGCTGCTCGCAGCGCTTGCTTGTGGGCCATCCGCACGGCTTTGCCCTCCTTGGGCTGCAGGGGCCGGCCGAGGGCTTCTTCCACGACGGCGCGGACCAGCATCGACTGCCCTGCCGGGGTGGAGAGGGCGGTATCGTCGTGGTTGTCCTCGTGAAGACGGGCTGCGATCCGGGGATCCAGGATGTTGATCCTTGCCCCACCGCCGCCGACCATGAACTTCACCGGAGTGATGCCCAGTTCCTGGGCCAGGGAGGTGTATTCGCCGCCGTTCTGGTCCAGCTGGTACTTCTTATCGATCACCACCACACGCCGGCCGAGGATGAGCTGACGCAGCACCGCCCAGGTTTTCATGGCCGAGGACTTGCCCTGGCCGAGGTCTCCGATGAAGCAGACGTTCGGGGATTCGAGCTCGTTTCCGTATGAGGTGAACGGGTCATGGACGACCATCCACCCGGACCCGGCATCGATGCCGAACACCAGGCCCCGGTGCGAGGTCGGTGGGGAGGCGATCGCCATGTGTGAAAATTCCATTTGCCGTGTCGAGGACAACACACCAGGGGCGGCCGGATCGTAGTATCCGAGCAGGGAGGCCTGCTTGGACTTCCGGTCATGGTTCCAGCGCGTCGCTGACGCGGCCTGTGCCTCTGCCCGGGCGCGGAGCTTGTCACCCTTCCGTGCGGCCCGCTTCACCGCTGCCTTGGACTGGGGCCGCTTGGTGGCCACCGCATCAGCGGTGGCCGCAGCGGCAGTGTTCTCGGTGGCAAGTTTCGTGGACCGGGCTGCCGAACGGCGGGCACGGCGGGACTTTTCTGTCAGTGCCCACGGCATCCGCAGGCCTTTGATCACTTTCTGGGTGTTCATCGGATTCCTCTCGTAAACGGCATGGTGGTGATCAGGGCCAGGTCCTGGCGCTGATCCATCCAGTCAATAAACTCAATCCCGGCGTCCGCTGCCGCTGATTCAATCACGTCGGCGGTGGACAGGATCTCGTCCTCCGATTCGACGGAGAACGAAATGTAAAGCGCGTAGGAGGCTCCGTGGTGTCCGGAACCGGGTTTCAGGTCCAGGAGCCGCTGCGTGGAGGCCCCCATCAGGACATCCTCTGAACCGTCTGTGACGACACCGGATTTGGCTACCTGCTTCTCCTTGGCACGGTCCATGGCCGCGTCCGTGCGGGCCTTCCCACGCGCCTTACGCGCATCCTCAAGTTCCATCACCATGGACACCGAATGCACCACCGCCGGCTGAATGCCGCTGATCAGTGACTGCAGAGCCGAGACCGGAATAGCTTCGGGACTGAACGCCGAAGCCGGGACGTAGCCGGTGCGGGTGTGCCAGTGATCATTGATGATGACGGACATGGGAGCATCCCCGTTCAGGTGCTGCCAGCAGTCCATCAGGTCAGCACCCTCGTAGTCATCAATATCAAAATCGGGATCCTGCAGGTGCCGCAGCAGAGCCGCCATCGGTGCGGGACCCAGCGGGCGGAAGTCCCGGATGGAACCCATCATCGAGGCCTGGGCCATCGCGGAGCGGACTTCCTGGAAGATCGCCTGGCCTATGCCTTCGTCTCCCCCGCCGAGCTGCTCAGCACGGCGACGCAGCGTCTCGGACCGGGGAACACGGAACGTCTCATACGTGCGGTGCTGCTCAGAACGGGACTGCACCGCTTCCACCAGATCCCCGTAGGACTCCAACAACACGCGGGGTACATTCGCGGCACGGCGCTTCTTAATCCAGATCAGGTGATCGGCCGAGTCCATCGGCACCGCCCGCGACAAAGACTGCACATGCGAAACGAGGGACTGCCGGCGGGCCAGGCGGGCCAATAGCTGGCCGCGTGCCACATATCCGGAGTCCTCCCGGTTTTCCTCCCGGATCCCGGAGGACGAGCCCATAATTTCCAGGGTCACCGTGTAGTAGGCCTCTTTGATCTTGCCCTGGTGACGGAACACCGTCATCGGCCCCGCAGGGGTCTGTGTCGTGAACGACCGGACATTGCCCACCATCAACGGGACGTTGTTCCTGTGCCGGACAGGGACCTCGATCATGCCTTTCTCGTCGGCCCGGGCGCGGTCAGCTTTCCCGGCCTTGACCACGCGGGTCTGGTCCCGGAACTTCACCGGCACGAACGTAATCGTCTTATTCTTCCGGCGGGTGCGCTTATGCCGGGACTCGACATACAACGCACCCAGGGAACGGTGCCCGGTCATCTTGTTCGGCGTCGTCAGTGCAACGCCGGCCAACAGGACAACAGCTGCGACGATCATGCCGACCAGCCGGTTGGACCCGGAAGCCAACAACGCTATACCGGCGATCAGGACAGCGACCGCGAGGGCCACCCACTCCGGGCCGGTCCGGTTCCCACCGAACAGGCCACGGCGTGAGACCTCACCACCGACAACGACCATTCTTCCCATAACGACTACTCCCCTATTCCTGCACTACTTACCGGCCACTGATGTGGCCGGTATCGGGAGCCATTGCATCGACTCCCTGACGGCCGCGCAGCGCGGCCTGCCGTGCACCTTCACGGCCAGCAAGCAGGAACGCAGTAGCGCCACCAGCTGCGATCTTCGCGGAACCCCGCGCAGCGGCGCCTGAACCGCGGCCCATGGCAGCTGCACCGCCGCGCACGGCCTGTGCAGCCTTCCCCGAAGGTGTGGCAGCCCTGTCATCACGCTGCATCTCCCCCAAAGTGCGCGTATCCGGTCCAGACTCCCCACCAGAACCCTGACCGCCGGATCCCTGGCGGGCCATGGCCCGAGACATCGGCTGACCAGCGCTCGTCCCCTGGCTCCCCCCGCCGGGACCTACCCCGGACATTGCAGCGCCGCCAGCCTGGGCCGCACCCCTTGCCGCACCACCGGAGGCACCAGCGCTGGACTGGTTCTGACTGATCCGACGATTACGGATCATCGAACCCACCGCCGCACCTGTGCCGGCTACCATCGCGGCCCCGGCAACCGAGGGACGACCGGCACCGTAGCTTGTGGCCGAGGACGGCAGGAGCGGGACGAACTTGAACAACAGCGCCGGCGAGAACGCCAGCACAAGCATTGCCGCCGCTGCCAGGAACACCGAGGACGCGTTGATCAGCGCATCATCGGTTCCCACGCCCTGGAACGCCGGACGTGAGCTGATGAAACTGAACAGCGCACCCATCAACAAAAGGATCAGCGGCTTGGACAGGGCAATCCCGAGCCACAGCGTTCCGGTCTTACTCACGCGTTCGCGGTACTGCGGGTGGATCATGAAACCGATCATCAGCGCCAGACCAACACCCAGCAGATACAGGGCGAACGGCTGCAGCGCGAACAACCCCAGCAACGCCCACGCACCAACGAACAACAACCCGAACAGCAGCACCGCCGCCAACGGGCCAAACACCCCGTTGGACTCATAGCCCGCGAACCGGGAAATCGCTGTCGCGAAGTCCATGATCTGGTTCGAGGTCCACGGAGTAAACGACTCGGTAATCTGTGTCAGCCACCCATTGATCACATATCCGATCGCCGGGCCAAACAACACCAGGACCATCGATAGCGGTCCGTACCAGAACAGCGATTGTCGGGCCGTGTCCAGGTCTATCTCCTCGTTGGAGACATCCTTGAAGAGCTTGAAATACATCAAGGCCATAATCACGATCCCCACCCCGGCAAAGATCGCCCAAAGATCCCGGAACGAGTCATCGACCTGGAACGCGGAGACCTTCATCAGATTGTTCAGAACCTCATTGGTAGCCTTCACACCCTCGTCCTTGACCGAGTTAGCGAACTTCTCAAACCCGTCCTTCGCATTGGCAATGAACGCCACCGTATCCACCGTGCCCAACACAGCCTGCCCACCAGGTGTCACCGACAAGGCCGTGCGAAGTACAACCCCGGCTAACGGAGCAAACTTCCGAAAAGCGGCTCCCCCGGCGCACCAGGTCGTGGCCGTGGGAGGTGCGCCCACACTGGCTAGCCCCGCGCAGAACGGCACGGTGTTCTTATCGTCGCTGTAGCCCAGGGACTTCTCCGGTGTCGTCAGGAACGTACCGAACGCCTTGGCAGCGACGTTCTCACAATCACTGCCGCCCATGGCCGCAAAGAACCATCCATCGCTGCAGGCCGTCTTGCCGAGCTCGCCGTTCAGCCGGTCCCGGATCCCGTTCCGCTGGTCCTCCGGCAACCCGGCGAGACGCTTCATCTGATCAGCGTTCAGCTTCTCGGTGGTGTTCACGTCATCCGCCGCGTGGGCAGTCCCCGCGAACACCACGCCGAAACCAAGGAACACAGCCAGCAGAGCGGCAACCAGCCGCAGCCTTTTACTGGCGCTTAGCGTTTGCATACTCAACCCACCCATCCCTGCTCTTGTCCTCGAAGAATGCGTTGACCAGTTCATTTCGCAGGACAGGCGTGGCTTCCTCATTCATGTCCATGAGTGTGCCGATGCTCATCGGGCCGCCGTCCTTGACCCGGTCGCCGAAGTCTTCGCCTTTCTGCACTACCGCGGCGTCAGAGATCTTCCAGTCACTGTCCCAAGAGAGTTCAAGGGTGAGCGTCTGGAAAAAGCCGCTGGGGGCCTCGTTTACTCTGGCCTCCACCCCTCCGGTGAAGACCTGGACGACGGCACGCTTCTTCTCTTCACAGCTGGCAACCCGGTACATGCCGCCGGCAGCCACATCGGAGCGGCCATACCATCCACCATCAAAAGGGGGTGCCGGAAACTCCTTGGTGTTGGCCACGACGTCGCCTTTGTAGGTTGCCTTTTCGAACCAGGGGCCGGGCTGGGATACCCCGGTGAGGGTCTTCTTCTGATCCGCCCAAGTCTTCACGTTGACGTCCATGATGAGGGGTACGTAGTTGGCGGCGGCCTGAACAGCGGAGTCGCAGGTGCCGTTGTAACCGGTGATGGTCTTGCCGTCACTTGCTTTCTTGGTCCCGCCTTCCCCGATGCTGATCTTGGAGACGGGGAACCCGAACTTGCCAGCGACGATGCTGCTGTCAGCGCCCGGTTCCCGCTGTGCGGCCTGGCCGGCCGGGCGCATGTTGATGATCACCACGGCAACAGCCGCGATGATCACCACCGCGGCGATAGCCACCAAGGCTTTCCAGTTCTTTTTCATGAGTCACAATCCATTCATTGTCGGAAGTTCGGCGCGGTCAGGAACCGCAGTCTTCGGGCCTCCAGGATCGGGGCTAGGCCCCTGCTGCGCCGGTCAGGGCGAGGATGCCGCCGATGATGACGCTGGCCCCTGCGACGGCGGCGAAGGCGACGCCGCTGCGCTTGGCGCCGTCTGCGCCGTCGGAAATGTCGTCGGAATGGCCGCGCTGGCGGGCGACGCCCCACTTGCCCAGGTTCCACAGGAACGCTGCAGTGACGAGAATCAGAACCAGTGCCCAAATACCGCCCAGGATCAGCTGAATGGCGCCTTTGAACTTCACGCCGAACACGTCGATGTTGGGCGTGACCCCATCCAGCGGGTTGTCGGCTGCTGCGGGAATGATGACTTCATTGAGGATCGTGCTGAACATGGCGTGACTTCCTATCGGTTGGAGTTGGTGGTGGGCCGATTGTCTACTTCGAGCAGGCCGGCGGCGATTTCTGCCGTGGCGCGTTCGAAGGCGCGGCGGGCCGGGTCCCCGACGAGCTGCCAGTCGATGATCGATCCGGTGTCCAAGGCCGCGTCATAAGGAATGTCGATGATCGTCCGGACGGCGGAGCCAAGCTTTTCGCGCAGGTCCGCCTGCTCAGCGGTCGAGACTTTCGCCCCGCCACCTTGGGTGACGATGACAACGGCGTTATCGACCAGGTTCTTATAGTGGGCATTCCCGGTGCGCTCACTCATGGATTCAAGCTGCTCGATCATCCGCAGCGCCGAGACAACAGCATTGCGTTTGAGCGTCGTGGGAATCACGAGCTGGTCCGTGACCTCAATCGAGGCCAGCCAGTTCGCGGAGCGGGTGTTGTTCCCCGTATCGACAATGATCGTGTCGTAGAACCGGCTGACCACCGTGTGGATCCGGTTGAACTCCTCAGCCCCGATGGACTTCATCCGGTCCGGGTCCTCATCGGAGGCCAGAACGGAGAACTGGTTCTTGCCCTGGTGGCGGGTGTAATAGGTGAAGTCGCCCTTGCGGGCTGAGATGGTCTCGAACTTCTCCAACACGTTCAGCAGGTCCCACACCGTGCGGGTGGACTCATTCGCGTTGGTTCGCACGCCGAGGGTGCCCATCATCTCGTTGATATCCCACACGATGGCGTGTTGGCCCGAGTGGATCCCGAACGTGGACCCGATGCCGACGCTGCAGGTGGTTTTCCCGACCCCGCCCAGGGGCTGGGCGACCATGATCTGCATCGGACGTGAATACACGCGTTGGATCGCGGACAGGTCCGTGCGCCGTGCCAGCTCGGCTGCGCCGACTTTGGGCTTGACCAGGCCAAAGGTAATGGCCCGCATGAATGCCTGCCATCCGGTGGCAGGCGGCAACTGATCGTTGACGTTTTCCTTCCGCAGCACCGACGCGCTGCGACGGCCGCTGACAAGAGGCCCATGCTCGCCCTCGGCGGAGGCCGCTCGCGCGGACTGGGCGGGCTCTCTGGGCGGCTGAGCCGGCACAGTCGCCTCCTGATCCGGGACCGCGCTGATGACCGGTGCTGGGGCATCCTGCCCGTTTTCCCCGGTCGTGGTCTCGTCGGGATCTGTGAGGCTGATAGGGGCGCGGGACTTACGTTCCACGCCTGACCAGTTGGTGCTCATGCGCTCTTCCTTACATTGTTGGTGTGCTCACTTCGGGAAATCTGTAATGGCCGCAGGTCTCGTGCGTCCTGGAACAGAACAGCGCCAGGGCCCCCATCGGCGGGAGACGGCGTGCTCACCGTCACCGGGGCGTCGGCCAGCGGATCCGTGAACAACGGCGCGGTGCCGAATTCATCAAGGCTCATGCTCTGGTGTCCGTTCACTGGGAGGCCTTGGAACTGATGGACGTGACCAGCCAGGGAGCGTCCTGGCCGGTGCGGTGCAGCATCATGTCCCAAGGGCCGTCGTTGGTGTAAAAAGATGCCGTGACGGTCATGGGGTTCTGTGCCTCGCGGGTGATCGATGGGCCATCAGTGATCGTGGTGATCGGCACCCGGGCAGGGTCGATGTACTTGGCATCCTCGGCGTACTCGGGCGCAAGCAACGGCGCCAGGTCGGAAAACCACTTCTTCTCTTCGACGTCTGGGCGGCCGAACAGCTTCATGGCTTTCGCTGCGGTCTCTTTGACCTTTGCCTCGGCGTTGGCGTCCCAGGTGACGTTAGGGCCGTCGTAGTGCTCTGTAGCATCGTGGCCGTCGTCGGCCGAGTGCTCACCGCTGGCCTGACCAGCGTCGGCAGTGGCCGTCTCTGACGCGGCAGGGGCCGTGCTGGCAAGGTTGGATGCTGGTTCGCCAGCGCAGCTAGCCAGCAGGAGTGTTCCAGCGATCAGGGCCGGAACGAGCGCGAGTTTACGCATCACAGGATGCCTTTCTCTTTGAGGATCGGTGTCGGGTCGATGGTGGCGTTGATCGGGATCATCGGATTAGGGAGCGCCCCGGCGTAGAACTCCATGTGCAGGTGCCGGCCGGAAACGTTGCCCGTCGCGCCCTCGGTCCCCAAAGGGGTCCCGGCGGCAACGGTGTCGCCTTCCTTGACCTTCAAGGAGCCAGCTGCCATGTGATACATGCCGATGGTGAGCTTGCCGTCCACGGTCTGGCCCGTGACACCGGTGCCGAATTGGCCCTCCAGGTTCCGGATCTTGACGATCTTCATATCCGCGACCGCCACGATCGTTCCGGCCTGCCCCGGAGTGGAGAAGTCGATGCCGTAGTGAAAGTTGGCCAGCACTCCCCCGGCCGTGCCGGGAGGAGCTGGACGCGGGCCGTAACCGCTGGTCATCACGGCATCAGGGAGGGGTTTGACCCAGTTGCCGGCAAGGTCTCCAACCACTGCGTTGCCCTCAGCCGGGCAGACACCGGACGGATCAACCTGGGCAGCTGCTTCGCCGCCCAGGGACTCGACGATTTCCGTGGCCTGGGCCCGGAACCGCGTGTAGTGGTTCGGGTCCGCGTTGCGCTGGGTCCGGTGGATCGCAATGGTTGGCTCCAGCGACTCCCAGCCCTCCACACGCTGGAGCGCCTTGAAGAAGTTCGTTGAACTGATGTGAGGATCCATCCGGTCCTCATAGGACCCCCACCCGGCCGCACGCTGCTGGAACAGCCCACGGGAATCCGGACCGGCGCCATCCCCAAAATCGATGACCCGCAACGTGGACTCGCCAATGGCTGCCTGCACACCGATCAGCTGAGCCGCGACAGGCATCCCAAGATCTGCAGCAGCTTTCATAATCGCTGCCGCGTTCTTCATCTGCTCACCATCGAACCCAGCCACTGTGCTGCCAGAGACCGGTGACGTTGCGGATACCGCTGAGGTACCAGGCGCCACACAGGCGGAAGCGGCCTGTGCCGGAGTCCCTCCGTCATCGAGGACCACGACAACAAAACCGAGTGCCAGGGCAGTTGTAGCGGCAACAGGAACGATGACTTTTCGAAACGCCTTTCCTGCAACGGCTTTTGCTGCCCCAGCTGCAGCGATACCCACTAGGAAGTCCGCCTGATCCCGTTGGTTCGAAACCAGGAATCTTTGAGGTTTATGGGGGGCCGTGTTGCGTGCTTGAGGGGAACTCCATGGAGCAGTGGATCTTCGGTCACGGGCCAGTTCCTGGAAAAGAGCAGCGTCTCCATGTGAAATCCCCTCGTTTCGGCTGGTGGCTTCGGCCGCCGCTCAATGCGGATCACGTGACTCCCCCTTCGATGCTCACGCGTCGGCTAGCTCAATCAACGATACACGCCTGTAGTGAACATGTACAACGCCTGTAGTGGGCATGCATTGTTCATATATCAGGGCTGAGGGGACGTTACGATGATTTGGCTTCGTTCCTCGCCCTGGAACGCGGCGGGAGGGTGAGACCTAATGCTGACGACACGGCGGGGCCTGGCCGGCCTGGCGTTCCTTCTGCCGGCTGCCGGGCTATCGGGGTTCGCGGTTGTCATGGCCCGCAAGATCGTCAAACGGGGACCAAAGGACTACCGTCGAGCTCAACTGACAGATGATGGCCGCAGAGTCCGCATCGATTTGGACGACTACACCAAAGCCCCGGGCGACTTTGGCGTGTTCGACCCCGCGACACAGAAGTACACGAGAGTCGGCGAGGTCACGCTGATCAATGAGGATCAAAAGTACGTAGAACGGCGGATTGATCCTCTTGGGTCCGCGCCGGGACGTCTGGGGCCAATCGTCGATTGGACTCCGGACGTGTTTTTCGAGCCCTCTACTGTCGGCGGACGGTTCGAAGAGGTGCACGTCCCCACCGCGTACGGTGCGGCGCCTGCATGGCTATTTGAAGCTGAGAACACGGACGTATGGGTGATCCATATCCATGGCAGCTGGACAGACCGCTCGATCATGTTTCGGGACGTCCACGCATTCAGTTCTTTAGGATTCACCTCCTTGGTCCCCACATTTCGCAGCGACCTGGAGGTCAGCCCACCACAGGCCGAATCGAGCCACCTAGGGCAAACGGAGTGGCGTGACGTGGAAAGCGCTGTGTCCTACGCCGTCGCTCGTGGAGCCAGGCGGATCATCCTCTCGGGCTGGTCAATGGGTGGGACCATTGCGCTGCTGACAGCGGAGCGCAGCGCCCATCGGGACCGGATCGTCGGAGTCGTCCTGGTAGGGCCGGTCACGAGTTGGCGCAAGACCATCACGGCGGGGGCGGTGCGGGCTGGCGTGCCGGCGATTGGTGCCGGCCTTGTCATGTGCCTGTTGCAGGCTCCCCCGTTCGCGAGGATGCTCGGGTTGGAGGAACCGATCGATTTCGATGCACTTGAATGGGTCGATTTACCTAACCGGGTGGCAGTCCCGACGCTGGTCCTACACTCCTACACAGATCAAGAGGTTCCATGGGAGATCTCAGCGGCGTTCCAACGCGCGAATCCTGACACCGTCACCCTGATTCCCCTACCTGAGGCGCATCATACCCAGGAGTGGAATGCCTCGCCCCGTACCTTCTCCAACGAACTGACGGCTTGGGTCAGCAAAACGATCTTGGCTGAGCAGGGCTAGGGCTGTGCGTCTAGCTTGGCCTCAATTTTGCTGATTCTGCCCTGAACAGACTCCGGGAACATCGTCATGTTCCCCCGCTGGTAGTTGTGCAGAACGATGAGGCTTTTGTAGACCCCGTTTTCGAGCGTTTCATTGAAAAGGTCCCACGCCGGACTGACTCGGGATTGATCTGCATTTACCCGGATCCTCAACGCAGAAAGCCAGAGTGCATCGATCATCCAGAACCGCAATTTCGGGAGCTGCTTCGACAGGAAAAGAATCAGCCACCCCGCCGCCGTCACCGAGAGTCCTACATAGAAAAGGCGGTCAAACCAGGATCCGATCGCTTGGGCGAAGGCGTCCCAGGGCGAGAAATGGAACAGCACCACGTACGTAATGTGGCACGAACAAGCCGCCGCAACCACGAGCAGGCCCGCTGAGAATGTTGCATACGGGCCCCGCGCCTTGTGCCGAAGCATGTAGATGATCCTGAGCAAGGTGAACAACAACGCGAGCATGTACGTGCCGCTGTACGTGGCAGTTGCGAGCTGGTCCATGCGGGTATCAATGAAGTCCGCAGCTGTTGGAGCTTTGTCCTTAATCAGGGCGAAGCTGACAATCATGATGGGAATGCTCAGCAACGGGGCGTAGTAGGTCCATCTGACAATGGGTACGTTCGCTAAACGCCGCACGCTGTCGTTGAAGAAAAAGATCGCCAGTAGCGCGAAGATGGCTTGAAGCAGATTCGTCACGTTGATGCCACCGAGGTAGCTGTCGATGACCTCCAGCGGTGTAACCGTTCCCAGGACATAGAGCGCCGTCAGGCCGAACATCGAAGCCAGCCACGACGCCCGGGATTCCGCCACCTTCACCACCGAAGGGATCCGAAGAAGGCATAGGGCACTCAGCAGCGCAAAGAGCAACAGTTTCATAGTCTAGCTGAGGAAAGGATCAGGATCGGACGAGTTGCGTGCACGGGTCTTCTTCGACATCTCGAAAGCGAAATCCTCCACCCACCGTTCGACAGGATGATTCGGAACGGACCGGCAGGTAACGCTAATTGCGTCCGCGGTTTCCCTCAGCATCTCTTCAGAGAGATCCGGCAGAGCCAGGGGAATCCGAAAGCTCTCCAAGTAGATGTGTCCGAGCTCGTGATAGATGCAGTGAAGTTTGTATTGCCGCGACTTCTGCGGGGGGAAGTAGACGTTTATGCAATCTTCAAATTCGGCTTTGAAGGCCGTCAGCGCACCCCAGGACTCCTTGTACTCGATCAGATTGATCGGCTTCTCACAGATCAGGGTCAAGCGGTCGATAACTTCCTTCATCGACATCGTGCCGTCTCCGCATAACTCCCGGACCTTTTCCGGGACCGGCGGGAGAGCCATTCACTCGTCGCCTTTCATCGATGCATCGATGATCCTGGTGATCGTCCTCAGTGTTTCTGGCGAGGTGGCCCCCAGGTTTCTTGCGGCAAAGTTCTTCACCTTGAGCTTCCGCATCTGCACAAGGAATTCCATGCGCGCTTCTACCTCGGGAGGAGTCTCGCTGTTGAGATCACACAGATAACTGGCTGGTACGGCAAAAACGAACTCTGCTATGCCCTTCAGCAGTTCTTGATCCGTCACCAGGCTGCCAGTGCCATTGATCAAGTAGGACCACCGTGTCCGCGACAGGTGGATTCCGTGGGCGGAAAGTGCTTCTTCAACATGAGGGTAAGTGAGCGCAGTGTTGTTATCTGCCTCCCAGATATCCACCAGGATGCCCATGCGATCCGCTAGCCGCTCTTTCTTCTGTTGCTGCGTAAGAAACACGCTGCGGCCCCCATTTGCCATCTATCCAGCTCCTTAGCCAAGCTCAGCCACTTGTGTAGGCCGCCACACAGAGTAGGCGGGCAGCTGACACAAGAGATGTTACCCGATGCCTACCGCAGGGTACAGGCAGTGAGTTGTGCATGTGCGGAGCATGTATGTAGTCTGTCGCTTGCTTGGTCTTTTTAAAGAAGCAATGGGTTCCACCGCGACAGGACCTGTAGACCTACAGGTTCTCCCAAACCGAAGTGAGGGTGATGACATGGAGGAATACCGCCCACCCAAACTGATCGGTAAGAAGGCGCCAATGAACTGCCTTGTACTCCCAGATCAGCATTACACCGCCTGGACGGCGACGCAGCGGTACAACATGTCCTTCGGTGAGTATGTCGGCGCTTTGATAGACCGCGCGGCAGGGCGTCCCAACAAGCTTGATGGAATGCAACGGGGGGGATTGCCAATTGAAGAGTCTTAGGACACCAAAAAGCCACACATGCTGAAAAGAGCGACACGCCGCCACCGCGTGCAGGGTTTTGTTTATCAAACCGCCAGGACGCTGAAGTATCTGGAACAGGGACTGGGGGTCATTGCGGGCGACGTTCCATTAGGTGAACGCCGTGGCCGTGCACCCCGATACTCCCTCAACGAGAACAAGGTTCGTGAGGCAAATCGCTGCCCTGCAGGCGCGCCTCTTGGACTAGGTCGGCGGCGACACGCCGAGCGGCGGTACCGGTATCGGGGGGAAATTAAGTGAAGGATGAGGATATGAGCGCATACAGCCCGTACGCCACGCCGAAGCTAGACGGCAATCGAGTAGCCCTGCGGGGACGCATCTATCCCGATCAGCACAAGCGCGCCCATGAAGCCGCACAGCAGCATGGGCTTTCCCTGAGCGACTATCTGGGTGCGCTCATTGACCGTGACAACGGTCTGCCCAACAAACTTGACGACGCAAACCAGGAGGCTCTGCCTATCAGTCGCATGGCTTCTTAAACGAAAGACGGCCCGCTTTCGCGGGCCGTCGCAAGTTTCTCGTTCAGATCCAAATCTTGGCGGATACCGATCTGAACATTTCCAACACCCACCCAGTGGGTGGATCTTGTCGTACCCATCCAGTGGAGAGGAACTGGTCTCATCGTACCTGAACCCGATTCTGAGTCAATGCAGGCTATACCGAGTGTCGGCTGTCAAGTCACACCTGAGCAGTCGTGGATCCTCGCTCCGCTCATCGCCGGGCAGCCGTCATATCGGCTGGGCAGATGGATAGGTGACCGCTTCCAGTATCCCCGTCCCAAAACCGCACCCAGGATCACAACGACCGTACCTACGCGGCCGGCAGCTGTCATGGTCCACGGAGTGGATGGCAGCGTAGCCACGCTCTGCCTGGACCTTGACACCTCCAAAGCGCTCAAGGCTGTAGTAGACGACGATGCAACACGCCTGGGTAGCCTCCTGGACGAGTGCGGACTTCGGTGGATGGAAGACTTCTCCCCCAGTGGCGGCCGCCACCTCTATGTACCCCTGGCCGAGAGGATGGACGGCGCCGCTGCGCGTGAGCTTGTTGAAGCGTTAGGGCTCCGGACTCCCAGCCTTGACCCAAGCCCCCACCAGAACGTGACGGACGGTTGCATCCGTGTTCCGGGCAGTCGGCACAAGTCCGGTGGACACCAGGTCCTCATCACTCCCCTATCGTCGGCCTACGACACTATGCGCCGCCGCAATCCCGAGGTCGCCATGGGCCGCCTCCGCAAGATTCTCGCGCCCGAGCTGCGCCGGCTCCGGGAATTGAAAGCGCGTGCAGCAAAGACGACACGCGGAATCACTCAGGGGCCCGTTTCCCTGGTGCCGGTGTCGGCAGGCAGCGACGCTCCCCTGCGCCGGATCGCCCGCAACGGACTGTACGACGCCGCACAGTACAAAAGCCCCTCAGAAGCCCGCATGGCCGTCCTCAACCATTTTGCCGCTTGCCGCTGGACCCTGGACCAGGTTCGCGCCGGCATCACAGGGCAGTTCCCTGGCCTCGCGGCACTGTATGGCACAGAGGCAAAACGGGGCCGGCTACTCGAGGCCGAGTGGGCCAACGCCGTCGACTGGACCCAAAAAGGCGGCTCCGCACCGGCTGGGAGAAGGAATGCGTTTATTAACGACACAAGCCCGACTAAACCCACAGGGGGGGCAGCTGGCTCAGCCAGCAAAGCAGGCATCCACCAACTTGTGAATGATCTTGAAAATGTTCTGTACGGAGTTCTGGACCACCGCATGATGAAGCTCGGCAGGGAGTCCTTGGGTTTGCGATTCGTGTTCCGGTCTCTTCTGGGATACATGAGGACGAAGGAAACAGATCTACTGGACGTCGGCTGCCGCACTCTGGCCATAGCCTTGGGAAAACATCACGCCACAATTGCCAGACTCCTTCCTCGACTCGTTCAGATCTCCGACGGGATTATCACCAAGGTCGCAGATGCCCGGCGCCGCTCCGCAGATGTGTACCTGATCCAGCTGCCGGCCCACTACCAGCAGCTGGCCCGAGAACTGAGCTGGCGCAAAGGCAAGATCCACGGCATACGCCACGTCTTCCGAGCCCTGGGAGAACCCGCTGCCCTCGTCTACGAAGCCATCGAACGCGGCCGCTACTCCCCCACCACCGCCGACATCATCCGGGCAACCGGCATCAGCCGCTCAGCCGTGGAAAGCGCGCTGGCGGAAATGAGCGCTTTGAGGATGGTCCATCGCGACGCCCGGAGTTGGCGCCTGACCGCCACAACCAATCTCAGTCAACTGGCCGTGCGGCTGGGCGTCATGGACGACGTACAGGCCCAAATCAGCCTCTACAGACAACAGCGCGCCGCATGGCACGCCTACCTGGATCGTTTCCTGGACCAAGCGATCACAGAAATGTCTCTTCACGACACAGAACGCGAGGAACACTGGATCCCACCGGACGATGACATTGCAGGTTCTCTATGGGAAGCAGCCTGAGACTACTGCCCCTGAGCTGACCACTGGGTTCACCATCTTCACAGGCTTCACAAGTGAATACGTAAAGACAAGTAATTCCAGAAAAGCCAGCTTCACTGGGTTCACCATCTTCACAGGCTTCACAAGTGAATACGTAAAGACAAGTAATTCCAGAAAAGCCAGCTTCACTGGGTACACCATCTTCACAAGTTAAAAAAGAGAAGACACGGAACCCAGCTTAACAAGCAAAACCAGAGTTGCTGGCTACGCTGGAATCACTTTGGAAGGGGAACTTGATGAAACTCGATCTGGACCGCGGTGCCCTTAGTCGCGTTATCGCGGTAATCAACGGCAAAGGCGGGGTCTTCAAGACCAGCCTGGTGGCGAACGTAGGCGGACTCCTGGCCGAGGGCGGCTCGCGTGTGCTCCTCGTGGACCTTGACCCTCAGGGCAACCTCGCTGAGGACCTTGGCTACGCCGACCAAGGCGACGGCGGTAGGAGCCTGGCGGCCTCGCTATGCTTCGGAGGAGACCCAGACCTGCTGCTGGGCATCCGCCCCAACCTGGACGTCATTGCCGGAGGTCCCCACCTCGACGATGCCGCCGCATTCCTCGGAGCCAAGGCCCAGAAGGACCGCGACGCTGCACAGCTGGCCCTGGCTAAACTGCTTGCCAGCGTTGCGGGGGAGTACGACCTGGTTCTGCTCGACTGTCCGCCAGGGAATGAGCCACTGCAGGCGGCAGCGGTGGCAGCTGCCCGGTATGCAGTAGTGCCGCTGAAGACAGATATGTCTAGCCGTAAGGGCGTCGCCGCGGTCGCAGCACGCATGGATAGCGTTGTCGGACTCAACCCGTCGCTGGACCTCTTGGGCGTCGTCCTGGTAGGTACAGGCACGAATTCAAAGCAGGTCCACAAGGTCACCCGAGACCACCTCACAGCAGATTTTGGCACAGACGAGGTGCTGTTCCCGATGACCATTCGCCACGCGGAGGCAACCGCCCAGGCCTGCCGGGAGCGTGGACTACTGGCCCACGAGCTCGAGCGGGAGCTCAGCAAGGGGCCGAAATGGTGGGAGGTCCTACGCGGGGAAGCGAAAGCCGGCAATGCAGGGCCAAAGTCGGCCTCCAGTGTGGCCGAAGACCTCCACGCAGTAGCCATGGAAGTGACCCGACGCATCGCCGTCGCAGAATCTCAGGAGGTCAACGCGTGAGCGCAGAACCCACACCCAGCCGGCCCGCGCTCGGCCTGCCCCCGAAACGCACCGCTGCACCCGCCTCGGAGGCGCCCCTAGCACGAATGCTCCCCGGACACCGGCCGGAGATGCCAAAAAAGGTCGAAAGCAAAGACACCGAAATAGCGAACATGACCGTGAGCATCCCGGCCGCGCTCCGTAACCGGGCGCGGGCCGCGTACCGGGCGACCAGCTACGCCGAAGGGGATAACACCTGGAGCCATTTCGTGGCCAAGGCCATCGAAGCAGAGACGGCCCGTCGCGAAGCCGAGCACAACGAGGGCGGAATGTACCCGTCCTGGGGTGAGAACCTTCCCGGGGGCCGGCGGCTCAAGGACGGCTGACCAGACCGGTCGCCGGACCAGATCACAGACTCGCCGGCCACCTGGGAGGGACACGCCTCCATCACTAGGTTGCTGTACTGGACCGTCCACGCGTGTCAATAACGACCCTTACTGACTGGCTCCGACAGTGCCATCGCAGGCGGTAGCGGCTCGCTGGCAAAGGACCGGCAGCAAATGTCCCGTGGTGGCCTGTAGCTGGGCGTCGACACGCCGAAAATCGACCTACCAGCACATTCGAGTCGAAGTGGTCAGAACTCGAGTTCGATACCAAAGTTGGCCGAAAGCTATGGGGGAGCGTTTTTGACCGTCTGTTTGGGGTATACCCCAGGATGACGTCAGGATAGGAACGGACTTCCATGTCAGGCTGGGGTGGGTGCGTAATTTATTGACACCCGTGGCTGGGGGTCCTAGAGTTCAACCTGACACTCTTCGTTAGGAACGCATTATGGCCGGGCAGCGCATCGGATACATCAGGGTCAGCAGCCTGGACCAGAACACACAGCGCCAGCTCGAGGGTGTTCAGCTGGAGAGGATCTTCACGGACAAGGCCTCGGGTAAGGACACCAAACGCCCCCAGCTCGATGAGCTGCTGCGCTTTATCCGGGACGGCGACACCCTCGTGGTGCACAGCATGGACCGGCTCGCCCGGAACCTGGACGATCTCCGGTCCCTGGTGCAGAAGCTCACGAGGAAAGGTGTCCGGATTGAGTTCGTCAAGGAAAACCTGACCTTCACGGGCGAGGACTCACCCCTGGCGAACCTGATGCTCTCCGTCATGGGCGCCTTCGCCGAATTTGAACGGGCCCTGATCGGTGAACGCCAGCGCGAAGGGATCACCCTGGCCAAGGCGCGCGGAGCCTACCGTGGACGCAGGAAAGCACTCTCGCCCGAGAAGGCAGGGGAGTTACGGACGCGGGCCGGTGCGGGGGAGCAGAAGACCGGCCTCGCCCGCGAATTCGGTATCAGCCGCGAAACCCTCTACCAATACCTCAAGGCAGACAGCTGAAGACCCTCCTTGCAGGTGATCATGATGACCCATGGTCACCGACGACGCGCCGCCGCACCCGCGGGGCGCCGGCTGGGATCCGATGGACGGAAATTTTTCAAGCAATAGCGATCTAACTATTCAGGTTTAGCCTATAAAATCTAAATAGTGAGATAGTTATTCAGACTTCCGGAGGATCCATGACCGTTTGGCCCGCACACGGCAGCAAGACCATGCCGTGGAAGTCTTCCGGACGGCCGCCGCGGGAAGACCGAGAATTCACTGAGGTGGTCGTCTCGCTGCCACCCATGATCGCCGCGTGCTGGTTCGATCCGGGCCGGCAGACCATCCTCGCCCTCGAGGAGGCCGCCGTTGCCGTCGCGTCCCTGGACGTCACGGCCGGCACCCGGATGGCCGCCATCAGCGGGTTCCTCCTGCGCAGTGAGGCCGTCTCCTCCTCCAAAATCGAGCACGTCAACGCCAAACGCGACGACTACGCCCGGGCTATGATCGGTCTCAAGTCCAGCAATGACGCACGCTCCATGGTCGCTGCAGCCGATGCCGTACAAGGGATGATCGACGATGCCGGGCACGCCGGGGAGATCCGGCTGGAGGCTATGCTGGGCGCCCATCACACCCTGATGAAAGACGACCCGCTGGACGGTCCACACGCCGGCAGGCTCAGGGGCGTGCAGAACTGGATCGGCGGCAGCGATCATTCACCGCGTGGCGCCATCCACGTCCCGCCCCCGCCGGAGCTCGTGCCGGAGTTGATGGCGGACCTGATGGTCTTCTGCAACCGCCGCGACGTACCCATCATGGCGCAGGCGGCCATCGCGCACGCCCACTTCGAATCCATCCACCCGTTTACCGACGGCAACGGCCGTATCGGGCGGGCCCTGATCGGTGCGATCTCCCGGCGTCGCGGACTCACGAAGAACACGGTCACCCCGATCGCGTCTGCGATGGTCGCCGACGTCGACACGTATTTCAGCCTGGTCAACAACTACCGGTCCGGTGACGCCGACCCGTTCGTGCTCTACCTGGCCCGCTCCGCGGTACGCGCCTCGGATGCGGCCCGGGAATCCGTGGCCGCACTCGATGCCCTGCCGGCCATGTGGCTGGAGCTGGCCAGACCCCGCAAAGGATCCGCGGACGAGAAGATCATCCCGTGGCTGCTGGAGCGGCCCGTGTTCGAGGCCCACAGTGCAGCCCACATAGCCGGCGTCGCCGAAAGCTCCGTCTACCCCGCGCTGGAACGGCTCACCAACGCAGGAATCATCACCCCGATTACGCAGTCAAAGCGCAGCCGCGCCTGGGCGGCGACCGAAGTCCTCGACGAGGTCGACAGGCTCAACCACCGGCTGGCCACCACCGGGAAGACCGGCTGACTATGCGGAGCCCGGCCGGATTCGGGGTTCCATATGGCGCCGGATCCTGTTCCGTTGCTCGTGATGGGCCTTAACGGTGGTGGTCCGCCGGATCTGCAGGGTCCGGGTCTGTTTCGTGGAGGTTTTCCTTGTTCCGGGCTTCCAGTTGGTGGCGTTCGAGTTTTTGTTCGGCGTCCTTGCGCCGTTGCCCGAGTGCCTGCAGCTGTTCTGTGGTCAGGACTTCGTGATGGTGGCTGTGTCCGGTTGTGTTGGCGTAGCCGCGGCCTGGACCGTGGCCGCCCCTGGTGGAGTTGTTCTGATTCATGGGGGAATCGTCTCATGCCGGCCAATGCCGGGACAGCGTCAACTCTGGGCGCCGGAAGGTGCCATTACCGTTCAGATGGATCTTGGCCAACTGGCTCCCGGAACGGCGCCGTCGTCCGTCTGTGTGTGGTTGGTGGATTCGGAATGGGCCGGGCCGGGCGATGGCCTTGGGAAGTGGTGGGCTCAGTCCGGTATTTCCATCTGAAATCCGCAGGCACATTTCAGGACGCGGGTGCGGAGGTAGACGTCCAGAACGGGCTCGGCGGACTGTTCGGTGGTCATCGGGGCATAGATGTTGCGCGTTTCGGAACCGACGGTGTGCATTGGTTCACCGCAATGGATGTATGTTCCGCCGAACTGCAGAATTCCCGAGGTCCTCCCGGGGTCCGGCTTGTTGAGGATGGCGGCGACCTGGGCGACGGTGGCGGGGTGGGCGTAGAGGAAATCGCAGCCCAGACAGGTGTAGGAGACCTCAACCAGGACTTTTTCTGGCAAAAGGCGCGGCCCGCTGGGATCGATGGAATCGATGACCAGGTGCTGGCCGGTGCGGCATCTGGTGCACCAAAGCCGCTGCCCGGAGGGCCGCGAGGAATTGCCGGCCCTGTGGGCATGGGAGATGGTCGACATTGACGGGCTCCTTATCGTGGAGGGCTTCGGCCCGTCTGTTGAGGTGTGTATCCCAGACCCGGGCGAGAGCTGTGTTCCGGACTTCAGGCTAGCCGCGGGCGGAGAACCTGACAAGGAAACCTGTCCGTGCCCTTCATTGGCCGGTAGGCCTGTTGATGCCGCCTGCCGGGCCTGGCCTGGGCAACTCAAGGGGGGCGTTGGCGTCCGGTTCAGGGGAGGGCGGTACTCTTACTGCCGGTAACCTTCTACTTCGTTGGTAGGCCGTGCAAGCGCCTCCCCGGGGTCTGCCTCGGCGTTTTCTTTGGCCTTTCGCTGGCGTAGCAGGTCCCAGCACTGGTCAAGGTCCTGCTCCACGCGCCGCAACCTGACCCTGCGTTCCCTATAGGCCGCATCCGCGTCCTCTGATGCGGGTCCGGGTGCTGCGGATGCGCGGAGTTGGTGTTCCTCATCGACCAGGGCCTGAATACGGTCCAGGATGTCCTGATTATCCATCTCTGCCAGTCCTTGATTCTTTAGGAGGCAACCCTGTGAGGCCGCCTTCAGGGATTCCGGTGCCAGGTGTTTTCTGCCCCCGGACCCGGCGTTGGTTGTCGCCGTCCTGTCTGTGTGGTTCTAGGGCCTGCGGGTCGGATCGGTGGGCGGTGTCAGCGGTCCGGGATCGGGGACTGGGCCTGGATTCGGTTCCGGAGCAGGACTGGGAGGAATGGGGTTTGTGGGGTCGGGGGATTCCGGTGTCGGCCCGGGCTGGGGCGGAAACGGTGTGGGTTCGCGTTGTGGCGGTATGGTCATGGGGTGCTCCTTGGATTGGTCCCGACTACGGGCCGTCCGGATGGCAGATATGTGGGAGAAGGCAGGGAAACGGTGTCCGGATGAAACCGGATGCCTGGTTCCGTAGGAACGATCGGTGCCGGTCGGGGGCGGGCTGCTTTTTCCGGCGGCGGGGACCATCACATCGGGTGGATATTCTCCGCCTGCGGGCCTTTCGGTCCTGGGGTGATGTCGAACTGGACTTTCTGGTTCTCCTCCAGGGAGCGGTAGCCGCTGCTGGCGATTGCGGAGTAGTGGGCGAAAACATCTGCTGAGCCGTCATCGGGGGCGATGAAGCCGAATCCCTTCTCGGCGTTGAACCATTTGACTGTGCCTGTTGCCATCGGTGTGTCCTTCGGTGACTCTGCTTTTCCGCCGGCTCAAGGGCCGGCGCTGCGGAAGGTGTCTTTCGCTGCCCTCAAGCTACGGGCCAGGAACCTGGTCGCGCAAGGGCTAAGGCCGGGCGCACCTCTCACCCGAGCACCGTTCCCGCAGGCCATGGTGATGGCCTCGACCCCAGGTCAGCAAAGGCCCGGATGCGGCGTCAGGGGGCGCTTCGGGATGCCGGATGCTTGCCCCGGCAACGGCTGGGGGTCTAGCCTGAACCGGGAGCACGGTTCCAGCAGAAGGGCCAGAAGCTTCCCTTGCAAAGGAAACAGTCAATGTCGACGATCTCCGATCCGCATCTGTCCGATGGCGCCCGACGGCCGGGCGAAGTGCACCCGCAGTACCGCGGCGGCTCCACCACTGTCCCGTCTATCGCGGTCACCCTGAACCGGTCCGGGCCGCGGCAGAGCTCCGGCGTCCTGCGCTCCGGCGGCGATTACATCCACTGCGGTGAACCGATGCACGCCGCCGGTTCCGGGCTGCGCAGCGTCTACGCGCCGATGACCACAGAGCCGGCGCCGACAGGGCAGACATCCGCACGGGTCCTGGCGGTCTATCTGCGGGCCAGAGTCCTGCGCTGCGGCTGCGGCTTCCAAATGGAAATACCCGAATAACCGTCCGTCCCGAGCAGCGGAGGCAGCCGGCCGACCGGCCCTGTCACCGGCCTTGTCCCGGGAACATGCCGGCCCCGGTCCGCCGCTTTACAGGCGGCCCAAACCAACAGGAGGCAAGCACATGGAAACCGTTGAAGAAACTGTGGATGTGGCCGTTCCGGTCCGTACGGCCTATGACCAGTGGACCCAGTTTGAGTCTTTCCCGGAATTTATGTCCGGTGTTGAATCCGTGACGCAGCTGACCGACACCACCAATCACTGGGTTACCAAAATCGGTGGTGTGCAGCGCGAGTTCGATACCGAGATCATTGATCAGCAGCCCGATGAGCGGATCGCCTGGCGCAGTGTCGATGGTAAATCCCATGCCGGGCTCGTCTCCTTCACCGCGCTGGATCCCGGCAACACCCGGGTCACGGTCCGCTTTGAATGGGCCCCGGAAAACTTCACGGAAAGAGCCGGGGCCGCACTGAACCTTGACGATCTTCAGGTCAAAGCCGACCTGCGCAAATTCAAGAGCTTCATCGAGTCCCGAGGCACGGAAACCGGGGCGTGGCGCGGCGAAGTGGACGACAGTGGACCCACCGGCCAGATCTAGTAGACCAGACATTCTGGAAGCCCGCACTACCCTCTATCAAGGAGATTGCCATGACAACCGCCCGTGAGATCATGACCGGCGGCGCTGAATGCGTCGGTGAAAAGGAAACCCTGGAACAGGCCGCCCGGAAGATGAAAGACCTGGACGTCGGGTCCTTGCCTATCTGCGGCGAGGACAACCGGCTCAAGGGCATGCTGACGGACCGGGACATCGTCATTAAATGCCTGGCCGGGGGAGGGGATCCGCGCACCGCGACCGCGGGGGAGTTCGGTCAGGGCAAGCCGGTGACCATCGGCGCCGATGACTCGATTGAAGAGGCCATCAGAACCATGCAGGAACACCAGGTCCGCCGGCTCCCGGTGATCGACGGCCATGACCTGGTCGGGATGCTCAGCCAGGCCGACATCGCCCGGAGCTACCCCGAAGACCGTGTCGGGGAACTGGTCGAATTCATCTCCTACTGACACCGGACGGAGCCGGCAGTCCCTCCAGGACTCTCCCGGTAGCCGGTCCGGGACCGGACACCGGGAGCGTGGCCGCCCATCCAACCGAGTGCACTGTCCCCTTCCGGGTGCACAGTCCGGCGTTTCTCCAGCTCCGTTTCGAAAGGAACACATCATGGCAATCTGCGATACCTGCGGCAACGACTACGACAAGACGTTCACCATCACCAAAGCTGGCCAGTCCGGGACCTTCGACAGTTTTGAATGCGCCATCCATGCCATGGCACCTGCCTGCTCACACTGTGGCTGCCGGATTCTCGGACACGGAATCGAGGGCCCGGAAGGGATGTACTGCTGCGCCCACTGCGCCCGCCACTCCGGCCAGACAGAGGCAACTGACCGGACATAGAGACGGGGTCGTGGCCGGGGTAACGTCACGCAGGTGGGGATTGGGACAACCTTCCTGCCCCCGCCACGGGCTCCGGCCCGGTTTGTTCCTTTTTCGCGCCGGCAACCCCTATTCCGGTCGAGCTTGTCGGACGGACCGCGGGACTCGATAATTACATCACTGACACCTCATATGTAGGCGTTCCAGGCACAGCCGTCGGCGTCGCTCGCTGCGTGTTTCGGTATCGCCGAGGCGTACTACGACAAGATGCTCCGCAGCCATGGCAGCGACAGAGTCAACGAGCGCGGCGCGCCCTTTGTCACTGGCCTCCTCATGCTCTCATCAGCTCTCGGTGCCCTTCCTGGGAATCGAACGAGAGTACCGCGGCACAAAGAACGTAGGTTCCGGGATCGATATCCTGGCGCGGTTCGGACTCATCAACATAGGCCACGAAGGTCACGACTCCTCCTTCGCAGGCCAACGTCGGCGCCTTCACGGGCGAAGGCGATGGCCGTGGCAGCCCCGATGCCGGAATCCGCTCCCGTTACGATCGCCTTCCGGCCCTCCAGCCGGCCCGTTCCCCGGTATCTGTTCTCGCCCAGATCGGCTTTGGGCTGAGTGCATCCACTCAGCTGCCCGTCTGTTCGGGATTCTCCCGGGCTCGTTTCTCGTTCGGTGTTTCGGTGTCCGGTGGAACAAAATCGGGGTCAATCTTAGTGCCAGGCTCACCCGAGAAGGACTCTTTGGCTTCCTTTTCCACAGGCACAGTCTCGTCCTTGTCTGGAATCTCAGTCATAGGGCCAAGCTAGTGCCCGTGGCCCGCGCAGTCGAGGGTCCCTCCAAACTGTCCGGGCTGCGTCGCCGGCACGGCCCCGGAAACTGGCGGACAGGTGATGCCAGGTCGCTCGCTCACGGCAGCAGCGCTGCAATGCAGACACCATCACGACTGTCACCATACTGACTGCTTCGCGCACTCTTCCCTAGGTCTTTTGCCGGTTGACGAGTCCCGGATAGGCAATCCAACAATTCCGGTGGTGGTCGTGAATGTTCAAGACGCAGAATCAGCGCCCCTGATTTGGCTCGGTTGTATGGATTTCGTGATTCCCGGGCGATACCGTCAGAGATGGCTGCGGTGCCGGACGGGAGGCGATGGTGAATGGCTGGATCGAAGAATACCGGCAGGAGCTGCGGGGTGCTGTTTGACGTGGACGGGACGCTGATTGGTTCCAGCTACATTCACACCCTTTGCTGGTGGCAGGCGTTTCGGCAGGCCGGCTACGACGTGCCGATGGCTTCCATCCACCGGTCCGTGGGCATGGGAGGCGACCGGCTGATTTCGCATCTGCTCCCCGATGACCGGGACAGAGCCGGCGATGAGGCGATGAAGGCCGTGCACGGTGCCCTGTTCTCCGCACACTGGCCCGGATTGCGTCCCTTCGAAGCCGCCAGCGAACTTCTTGCCGCCGCATGTGAGGGCGATGGTGCCGATGTCCAGCTTCGCGGCAGGCCCGCCTTCCGCCGGCCGCCCCACGGTTCTCGACCGCCGAACATCCAGCACCAATTTGTAAGCCTGCTTAGCAATTTCTATCTTGGACAGGTGCGGTCCAGGAAACGCGGCAACCGCAAAGCCGCAGGGTACGGATCCTTGACGGATCTAGCAGTTGGAGCGCCGGATCCGGGGCAGCCTGAACGACGACACAACCAGCAAAGGACAGTGATATGAGTACGTACCATTCGGAAGATGATCCGGCGAATCCTGATCAGCCGAAGAGCGTGAACTCCCGCGGCGAGGTATCCGGAACCGCGGAACACCACGGAACTCAAGAGGGCAACCGTGCCGTTAAGGACTCGGCGAGCTCCGCGAATCCCGATCCATTGGAGGGAAACATCACTGGCCTGGAGCCGGGTGGTGGCGTGCCGCCCGGCGAGACTCCTCCGGCGGAAGACCAGATGAGCGGGGATCAGGGGCACAACGAATAGGTGCCGGGGGCGGAAGCCCGTACCGGCGTGCGGACCCAAAGCATGGGAGTGTCTGTTATGGCTGAGCGGCTGGTTGCCGATTTGATGGTGGAACGCCTCAGGTCGTGGGGTGTTGAGAGGGTTTTCGGCTACAGCGGAGATGGCATCAACGGATTCATGGGTGCGCTTCGCCGGGCCGGAGGCGACGTCGAGTTTGTGCAGGCCCGGCATGAAGAGGCTGCCGCGTTCATGGCCGTGGGCCACGCCAAATACACGGGCCGGGTGGGTGTTGTCACGTCAACGCAGGGTCCGGGCGCCGTGCATCTCCTCAACGGTCTCTACGATGCGAAGCTGGACAGCGTTCCCGTGGTGGCCATCATCGGGCAGCAGAGCCGCAGCGTGTTGGGGTCGGGCTACATGCAGGAGATCGAGCTGCTGACGCTGTTCAAGGACGTGGCTGCGCAGTTCGCTCAGATGGTCAGCACACCGGAGCAGCTTCCCATGGTGCTTGACCGGGCATTCCGTACCGCCCTGGAGACTCGCTCGCCGTGCGTTGTCATCGTCCCGCACGACATCCAGAAGGCGCCCGCGCCGGATCTTGAACAGGAGCACGGGATCATCATCACTTCTCCCCAGTGGCGCCCGGCGCGCGTGCTGCCCCAGGAGGAGGACCTGGCTGCGGCGGCGGATGTGCTGAACGCGGGCAGCAAGGCGGCGCTTCTGGTAGGCCAGGGGGCCAAGTCAGCCCAGGCCGAAGTGGTGGCCATCGCGGAGCAACTCGGCGCAGGCATCACCACGAGCCTGCTGGGCAAACCCTATGTTGATGAGACACTGCCCTTCGCCGTGGGAACCATGGGCCACTTGGGCTCCACGGCCAGTGCCCACCTGATGGGCAGCTGCGACACGTTGCTGATCGTCGGTTCAAACGATCCCTGGACGGAGTTTTATCCGCCTCCGGGCGCGGCCCGTGCGGTCCAGATCGACGTCGACGGGCGCAAGATCGGCAACCGGTACCCGGTGGAAGTGGGCCTGGTGGGCGACGCCGCGGAAACCCTCCGGGAGCTGATGTCCAGAATCGGCTCACGGTCGCCGGACCAGCCCCGGGACCGGTCCCGGGAACCATGGCGGGCAGAGATTGAACGCCAGGTGCGGGGCTGGCATGCGCTGGCTGAGAAGCGTTCGCGGGTGCCGGCACATCCGGTGAATCCTGAACTCGTGGTGCGTGAACTCAACGGCAGGCTCCCGGCCAACGCACAGCTGAGCATCGACGTCGGCAGTTGCGTTTATTGGTACGCCCGGCAGCTGATTCTTCCGCCGGGAGTCCCCGCCCATGTCTCCGGAACGCTGGCCAGCATGGGCTGCTCCATTCCGTACGGCATTGCCGCCAAACTGGCCAGGCCGGACCGTCCGATGGTGGTGCTGACCGGTGACGGTGCCATGCAGATGGCAGGCATTGCCGAACTCATCACGGTGGCGCACCGCTGGCGGCAGTGGGCCGATCCGCGCTTCGTGGTGTGCGTCCTGAACAACCGGGAACTGGCAGAAGTCACCTGGGAACAGCGGGAGACCGAGTCGGAGCCGCGCTTCCCGGACAGCCAGGAACTCCCCGACTTTCCCTATGCCGGCTACGCCGAACTCCTGGGCCTGGCGGGCATCCGTGTGGACGACCCGCACCAGCTGGCCGATGCCTGGGACCGCGCTTTCGCAGCTGACCGTCCCGTGGTGCTGGAAGTCCTGACTGACCCTGACGTCCCGCTGCTGCCGCCGTTCCCGGCCGGGGCCGAGAAACTCGACGGCATGAGGACCGCGCTGGCAGAGGAAGGCGGTGCCGGGGCAGGAGCCGCCGGGCTCCTCGACACCTACGCAGCCCAGGAGGAACCCGGCGGAGACTGAACGCAGTCGGCGGGTGGTCGGGGCAAGCGCCTTTCCGCGCCTTGCGTAGTCTCGTCGCCCCTGAGGCGTGTCCCGCCACGGACTGTGCTGTCCCCGCTCCGCGTTGCCGCAGCAGAAGATCACTGGGGCCCGGACAGGGCATGGTTTAGTTGGAGCGCCACGAACTCCGGGGAAGTAGTCATCGTCGCCAGGGCCGGACGGACGGTCCACCTGTCTGGCGCTCGGCAAGGAAGCACTGGGGGGTGACCGGGGAGAGCCGTTCACTCCGCGGCCTGATGTGGTGTTCGCAGAGATCAGGTCCGTGACCGATGAGTTATTCTTCCCAGTCCTGCAGTCAGTCGCCGTGCCTGGAGGCCCGCGGCAGCAGCTGGATGGTTTCCGGCCTCGATTCCTGCCTGCTGGAGTTGCCGTCTTTCGGCTAAGTACTCCGTGATGTGGTGTCGTCGGTGGGCCGTAAGGATCGTGGAAATCGTCCGGAGCCGGGCGATCTCTGTAGGTCAAGCCGCGCCCTGCCCGTCCGCTCTATACGGCGAGGCGGTGTGAAGATCGGCAGGACGTCTGATCTGCCCACGATCCCTTCCAACGTTTCCTGATCGGTAGAGCCACAGTACAAAGCTGCGTCCGCGGATTAACCCATGCCCTCAGCCTCTGAGCCGGCACTGCCCTCGGCGCCGTGTCGGTGTCGGCGCCGTGTCGGTGTCGCGGACGATTGGACGATTGGACGCTGTCGGGGCGCACCGTTCCCGGATTCCTGTTCGTCGGCGATGTCTCCCTTGATCCAGGTCGCCACCACGCTGACTGAGCCATCCGCCTCCCGATCGGTCACGATTTCAATCTCTTCAGCCGCGGCCCCCATATCCAGCAGCTCATTCCGGTATGAAGCCACGGTCGCCGAAAGGCTCTCGTCCGTCCACTCCCCAGGACGGATTCTGGTTGATATCTCCACCGGGTCGGGCTGATAAAGCGTCATGTCCTGCCTCCTGCGAAGTGTCCCGCCGCGTGTTCCACCGTTACGGCCATTTCGGTCGTTCCTTCCGGCGCCTCAGGCACCACGCTAGAACGTACCGGCGCGTCAGGCAAGGACGAGACCGGACATGGCAATTCGCAGGCCGCGGCGGCGGGCAGGGGCCTGCAGGCAGGAACGGGCAGCTCAATGGCCGGTGATATGACCTTCGACAGCGAATCGCTTCCGGTATGGGCGCTGGCCAGGACCGGCAAAGCTTCTGAGGATATCAGCGAGGAATAATGTTCGAATTCGCTGTCCCTTCCGTTTGGACCGTGAGGAGCGGGTCAGAGCCACGGCCGGTTGCACGCGCGCTCTCGGCCGAACCCGCCTGAGCCTGCCGCCACTGCCGCTGCCAGCACTGCCGCGAAGACCCTGCGGTGGCCGCGGCAAGGACGGCAAGCAGCCCGTTCGGGCCTACCTTTGCCAGGAATGCCACCACTGGCACCTGACGTCCAAGAAGCTCACCAGCAAAGTTCCTGTCTGGGAGCGGCGGCTTTCGTTGACGGGCAGGGCTGATCCCGCCGGACAGGCAGGCCCGCAGATAGGATGGGTCGGTGTCCGACGAACCCAAGAATCGCCGCTTCCTGACCATTGACCAGGCCGCCGAAGAACTGAACGTCTCAGTGGCCCAGATCCGGTCCCTGCTGAAGACCGGTGAGCTGCGCGGGATCCAGGTCGGCGGTCGCGGCCTTTGGCGCATTGGGGTCAACGACGTCGAAGACTTCATCACCGAGGCGTACCGCCGCACCGCCGAACGCATCGCCGCGGGCGAGCTCACAGACGACGGGGAACCGGACGGGGAGTAAGTGCGAAGGGTCCGGGCCGGCCGCGCGCAGCCTTGTACCCGGTCCGGAACCCGGGTTCCGGACCGGACGTCCGCCATGTCGTCAAAGGCAAGGTAGTCGCCGTGGGCCGGCTGCCGCGCTGCGTCAGCCGGTGACTAGGAGCATCTCAGCAAAGGATCCCTTGCTGAGACGAAGGGCGGCCGCTCTGGGCCAGCTTCGAACGTGATCGCCTGTGATTCTCAGCGATAAGTGGCGGTATTATCGCAGCGATAAGTGACGCTCCCTGCTGGGTCGTGACTGCCTCGAGTGCTCCAACCCATGGGTTGTGGGAACAACACTTTGGTCACCCGGCCATTTGTCGTTGCGATATCCCGGGCCAGAGAGCGCTGCGATCACACCTACGATGTCTGCTGGCCGCCAGTCGAGGGAAATTCATGGAGCGTGGCGGCGACGTCTCTGACGGCGGCCGGGTCGTCCGCCCAGGAACGGCCCGACCGGGTCAAAGCGTAGAAGTCCGTCACCTTGGAGGCTTTGGCCGCCTCGGTGAGCTCGGCCCAGGCAGCCTGAAGGTCCTCCAAGAGTTCCGGTGATAAGGAATCGTCAAGGACAACGGCAGCCGCAGAAAATCAACCGCGGGTGCCGCTTTTCGCTGAAAGAGACCCCCTGAAGCCCATTCCTGTGGTCCAATCTGACGGCAGGGTGTCAATGAACCAGAGATTCAATGCCCTGTCCCAGTGCTGACCGTTCGCAGAACCGGGCCCCACCTGGCCTTGGTGACGGCTCTTTCGTCATTCACGGGCACGGATAGGCGCCGTTTTTACGAAGGCACAAAGCCCTTCCTCACCGGCTAACTGGGGAAGCCTGTTCAATTGAGGACCATGACCACAGGGGATGGTTCTTACCAGGACATAGGCGAATTCCTAGGGGAACAGGAGCCGCTCCGAATTCGTTACACACGGGACGACACTACGGATCGGGGAACGGGTCATGGCTACTGATTATGATGAACTACGCACTGATGTTAAGGAATCACAGGATAAATCTCTGGAGGCCTTGCAGTCAGCGAACGCCCCGGACGCGCTCAGCGTTGTGCGTGAATTGGACACACCCGATGACGCTGATGGCCTAGGCGTTCCGGGTGGAGAAATTGTTGCTGAGGAACTGATCGTCCAAGTTGTCCCCCAGGCAGCGGACGAGTTTATCTGCCACTCCTGCTTCCTGGTCAGGCATCGCTCGCAAATGGTTCGGGAACGGGATGGCCAGGGATATTGCCTGGAATGTGAAGGTTAATGTCCGCAGGGCCTCCCAACCATAAAAGAAGCCCTTTAGAAATATGAGGTCTACCAGAGCCCGCCGGGTGACTACGCGGCTCAGGGCTGGAAGCCGCGGCGCGGGCACTGACTGAGATCCACGGTGGCGGACCGGGTGCCGTTTTCGGGGCATTTCAGGAAGGTGTGCTGCACTTCCTATGCTCGGGCCAGCCCAGCACTTGCACTGTCCAGGGCCATGGCTCGGCTCGGATCCAGGGTGCGTTGACGTCTTCGGCGTCGTTGTTTGGATAGCCAGGCGCCCAGGCGGCGTTCTTCTTCGGCGTCTGCGTTCCGGTGTCGGGGCCAGTCGGGGCCAGTCGTGGCCGGCCGCGCGGTGGGCTGCGAGCTCGGTCAGGAAGTGCTGCCATTGGGCTTCGTCAGTCGATACGTCTTGTGCCCCGCCAGCGGGGGATGGTGTTGTCGAGTCCTTCACGGATCTCCGTGTGGATGGTGCCGTCGGTGTCTTCCCGTCGGCGCCGGTGGAGCCATTGGGCGAGGCTGCGCCCTTTGTGGTCCGGTTTTTGTGGACGGGTAAGCACCTGTTTCATGGATCCTGGTGATGAGTTCCTGCATGATCTTCAGGGAGTGCGGCGACGGGCGAGGGCTGGGGTTGGCCTTGGCCTGGTGTGTTGCCAGTAGGTGGGGGTCGGCGGTTTTGGCCGTCTTTGGTGATGGTGAACGTCTTGTCGTAGTCGTTGCCGCAGGTATCGCAGATTGCCATGATGTCGTTCCTTTCGAAACGGAGCTGGCGAAACGCCGGACAGTGAGCATTGAAGGGGTCGGCGGGCACCTATCTGTGTGAAACGTCGCCAGGGATTGCCGGCACTGAGGCATACCCCGTGGCGGCACGGACTCCGTGCAGCGCGCGGCCGTGTGCCCGGGGCTGGAGCTGACAGCTTCCTTGTGTCCGGTGACGGGACGGCCGCTCGGTCCGGTGTTAGTACGAGATGAATTCGACCAGTTCCCCGACCCGATCCTCGGGATAGTTCCGGGCGATATCGGCCTGGCTGAGCATTCCGACCAGGTCATGGCCGTCAATGACCGGGAGCCGGCGGACCTGGTGCTCCTGCATCGTTTTGATGGCTTCGTCGGTCGAATCATCGGCACCGATGGTCACAGGTTTGCCTTGGCCGAATTCCCCCGCCGTAGCGGTGCGGGGTCCCCGCCTTCGGCGAGGCATTTGATGACGATGTCCCGGTCGGTCAGCATGCCCTTGAGCCGGTTGTCCTCCCCGCAGATGGGCAGGGACCCGACGTCCAGGTCCTTCATGCAGCCCGGTCGTCTCTTGCCAGGCTTGGATGCGGGCGGCCGCCGATTGCGGATTCCAGGGCCGGTTGCCCGTGCGGGGGGCAAGGCAGCGGGCCGTGGGCATGACCGCCTGGACCGTGGACCTTTGCTGGTTGATCGCGGCGGCGAGTTCGCAGCAAGGGGCGACGCGCCGGGCCGCCCTAGCCACGGAGTGGCCGTGGGCTTAGATTACAGGGAAGCGCATCCGGATCATTGCCCGGAAGCAGCGGTGAATTCTCGTCCCGGAGGAGATCATGGTTCCCACACCGAAACAGCCCTTGACCGATGACAGCATCAAGGTACGTCAGGTAAGTCATTATCAGTTCAGTTGGGTGGCCGGAGAACCAGGTCAATCCGGCACATGGACGCTCCAACTGGTCCTGGACCAAGGGGCCTGGGAAGAGGTGCTCACCCTAGAGGCGCAGGACGTGGAAAGCCTTCAGGATTTGCTGTCAGCGTCTGAAAGCGTCTTTTACGACGTTCCCAGAAAGACTCTGATGTTCGGAACGACCAGTATCGGAACGACCAGTACAGGGCCCCGCTGACCGTTCTTTGGGCACAGCAGCGATCCGCGACGCTATCAGGCTGACCTCGCGGGGCGAGGGTTTTGAGTTGGCGGACGCTCGGCTGTCGGGCCTGTTCGGGGCTTGAGGACCAATGCTCGGGAAAGTCACGCTAAGCCGGTGGGGCCAGGTAACAGGGGTTCTGGTCGGCACCGCTGTTACGCCGAGTCACGGCGTTGGGGTGGGGCGTCGTCCGATGCTTGTTTTGTTGAGGTGGCCGTAGATCGTGGAGCGCGGGACCTGAAGCAGATCGGCGATGCGCTGAACGGTGTGGTCCCCGGCGTCGTAGAGCTGTTGGGCGTGGTGGGCCTGGTCGGGGGTGAGCTTGGGGCGTCTTCCTCCGGTTCGTCCGCGGGCGCGGGCGGCCGTGAGGCCGTCGCGGGTGTTGGCGATGATGAGTTCTCGTTGGAGTTCGGCGAGGACGGAGAGCATCCCGAACATTGCCCGCCCTTCCGCGGTCGTGGTGTCAATGCCTTGCTCGAGGACACGCAATCCCACACCACGTTCCCGGAGATCTGCGCCGAGGGTGACGAGGTGGAGTACCGATCGGCCGAGTCTGTCGAGGCGGGTGATGACGAGCTGGTCACCGGCCCGGTTGGCGGAGGCGAGGGCCTTGTCGAGCTCGGGCCTGCTGGCTTTGGCACCGCTGGCGTGGTCGAGGTAAATGTTTGCCGGGTCGACGCCGGCGCGGGCGAGGGCGTCCGTTTGGTGGTCGGGGTTTTGGTCGGCGGTGGAGACGCGCGCATATCCGATCAACATGTGTCGATAATACCCGCACCGCATGGTTTGCCGACGTTGATTTCCGGCGCGGGTTTTCGACATGGATTTCGCGGCGTGTCGCCGGCAGGGTCGGGGTGTCGGTAGATGATCGTTTTCCGACACCCCTTAATGCCCGGTTTCGTTCCGTTGCCTCTCAGGCTCTTCTTACTCCTCGATTGCTGTCGCGGTGGTCGGGATCGCGCAGAGTGCGCCGGCCGCCGGCGAGGTCCGGAAGTTGGAAGGAGTAGTGACCGGGGACGTTGATGTGCCGCCGCGCGTACGCCGACAGGCGGACGACATCGGCGTCGAGTACCGGGTAGCCCTGTTCCCGCAGCGCGGTCAGGGCGTGGTCAAGGTAGACCGTGTTCCACAACGTCACACAATTCAAGACAAGGCCCAGGGCGCCGAGTTGGTCTTCCTGCCCGTCACGGTACGCCTGGTGGAGCGTGCCCTCGCGGCCGTGGAAGTTGTGCCTGGCCAGGGCGTGGCGGCCCTCCTGGAGGTTGCGCATCGCTTTCATCTCCCGGCGGTAGGCCGGGTCATCGACGAAGGTGAGGACGTACACACGCAGCCCGTCTCGGTGAGGAATTTCAGGAACAACCAACGGTTCTTCAGGCCCGGGAGGCGCCTCGGGGACGGCCGGTATGTATTAGGTGCCGGAGGGAAGCGCATCGGCGAGGCTGCGGCGATCGCGCAGCTAACTGCGTCCTGAACTCTACGAGATTGCAGTCCGTGACGAGGATCCTTCGACGTTCTTTCTGTCCCTGCATGGTTGCTCTTCTGATTAGGGATGGGCAGGATAGGAAGATATGTAGCACAACTACGAATTTTTGCCATTTTTGCGATCGATACCATCATTTTCTTGACTATGGCTTGAATTTTTGTAGTAATATTACTAACACCATAGCGTGACGTAAGCGACATCCACGCGCCAGACCGGGTGTTCAGTCGTCACACATTTCTCAGAGGAGAGAACATGCGTTGGGTCAACGGGCCGGTACCTATCAGCGTCAAAACGAAGCTGCGCGCAGCGCGCGGGATACGAGGTGTTCAGTGAACACCCCTGCAGACTCCGTACGGAAGGAAGCGGCCTTCGACGTTCGGGACGTCTCGCGCACCTACCCGGGAGTAAAGGCACTCGACGGGGTATCCCTGACAGGATACCGAGGTGAAGTCCTGGCGATCTGCGGAGCCAACGGAGCGGGAAAGTCGACCCTGGCCAGGCTCATTTCCGGGCAGGAAGCGCCGAACAGCGGACACATCAAGATCGCTGGCTACGAAGGTGAAGTGGCAACCCCCGCCGACGCCGACGATGCCGGCATCCTCTTCATGCACCAGGAACCCGTGATTGTCGATGAGTTCACCGTCGAGGAGAATCTGTGGCTGAAGCAGTTAAGTTCCGCCGGCAAGACAAAAGGCTGGAGGACAATTCCACGTCGCGGCCGTGACACTTCCATGCAGGCTCTGCGGGCCGTGGGCATGCACGAGGTCACTCTGGGTCAACTGGGCAGCACCCTCACACCGGGCCTGCGCCAGATGCTGGCGTTGGGGCGGACGCAGGTCAATGGTCACCAGATCCTGATACTGGACGAAACTACAGCCTCGACGACCGAAGAGCATTTCAAAGACGTTGAGGCTCTGGTTGAGCGGGAACGGGCCGCCGGCGTGTGCGTCGTCTTCGTGTCCCACCGCATGCCGGAAGTGTTCGCGATGGCCGACCGCATCGCCGTTCTGCGCAACGGCAAGCTTGTTGACGTGCTCAATGCCAAGGAGACGAACCGGGAAGAAGTAATCACCCTGATGGTCGGTGAAGCGGTCCACGCCCTGGAACCGGCCCCCTTGCCATCCTTCGCGGGGATCGATCCCGTGCTGGAAGTTGAGCATCTCAGCTCCGGGTCTGCCACCGATATCAGCTTCTCGGTCCACCCCGGGGAAGTTGTGGGCATTTACGGGCTTGTCGGCAGCGGCCGCAGCTCGATCGCCAGATCAATCTCCGGGCACCAGTCAAGAACCGGCGGGACGATCAAAGTCCGAGGACGCCGACTTGGTCTCGGTTCTCCCCGGGCCGCGCTCAAGGGAGGCGTCGCCTACCTGTCCGAAGACCGCCGCAGCGAGGGATTCGTCAAAGACTTCAGCAACGGCGACAACATGACGCTGGCCACACTTGACCAGTACTCCACCTTCGGAATCCTGAACCTGAAGCGTGAACGGGCAAGCGTTGAGGGGCTCATCAAGCGATACCAGGTCAAGGGCGGCCGCACCACACTCACCAGAACCCTGTCCGGCGGAAACCAGCAAAAGGTCTGCCTTGCCAAATGGATTGAAGCCAAACCCGAGGTCGTCGTGTTGGACGAACCGACCAAAGGCATCGACATCGCATCCAGAATGAACATCTACCAGATCGTCAAGAACCTGGCAGAGCAGGACAAAGGTGTCGTCGTGGTCTCCAGCGAGGCGGAGGAACTGCTGATGCTAAGCCATCGCATCCTCGTCATACGCGATGGCCAACTCGTCCAAGAATTCCGATCCACAGACAGCAATACCGACGACCTAATGCGGGCAGCATTGGGAGGGGAAATCGAATGAGCACCACGTCAACGAGGATGACTGCCGGGCAGGAACCGTTGCAGAAAACCAACAGCAGATTCACCAGGGACGGCCTGATGCACTGGGCGAAGGAGCAGTACCCGCTCTATATCCTGATTGTGCTGCTGATCGTCGCAGGACTTTCCACGGATGCCTTCTTCACACCCAGGAACCTGACGAACCTCATCCTGCAGGTCTCCGTTATCGGCATCGTGGCGTTGGCCCAGTTCCTGATTGTCCTGACCGGCGGCATCGACATCAGTGTCGGTTCGGTCGTTGGTCTTGCCGGCGTCGTCTGTACGCTGGCTTTCGGAGGCGTCAGCGTTCCCTTAGCGATTCTCATCGCTGTTGTGCTGGGTATGCTCGTCGGGTTGCTGAATGGTTACTTTGTGGCATTCCGCAAGCTGGAACCCTTCATCGTCACTCTCGGCATGCTGTCACTGGCACGAGGCGTCGTTTATGCCTTGACGGAAGGTGTTCCGATCCAGCCGCAAGCCGAAGACTTCAGGAAGATTGCCACTACGACCATTCTGGGCTTCCCCCTGATTGGAGTCATCTGGCTGGTCTTGGCTCTTGCCGTCTGGTTCGTGGCACGGCGGACAGTCTTCGGCCGCCGCGTCTTTGCCCTCGGCAGCAACCCTGACGCTGCCTTCGCTTCGGGTATTCCCGTGAAGCCGACGCTGCTCGCGGTTTACGTGATCGCCGGGGCCATGGTGGGCTTCGCTGGGTTCCTGCTCGCTTCCCGCATCGGCGTGGGCACGCCCACCGCAGGAACGCTCTACGAGCTCGACTCCATCGCCGCAGTTGTCATTGGCGGTGCCAGCCTGCGCGGCGGCAAGGGACGTGTGCTCGGAGTCGTGTTCGGCACGCTGATCTTCGGCATCATCACCAACCTGCTCGTGCTGCTGAATGTTTCCACGTTCCTCCAGGACGCATTCCGCGGTGGCTTGATCCTGCTCGCCGTGGTCATGACGACCATCCACTTCAAGTCCCGTCGCAAGCAGTCGATAAATCCGTAACTTCCCTGTTCTACCAAACCCAACGAAATAACATAGGAGTTATTCAAATGAAATCCAGGCGTATCTGGCTGGCGGCAACGACTGCCGTAGCCGTGTCATCCCTCCTGCTTACCGGCTGCGGGTCCACTGAGGGCAGTTCCGGCGGGACGTCCGCGGCTGCCGTCAAGAAGGACGTCAAGAATCTGAAGATCGGCTTCCTGCAGCGGCAGGTCGACGCACCCTATTACAAGGCCATGGAGGTCGCGGCCCAGAAGGTGAGCAAGGAACAGGGCTTTGAATTGCTGTTCCAGAATGCCAACGGTGACCCGGTCACGCAGCTCAACCAGGCACAGACCATGGTCTCCCAAGGGGTCGATGCGTTGATCGTGAACGCGATCAGCCCGAACACGCAGAAGCAGCAATTGAAGCAGATTGCCGGGGACATCCCCGTGATCTTCGTCGACACCGGAATCCCGGATGTTGGGGTAACGGCCGTCACCAGCGACAACTACGAGATCGGCAAGCTCTCGGGCGCTTTGACGGCCAAGCGGTTCACGAAGGGTGAGGCTGTTGACGTAGCCATCCTGAACGGCGGCGCGAACGACGAAAGCGTCGGTCCAAAGCGGCAGCAGGGCTTCCTGGACGGTCTGAAAGAAGGCGGCGTCACGTACAAGGTTGTGGCAGAAGCATCAGCGGTCTACGCCCAGGACAAGGCGGTACCCGCAGCTGAATCGATGCTCTCTGCGCATCCCGAGGTCGACCTGATCCTCGGGCTCAACGACGCCATGGCTTTGGGTGCGCTGACTGTTCTCCAAGACCAAAAGAACACGACAACGCTTGTGGCTGCTTCAGCCGACGGGCAGAAGGAAGCACTGGCCGAGATCAAGCGTGGAGGCTGCCAGGGCCAGTATGTATCGACCGGGCTCAATTCTCCCAGCCTTGCAACGGGACGCGGTTTCGAGATTGCCATTGCTTTGGCCAGTGGGCAGAAGGCCGCCGGCGATTTCAAGAAGGAAGAATTCACCAAGGCTGCCGGCATCGACTGCAATAACGTCGACGAGTACTACAACCCGGAGAACGTGTTCTGATTCGTTGATGCCCCGTCAGGGCGTCCGCTGGACAAGACCTCGTCTCTGACGCATCCCCAGATGCAAGAAATGCCCGGCTGGAATGATCCAGCCGGGCATTTTGTCGTCCTGACGCGGATGGTTTGCGGCACGGTCAATTGCCCTATGCCGGCCTCGGGCGGTGATTGGGGGGTACGGCCCAGACGTGGTTTTGCGGGGACGATGCGGCCGTTGGGGCACCGCCGTAGTGAATGTGCAGGGAAGGCGTCAGGGGGTTGCCGTGGCAGAAACCGGGCTTGGCATGGCACTGAACGATGCATGCCCGGCGGCGAGGGGGCACCCCTAAACCTGTGTGCGGTCCGCAGGTGGGGCCGCTGCCAAGGAGTGGATTCAGTTCCCGGCCAGTATTTTGGCTGCCTGCGGTCCGAAAAATGCCTCCATGGTCTCCGCGTTGCCACCGAGTGGTTGCCGTGCGTCAGTGGCGGCTGAAGGCCCACGGGGCGAGAGCGTCCGTGTCAGTTGTGGCGTGTCTCAGTGCTCTGCCGGGTATCCAGAAAGCGGGTGATATCGATCTCGTCCAGCGAGCTGATTTTGGTCCGCAGTGGCCCCGTCGGAACTGGAACCGGGCCTGGGACAACCAAGACCCGGAGTCCTGCGTTCTCGGCACTTTGAACGCCCGGGATGGAGTCTTCCACAGCGATGGCACGCTCGGGTGACGTACCGAGCAGCGTGAGCGCACGGAGGTAAGGCTCTGGATGGGGTTTGCCTTGGACGCAGTCTGATCCGGTAACCGTAGCCTCAAATTGCGTCGGCGGGAGCGCGTTGATGACTACCGACGCCATGGCCCTGGGGCTCATGGTGACCAGCGCGCAGGCAAGCTCGCTTTCCTTGAGTTCCTGCAGGAATTGCCGGGCCCCCGGTTTCCAGGGAATATGTTGATTCAGCCGTGAAACGACGTGAGCCAGCCGAAACTCAAGGACCTCGCCGTGGCTCAGGTCCACGCCCCTGGATATCAGCTTCCCGGCCGCATAAGTCATGGAGTGGCCGATAAGGGCCAGCTCGTCCTCAAGTGTCCATTCGACAGAGAATTGCTCCGTCAGAAGGCGTTGGGACTCCACCCAGTACGGCTCTGTGTCAACGAGGGTTCCATCAAGATCTAGAAGTACTGCGTCCATGTTGTCCGTTCCGCTCCACGGTGCCAGCCGGTTCCCGGCGTCGTCGCAAGGCATAAAGGAGCTATCGGCCGGATAACTTGCGGAAGTCCGTCAGGCCACGTTTCATGGCCGCCAGCTTGGCCAGGTGCGAGCTGCCGCGCCGGATGCTGACTACGGTGGCGAGGATGTCAATGACGACAAGGTGTGCCAGCCGGCTGACTGTCGGGGTGTACTGGTCCGTGTCTTCGAAGGTGCGGACAATCAGCGGAATGTCGCATTCCGCGGTGACCGGGCTTTCTTCACGGGATATCGCGATGACTGTGGCACCGCTGGTGTGTGCCGCCTTGGCGACGTCGGTCACCGACTTCGTCCGGCCCACATTCGAGATCACGACCACGACAGTGTCCGGCGTCGCCACGGATGCCTCCATGAACTGCTGGTGCACATCCTCCGGCGCGGAACAGGGAACGCCGAAGAGAACGGCCTTCTGCTGCGCGTCGTGGGCGACGATGCCGGAGGCGCCCAGACCAACGAAAAGGATACTGCGGGCACCGATGATCGCGTCGGCAGCCTTGGTGATTTGTTCCACGTCCAGGGAGCGTCGGGTGCGGTCCAGCGAGGAGATGGTCTGGTCAAAGATCTTTTGAGCGATGTCCTCATCGGAGTCCCCCACACTGACGAACGAGAGCGTAGCGGGCAGCCCGAGCGCCAGGGTACGGGCCAGTTGGATTTTGAACTGCTGGAATCCGCTGAACCCCAGAGACGTTGTGAACCGCATGACCGTGGGTTCACTGACGCCCGCCGCGTCCGCAACCGTAGCCATGGTCGAATCCACGACATAGTTTGGATTCTCCAGGACCAGGCTGGCCACCTTGCGTTCCGACTTGCGCATGCTTTCGGAGACGTTGGCAATGTGCTCCAGCAGCGGAACCTTCGCATCATATGAGACCGCGTTCAGCATCTTGCGGGATCCGTTCTGTCCGGCCCTAATCATGATCGTTTTGTAAGAATCCTACAAGGTTTTCCACAGCGTATTCGACGGCACGATTCACGCTGCTGGCGGTGTACGCACCGATGTGGGGGGTGAGGATCGTTCGTTCGTGGCGCAGCAGTTCGTTGAGCATGGGGGGTTCGGATTCGAACGCGTCAATGGCGTAGGTCTCCAGCTGTCCGCTGTTGAGGGCAGCCAGCGCGTCGGCAGTGTCGACCAGCGTTTCCCGGGCCGTGTTGATCAGTATCGCTCCGGCGGGGAGCAGGCCCAGAAGGCTTCGTGTCACGAGCGGCTTGCCGTCCGCCGGCGGGGGCGCGTGAAGCGAAACAACGTCGGATGCGGCGAAGAGGTCTTCCAGTGTGTCGGCCTTGGCGATGCCAGCCGTGGCGCCTGCCGGAGCGAACGGGTCAAAGAACGTGACCCTGGCGCCCATGAGCCCGGCAAGTTCGGCCAGCGTCCGGCCGATGGCACCGTAGCCGACTACTCCGAGCCGCACCTCGGACATTTCCTTGCCCAGGGTTCGGCTCCAGCCACCGCTGTGCAGGGTTGCGTTGGCGGCGGGCACGTTCCTGAGTGCCGCAAGGATGAGTGTCAGGGCAAGTTCGGCAACGCCCCGGGCGTTTGCACCCGCCGCTCTCAGAACTGTGACTCCCCGGGCCTTGGCGGCTGCAGCGTCGATGGAATCAGTGCCGGCCCCATTGCGGGCGATGACCCGCAGCCTGGCCGCCGACTCAAGTACCTCAGCATCGATCTTCTCAACGCCGGCCAGCCATCCCACGACGTCCCGGGCCAGGACAAGGAGGTCCTTCTTCTCGGGCAGCTGCCCGGCGGGAGCCGGTACGAGCTCATATCCCAGGTCCCGCAGCCGCCCGAGTTCCGGAACGTTCTCCAGTCCCTGGGCAGTGAGGGAACGGGGCGTGACGAGTATCTTGCCGGGCATGTTGTTCCTATCGGGTGGAAGCGGCGATTTCGCTGAGGCGGTCGAACTCGGGCCCCTTGGCGGGAATTGCTACGTGGAACACTTCGGCGATGACCTGTGTCCAGCCATGGAGGAAATAGACCCAGCCGTCTTCGATCTGCAGGTTCCGCGTGTCCTGTTGGGCTCGCGCCTGGTCGAGGAACACAAGGTCGCCCCGGTAGTTCAGGTCCCAGACAATTGCGCCCTTGGGGAAGACAACGTTGTCACTGAAAGGTGACCCCGGAGCATCCTTACCCAGGCCGGTGGCGTTGATGACCACCGAGTGGTCGCTGATCCCTGCGACAGCCGCGTCGTTATCTTCCGGCGTCGGGGCAATGATGGTTTCCAAGGAAATATCGGTTTTCCCGGCCCCGTGGATGGCAGCCATGGTTCCCAGCCTCTGGGGGCTGCGGTTGGTGACGATCACGCGGCGGGGCCGATCGTTTCCACGCCCCGGACGGTTCAGGTACCAGTCGATGGCTATCGCCGAACCACCGGCGCCGAGGATAAAGAGATCAGCATTGGTTTTGTTCCAATAGCCTTCCGGGATGAAGGCATCCAAGGCAAGACCTGCCGAGTAGGGATCCTTGGCGTGGGCCACCAACTTGCCGTCCTTTTTGGACAGGCAGCTGACTTCGTCCATCAGCGAAGCCAGCGGATCGATTTCATCAAAAAGGTCGCGGGCGGCGTTGTACAGGTCTATCTTGTGCGTGGTCACCAAGGCGCCCAGGCTCAGAGGATCGGACTTCAGGAACTCCACTACCTGCCGGTAGTGCTCCTTCGGGGCGTGGATCTGCAGGTCGATTCCAACCATTTCGACATCGCCGAGTCCGAGTTCTTCCGCCCACACCGGGAAAACCTTCCGGATGGAAGAACTTCCGGTGGTGACACCGATGAAGTAGAACGTCGGTTTGGTGGCAGGCTGCAAAGTGTCCTGCGTCAGAGTCTTGGGCATTGCACAGTCCTTGTCGTTGTCTAGTGTTTCGCGGAGACCAGGGCAGCGGCTTCCCGGGCCGTCTGGGCGATGTAGTCGAACTCGCCGTCCTCGATTTGCTGCCGGGTGGCAATCCAGGATCCCCCCACCGCGAGTACTTCAGGGATGCTGAGGTAGTCCTTGATATTGCCGGGGTTCACTCCACCGGTGGGCATGATCTTGATCCCTGCAGTCGCGAAGGGAGCGACGAGCGCTCTGATGGTCTTCACTCCGCCGAATGCTTCCGCCGGGAAGAACTTCAAATGTTTTTGGCCCGATTCCAGGGCGGAGATGAATTCCGATGCCGTGACGGCGCCCGGGACGAAAGGCAGCCCGGCTTCGTTGGCCGAGTCAATCAGAAGGCGGGAGTGGCCAGGTGAGACCCCGAATTTCGCACCCCGAAGGGCCGCCTCCTTAACCTGGTCCGGCGTCAACAACGAACCCGCGCCCACCAGGAAGTCGGGAAGGGCCTCGGCGATGGCGCTGATGGCGTCCAGTCCTGCCTCTGTCCTCAGGGTGATCTCCATAATCGGTAGTCCGCCTTCGGTCAGAGCTTCGGCCAGCCGAACGGCTTGGTCGGCACGATCAATCTCAATGACCGGGACGATGCGTATCTGGCCAATTCGCGCAAAAATACTCATGATCACTGGGCTCCCGCCCCGTAGCCACGGTGGCGCGGGTTTGGAACCGCTTTCCAGCCGCCCTGACCGTCGTGGACAATCATGGTCTTCATGCCGTTGGCTTCAGCAATGATGTCGTAGTTCTGGCCTGCGTCCGAGGCGTAGCAGAAGAGAGTGACGAAGGGTTCAGTGCCGACGTTGACGCTGCGGTGGATCCAGCGCCCCGGAACGTTGATGGCCTTTCCCGGCGTCAGTTCCGCGACGAAGAACTCCCCGCTGCGGGTTTCCAGCAGCATGAGCCCGTGCCCGCTGAGACAGTGGTAGAGCTCGGCGCGGTTCTCCTGGGCGTGGATGTGTCCACGGGTGACCGCGTATTCTTCGCCGACCTTTCCGGGAAGAAGGGTGCTCGTTCCAACAATCAGCGACCCGGGCCCGTCCTGATATTTCTGCTCATGAACATAGTAGATGAGCTCGTCGGGCCCTTTCTCGGTGACCCGGAGCTGGTACGCATCCTCATCGAGGTAGATCCCCGACATGTCTCCCAGATGCTTTCTATAGACCCTCGATGCCCCGTCCATGTCTCCATTTGACTGGACTTCGATGATCTGGGGCTGGTCCAGGGCGTGGGTTGTTGCTGGTGTCATGACGCACCTCCGTTAGTGCCGAAACTTTGGTAGTCATACTACACATATTCGGGAGTAAAACTACAAAATTTCAAAAAATCAGCTCAATCTTCCCACTGCTGAGGTAATCTGCGTCACTTATGTGTAGTATTACTAGCGTCGGCTACGGGTGGGCTCTCTGCCCTCCTCGTGGCGCTGAATTCGTCGAGCACTATGGACGTGCCGTGTGAAAGGAGAGGGCGGTGAGGGCGGTTGTCTATCGAAAGGGCACCCCGGCTTCACCACGAGTCCCGGCTGAATCGTTCGGCAGGGCCCTCTTGAGGGCCTCCACGATGCAGAACCCATCAAACCGTTGTAACCCTGTCCTGAGCACGACAGGACACTTCCCCAGGAGGAGAGCACATGATCATCGCCCACGACTTGGGTACAACCGGCAATAAGGCTTCATTGGTCGATAGTGATGGCCAACTCCTGGCGTCCGTGACCGTCGCGTACCCGGCGGACTTTGGCCTTGGGGGCAAGGCGGAGCAAAACCCGGAAGACTGGTGGCAGGCGCTGACTAAGGCGACCAGGAAACTCCTGGAGAAGTCCTCCGTCAAAAACACCGACATCGCCGCAGTTTCCTTCTCGGGCCAGATGATGGGGGCAGTCTTCCTTGACGCGGCCGGCCGCACGGTCCGCCCGGCAATGATCTGGGCAGACACGCGCTCCACCAGCCAGTGCCAGCAGCTCATCGATGCTGTCGGCATGGAAGAGGGCTACCGGATCACCGGGCACCGGCTCAATCCCACGTACTCCCTAAGCAAAATGATGTATATCCGGGACACGGAACCGGAGACATTCGCACGCGTCCGCAGGATCGTCCTCGCCAAGGACTACCTCGCCTTCCGTCTCAGCGGCGTCCTGGCAACGGACCCCTCCGACGCGTCCAGCACCAACGCCTACGACCAATCCACAGGAAAATGGTCGGATGAACTAATCAGCGCCTCCGGGCTGGACCGGACACTGTTCCCTGAAATCGTCGACTCCACGACCGTGATCGGTAACGTCACCAAGGACGCTGCGGCTGCCACCGGTCTGGCGCAAGGAACCCCGGTCGTGATGGGCGGCGGTGACGGTCCCACAGCGGCGTTGGGCGCAGGAATCATCGATGAGAACTCAGGTGCCTATACCTATCTCGGCTCCTCCTCTTGGGTGTCGGTGAGCTCCCCAGAGCCCTTGCACGACCCCCGCATGAGGTCGATGACCTTCAACCACGTCATTCCCGGATACTTCGTCCCCACTGCCACAATGCAGGCCGGCGGCGCCTCACTGCAGTGGATCGCCAACATACTGTCCCCTGACGCCGAAGACCGCTACACCGACCTTCTCGCGAAAGCCGAAAGCGTCGAAGCGGCCCGCGAAGGCCTGTACTTCCTCCCCCATCTTCTGGGCGAACGCAGCCCCTACTGGAACCCCCGTGCCCGTGCCGCCTTCGTCGGCCTGGCCATGCACCACCACCGGGGACACATGACTAGAGCGGTCCTGGAGGGCATCGCCTTCAATCTCTTCACAGGCCTGAAAGCATTCACAGAGAACGGACGCCCGGTGGAGTCCATCGACGCGATCGGCGGAGCCGCCAACTCCTCGGCCCTCCTGCAGATCTTCGCCGACGTCTGGGGAATCCCTGTCAACCGCCGCAACATCGTGGAAGAAGCCAATGCCATGGGAGCTGCCGTCGTCGGCGGCGTGGGCGTGGGCATGTTTTCTGACTTCTCCATCGCACAGGGCATGTCGGTCCGGACTCCCGGGAACCAGGTGCAAGCCGAGCGATCCCACAAGTACCAGCAGGAGTACGCAACGTTCATGGACGCTTACCAACGCCTCGAACCCTGGTTCGAAACCCTGCCGAGGAGCTGAGAATCCATGAGCGTCAAAACAGGAAAGATACGCACCGTCCTTGGTGATATCGAGCCGGGCGAGCTCGGAAAAGTCGATTATCACGAACACCTCTTCCAGGTGTCCCCGCTCCTGCCCGGAGACGAGCTTGACTCGGAAGAGAAGAGCAGGGATGAGGCCAGCCTCCTTTTCGCCGCGGGCATCGGAGCAATGATCGAAGCCACACCCACAGGCCTGGGGCAGCGACCCGCGGCGGTCGCGCGCATCAGCCAGTCAACCGGCCTGAAGGTTGTACACACAACCGGCGCACACCACCAAGGCCACTATCCCGACGGCCATGAACTGCGGGAACGCACCATCGACCAACTGGCAGAACGCTTTATCAGTGATGTGCAGGACGGGTTCAAAAGCCGCCACAATGAAACCGAGAATACCCCGGACGGCCGCCCCGTCCGGGCCGGCATCGTCAAGGCCGGTATCCGTTACTGGACAATCGGGCCGTTTGAAACCCGGGTCCTGGCAGCGGTGGCGGAAACCCACTTGGCGACCAACGTCGCTGTCATGATCCACCTGGACTACGGCAGCGCCGCCCACGAAGTTCTGGACAGACTCGAAGGCATGGGCGTCGCTCCCGGCCGCGTGGTGCTTGCCCACATCGACCGGAACCTTGACCCTGACCTGCACGCCGATCTGGCCGCCCGCGGGGCATATCTGGGCTACGACGGACCTGCCCGCCACCGGGAAGCTCCCGACAGCGAGATCATCAAGACCATCGCCAGCGTGGCAGAGGCAGGCCACGCCGACAGGATCGTTCTTGGCGGAGATGTCGCCAGGGCAAGCCGCTACCTTGCCTATGGTGGTCTCCCAGGCCTGGAGTACCTGCCGTTGAGGTTCCTCCCTCGCCTGGAAAAGGCGCTCGGAGGGGACTTCCTGCACCAAGCGCTGACCAGCAATCCATCCAAACTGCTGACGTTCTAAAAACACCCACAATCTCACCGAAAGGATCACTAACAATGAACAGCTCTGAAAGGCCACTCAGCGGGCGCAGGATCGCCGTAACCGGCGCCGCAGGAGGCATCGGCTTGTCCATCGTCCAACGCCTTCAGGCCGACGGCGCCGAGGTCTATGGCCTCGACTTCAAGGGACTGGAAAACCTACCCGACGGGGTACAGGGAATCACCGTCGATGTCACCTCGCCGCAGAGCATCCGCGCGGCCGTGGAAGAGATCTACGCGCTCGGTGACGGCGCGGTCGACCTGGTCAACAGCGCCGGCATCGTAGAGGACGACGTCGCGGCCGTGGACATGCCAATCGAACAGTTTGACAAGGTGTTCGCGGTCAACATCCGGGGGGTCTTCCTGACATGCCAGGCCTTCGGCAGGGAACTGCTGGCCCGCAACGGCGGAGCGATTGTGAACATCGCTTCCATGAGCGGAAACCATGTCGTCAACTTCCCCCAGAAGCAATCGGCATACAACTCGTCCAAAGCCGCTGTAACCGCGCTCACCAAGTCACTGGCAGTGGAATGGGGCCCGCGTGGAGTGCGCGTGAACGCACTTTCTCCGGGCTATGTCGACACGCCACTCAACCTGCTGAAGCAGCACATGCACGAAACGTGGAAGAAAGACACAGTCAACGGACGCTTCGCCACTCCCGACGAAGTTTCGGCGGCTGTTGCCTTCCTTCTCAGCGACGAGGCGGCCTACTTCCTCGGGAGCGAACTCCTCATGGATGGCGGATTCAGCCTCCGATAGGCGAACCATTCTGCCAGACATGCCGCAGGGTCGCCTTACCCCGTCCCCCGACTCCGCATGCGGCGGCGGTTCACCCGCCTGAGGCCCGGCCCGAGCAAGCTGTTCCCGTGCAAAGTGCTGCCCGGGCCGCCTTGTGACAGACAAGCGGGCCAGATCAGGCCTACGCGGCCACGCCGGGTCAGCTTGGTCAAGTCGGCAGGACCGACAACGGTCCTCGCGACGGCATTCCAGGACTCCGGCTCGCCCCGCTTCCCGACCCGGGGACGTCAAGGGTGCCGGAATCAGCCAGTGTCGCCGAATGGGACGACCGCTGGCGAATCGCCTGGGCCAGGGCCTGGGACCGGTACAAGATTGCGGACCCTGACCGGGAGAAGCACTCTACACAGGAGATCATGCAACAGGTTATACGGCCCGGGACAGGACCTTCATCCGGCTTATCCCCCCGTTCTGGACAACGGAATACGGCTGGGACGGACTGGATAGCGATGCCTTCAACAACTGGGACACAGTGCTGAGCCCGCGGATTCCATCTGACGCGGAATGTCAGAACCTGCCCGACCTGGTCCCGGCGTGGGAGAGCGGCCTCGACACCGTTATTGTGCTGCCCTACGCGGGATATTTTGCGCAGCGCATGACGCCTCGCTACCTCGCGGTATCGGCCGCAACCCGAAACGACCTGGACACCTACAGCCGGGCGCTGAAGACCAGGATCTGACTACAGGCCGGCCCGTCCCCTACGCATCTCCGGGGCCAGCTCTGGAGTCACGTGGCTTCAGCTGGCGCGGACGTGCCAGCCGGCTGCGTCGTGGATGGCCTCGAAGGTGGTCAGCTCGGTGGAAGGGTTCCGGCGGAGCCGGGCCGGCAGCTGCCACACTTCCACGTCGATCCTTGCTGTCGGGTCCCGCCGGCTCATCGCCCTCATTGGATTCTCTACTGTTCCCCAAAGCCATTCCATTCGGTCGCCGTCGTACTTGATGAAATAGGGGTGGAAGACGCCCCAAGCTCACCCCCGACCAGGCCCACCACGCCCAACAGCTCTACGACGCCGGGGACCACACCGTTCAGCGCATCGCCGATCTGCTTCAGGTCCCGCGCTCCACGATCTACGGCCACCTCAACAAAACAAGCATCGGACGACGCCCCACCCCAACGCCGTGACTCGGCGTAACAGCGGTGCCGACCAGAACCCCTGTTACCTGGCCCCACCGGCTTAGCGTGACTTTCCCGAGCATTGGTCCTCAAGCCCCTGTTCCGGATCGCGCGGGAGGTAGCACTCGTTACAAGGGGCCGGTGTAGACCTCACCGTTAGTGAACATGTTCATGATGCGGTGAAATCCACGCATTGCTCCCTGCAGTCGAGCCGGCACCTGAACTGCCGCCCTGTCCCGCCACCGGGTCACCGGTCAGCGGTGGTCGGAACGATCCAAGGTCATCAAGTGCATCAGCAAAGCCCGTTGGGGCTGGCCTGGGTGGTGAGCGACATGCCACCTCAGTGAACTGCGTGCCTCCGCTTCCTCGGGCGCTGTGCCCCTGAGGATTTCCTCGATGATTTCCAAGGCCTGCAGTTGCAGGTCCAGGTGCGCGGCTTCCTCGCGAATGCTAGGAAAATACTCCTGATCGCTGCTCATGAGCCCGCCTTTGCTCGCTGTAGGAGCCTTCCCAAGGAGGCGGAATTACCGCGCCCAAGCCCCCGGGTGAATAAGCAAAGCATACTTACGAATAAGGGGCGGGCAAGGAATCATTTTTGATAGACGATGGCGTCTCCCCATTGCCGAGCGGACCATCAGGCGGGGAGGGCGAATGGAACATCATCTTGGAGAGCAGACCTGGCTGTATGTCTCGAAAATCAAAAGCTTTACGAGACACCGCACGGCTTGCCGGCACGAGCGATCGATGCCGCGGAAATCCGCCGAAGCCATCCGCCGACGAGCGTCTCGCAAAGTCGTCTCACTGCTCGTCGTGTCTTGCGGCCTGTTTTTGGGTATTTCTAAGACAGGATGGCGTGATGAGGCATCTCGGGTACACCAGAATCAGCACCGCCAGCCAGGACGCCCAACTCCAGCTCGATGCGCTCCTTGCTGCCGGCGTACAAAAGCGCGATGTGTTCGCGGACGTCACGTCCGGCAGCAGGAAGGCGATCGAGCGCCCGGGGATGGGGAAGTTACTCGAGTATGCCGAAACTGGCGACACCCTGGTGGTCTGGCGTGTCGACCGCCTGGGACGCTCCTTGGTCGATGTGCTCAACACCGTCACGATCCTGCGCGACCGTGGTATCCACGTGCGGTCCCTCTCAGACGGTATTGACCCGGCGACGTCAACCGGTCGCCTCATGCTGAACATGCTCGCCACCCTCGCGGAGTATGAGCGCGAGCTGATCGTCGAACGCGTAAACGCCGGGATCGCTGCGGCCCGCAACTCCGGCACCCGCTTCGGCCGTCCGCCAAGCAACCCGGAGGTCATCGCGGAAAAGCTCGAAATCGTCGCCGACGCGCGCAAACGCGGACGCACCGCGACCGATGCTGCCGCCCTCGTCGGATGGAGCCGCGCGACGCTCTACCGCCATCTGGCCGTCCTCAAGGCGGCAGAAGGTCAGGTCATATAGCGCTGCAATTCGACTGTCACTTTCAGAAGTCTTCTGCACCAGTCCATGCGGAAGGGCGCGCGGGGCATCATCTGGAGGGCGCAGACCGGCCCGAATTGTGCCTGGGCTGCGCCCCGTTCAGCGCGGAACGATAAGGGCCGGCGACGGCTGGGGGTGTGAACGCTCGGTCTCAGAACGTTCACTCGCCGCCGGCCCAGCTGCAACCCGTGCCCATCTGGACACGGAACCTGAGTCGCCATGGTCTGAGGACAGTACACAGTACGGCTGCGTCCATACGCACGAGTAGTGGGTACTCGATTCTCAGGAGCCAGCCACCTGGCTCCGCCACCTTTCGAGGCCGTCTGACTTCCTTGGTTCCGGGCCCCCGTCTTCGAGATAGGAAAGGCACGGTTCAGGGCAATTGGGAAGAACAGCCTGGTCTGTTCTTCCCATGAACACAGAAGTAGTCTGAAGTCACCATCCGGAGCAGCCATAAGCTGAGGGGAAACATCATGACCATTCCGCCGCAACGCGAGCCCGCGCCGTTCCCGCCAGACACTGTTCCTGCTCCAGGATCCCCTGATCCGACCTCGCCCCCGGCCCCCGGCCCAGTTCCTGACCCTAATCCAGGTTTTCCTGACCCAACGTCCCCCGTGCCCCCCGGCCCAGGACTCGTTCCGGAGCCCGGACCTCCAACCGAGGACCCCACGCACAGATCTTGATTCCCGAACGCAACCATACCTACTCCATGGCAGTCCCGTTTCCTGGCCGGGTCTGAGAACAAATCCCTAGTACGGGTCCTGCTTTTCTGGAAGCGTCTTCGTGCGGACTCGCACAGGGTGATTGGGCCCCCGTCAGCAGTCCAGCGTCTAGGCGATAGCTATTCGGCGCCTGGTTCACGGGCGCTTCTGGATTTCGATGCCTTCTCGAAATCCATCGTTTCCAAGAAATCGAAAGTACCCCACTGGTAGAACCTCGCTTCAACACCTACCAGGGCAGCTGCCGAACCTGGCACCGGCAAGTAGATTGAGAACGGCAGTTATAGACGCTTGCGGGCGGAATCAGTGGAACCGACCATGGTCGACGGCGGCAAAGGCACGGTGGCGCTGCTGGATGATGGGATTATTCACCTTCTCTGGAAACCCCGCGTCAGAATCGAGGCCGCCGACGCCCAAGCGGCAATGGCGGCCGTAAACGCCATTGCGAACGGTCAGAATATCCGATGTTGGTCGACATGACGACTACGGAATCCCTGAGGCGACAGGCCCGCTCCGTTTTCACCATCCGATGCGCTGCCTCGCGCATCGCGCTGCTGGGCATCAGCCCAGTTGATCGGATACTCGCCAACTGGTCGCTAGGCGTGCAGAACCTTCCCTGCCCCACACGCTTCTTCAATTCCAGCACTGAAGCAACGAAATGGCTGCTACTCCACAAGGGCACGGCGGAGGAGAAGTCTTCCCCAAAACGGGACGCCCTGGGACCATCCGTGAGCTGGTGCAGACGACTTTGGACATCCCGTGCAGAGGACTTCGGAAACTGACATCGACGCCGTTTATCGCTGCGATTCACAGTATTCTCACAAATAGTTCTCGATTGGGATGCCGTCGATCGAGACTCTTGAATCGAGTTTCGGAAGATGGGACCGCCCGGATGTCTGTCCACCGCATCGGATACGCCAGGGTCTCCACGCGGGACCAGAACCTTGACCTCCAGCGGGATACGTTGCGGGCTGCCGGATGCGATCGCGTCTATGAGGACACCATTAGCGGAACCAAAGCCAGACGCTCTAGACTGCGCCGGCGGCCTGAACGACCGAGGCATTGGCTTTGTCAGTCTCACCGACGCTATCGATACCACCACTGGTTCAGGGCGATGCTTCTTCAGTGTGAGGTGTCCGTGCCCACCCTGTGTCGGTGGGTTCCGGCAACGGACACCGCGGCAGCTGCAATCCCGTAGGTGCAGTGCTGGTGCAGATGCAGCCGTACCGGCGAGAGCCTAGGCCAGGCTGCGGGTAGCGTTTTCGGTGGGGGCGGACCTGCGGAGATCCTCCTCGACCGCCAGTTCGTACCAGGTCTCCGCCCCCAGAACCGGTGAGGGTGTGTCAAGGTTCCGGTACAGGGCATCGATGAGTTTGCTGAGCTCTTCGGCCGTGAGGGTGGGGAGGACCTTTTCCGGGCCGCGCGGATCGTTGATGAGGCGTGGAAGCTGAGGCGATGTCATCGTGCGGTAGCCGGGTCGGGGGGACTGCAGTGGATGCTGGTCACGGTAACTCCATCAGAACGCGTGAGATGGGCTGGTTAGCGTTCCTGAGTGTATGCCGCGGCCTCGCTGCGTCACAATCGCCCGGGGCTGGTGGTGGTTCCGGCCCTGCTGGTCTGCTGGTCTGATGGGGGAAGCCGAATCGGTCCGAGCTGGTCCGGTGCGATGGGCCGCGCGGGGTCGGTGCCAATACCGGGAGGCTGTCAGCTGCGGTGGGTGTCCCGTACGGCACACTCAAGCTGGATGAAGTCCATTTCCGTGGGGATCAGCATCCCGTAGATCAAGGCTTCAAATTCGAGGATTTCGGCGTTGCCCCCGTAGCTCCAGTACGTCAGCCAGAGATCATATAGTGCTACCGACTGGCGATCCAGGAGGTTCCTGGCGCGGTCCCGTGGGCACAAACCATTGGACATTGACACACACAAGGGGCGGGTAATGTCCGCTACCTGCCCGATGATCCCGTCCCCGGTCTTGTCTTCCGGCAAAGCGCGTCCGGTGAGACGATGCCCTTATGAACGACAAACACGAAGGAAGCCTGCGGGCTGGCCTGCGCCAGCATGCGCATGGAGCGTTGCCGACCCCGCAACAGGTCCGGACCGTCGGGCAACGCCGACGGGAAAGCCGGGCTCGGGGAACTGGTCAATGAGCATCTGAAACTGCCGGTCCATTTCGGTGCCAACGCGGGATTGAAGGTCACGACCCTGGTCGCCGGGATGGTTGCCGGCGCCGATTCCATCGATGACATGGGGACTGCTGCGCCACCGTGGGATGGGGAAACTGTTCGAGGGCACCTATGCGCCTTCGACGCTGGGCTCGACACGCGCCACCGGATACCCGGGCTGCTCTCGATCCTGCGGTGAACGGGGACCGGAAGTACGCTTACTATTCCATCGGGGGAATGCTACCGTGAAGTTCCACCCGCAGGCGGATCCTGGAGACGACGATGAGCGTGAATGAGGCAGGGAAAGAGCCCCGCGACGACGATTCCACCAGTGACCGGAAGCTGACAGGCCCTGCTGGCCTCGGCCGGGATGGCACCATTCCCGGCTCACCGGATGGTGTGGGGCTCGGTGCGGGCACGGAGCCGAACACCTTCGAGCCGGAAGAGGATCCGGACGCAACCGCCGAAGCGGCCGAAGACATCGAAGATACCCGCTGAGGAGACCTCCGATGCCTCCGGGCCGTGACCCGGTCGACCGCTGGGATGACCGTCCGGCTAAGGCAGTGGCCGCCGGTTCCGGCAGAAAGAGCCGACTCCGATGCAGGAGCATGCCTCCAGGATGACGATCGGTCCCATCAGTGCGGCGCCGACGCAGTAGTCCCTGCTCCGGGGGTGCGACAGCGATGCTGGGCCGCGAGCCCGTACGAAACCTCAGGCGAGGGAAAGAATGAACGACAGCACGAAACCGGCGGCGGTGCAATACCCCCTCCTACAGCATGAGGAGAGGGATTGACAATGTTGTCACGTCTTTTCGGGCTTTTTCAGAATTCATCAGCTTTTCGTGGCGGATGACTGAGTCACAGGATACGTTCGGGGAAGTGCAGCATGGGTTCTGCTGCCCAGAATGGAGTGGAAACGTGCTCTTCCCCGGTTTGCAAGGGATTTTCCTGAAGGTTTTGAGTGTTTAGTGGTTCTGAATTGCAGGTGAGGTCGCCAGCGGTCGCAAGTGAAAGGTCCGCTTCTAATAAATCGGGCGATTCGCTGGTGGTGCTGCTGGGAAAAGTCGCGGGCGGAGATCAGGCGGCGTTCGAGAATCTGTATTCCTGTACTTCCCGGAGGCTGCTGGGGTTGGCGTTGGCCGTTGTCAGAAATCCGGAGTTGGCTGAGGAAGTCGTTCAGGAAGTCTACGTACAGGTCTGGTCCTCGGCGGCCCGGTACGATGCTTCATCGGGTTCGCCCGATGAGCAGAATCAGCCACGTCAGTCCGGAATTCGTGGATAGCTTTCCCCAGCCCATGTCCCCAGGGATTCTGTATGGTTCAACGATGTTCAACAGCTGCGGACACCTGTGCTGCTGCGGCTGCGCGAACGAAGTAATTACTCCTCTGTCGCCAGCGCAATGGACCCTCACCTACAACGGCCGCGACGTTTCCCTAGCAGATTCGATAGGAAACTGGACTCTGCCGTGCAAATCTCACTACTGGATCCGAAACGGACGAGTTGACTGGAGCCGACGGTTCACTGAATCAGAAATCAGACTGAACCAGAAGTATGACCAGGCTGACCTACAAGCCTTGGACAGGACACCCACGAGCCCGCCCGGTTTCTGGGAGCGTCTGCGCCGAATCCTGCCCTGGTCGTAGTAGCCGGTAGACCCAGCAATAGAAAAGCGAGAACGACCCGGGCCATGCCGGGGCCGTTCTTGCGCACGCCGGGCCTGGAATGCCTATACCGTAATTCGCACTCATGACAGCCGCTCATGGCAGGAATTGTGGAACAACTTCTGGAACAGTCAGGTTACGCGCCGGGCCGCCGAATGCAGTCGCAGGGGAACTTGTCCCGCCACGGGCGTCCGGGTTCTAAGGAAGTGGGACAGTGCTCATTAGTCTTTCGATTGAAGTTTCGTCGGCTCAAAGACCGGGACGATGGCCCTTCTTCCATGTCCTCATCGGATGGGAAGGCAGGGCCATGCGATTCTTTAGGTATCACCAACAAGAACCTGGTTTACCGGGCTACTTGGAACCGCGAGACAGAGAACCAGCCGACAGGAATAATTGCTAATGGCAGACAATACAGAGGGACAAATTGGCTTTGAACAGGTCGGTATCGCAAGCATTCTTAAGAGGCACCGCCTACTTGTGCCGGCGAACCAGCGCGAGTATGCATGGGAGGACGAACACGTACTGAACCTCTTCGAAGACATTGCGCGTGCCATCTCTGACAACGAATCGTCATATTTTTTGGGAACCGTCGTCACTATTCCGCGAGATGGCCGCTTGGAAGTTGTCGATGGTCAACAGAGACTGGCAACGACGGCCCTGCTTCTGCACGCTATTGTCGAATATCTTGCAGACGACGACGAGATGGTCGCCAGTGCTATCCGCAATGAAACACTTTTTGTGACCGACAGGAGAAAACGAGAGCTTGTTCCGCGGCTGACCTTGAACCTGGTCGACAACGATTACTTCAAAGCCGTACTTACCAACGCGAAGCCCCTTCCCGCGCCCACCAAGCCCTCCCATAAGCTCATCTTGCGCGCAGCTGGACTGGCTAAAGAGCAAGTCCAGAAGATCGTCGGAGGCCACAATAAGAACGACCACGGCAACGTCCTCAACAATTGGGTCGACTTCTTGGAAGACAGAGCAGCCATCGTGCTACTCATCGTTTCCGACGACGCAAACGCATACCGAATGTTCGAGACACTTAATGACCGAGGTCTCCGAGTTTCTCAGGCCGACCTCATCAAGAACTACCTATATGGCCGCGCTCAAGACAGACTCCCGGAGGTTGAGTTGAAATGGGCCCTTGTTAGAGGAGCCCTCGAAAACCTCGAAGGCGAGGACACGCTCATCGATTTCATTCGTCACAGTCTCACAGTGACGCAGGGCTTCGTCCGCGAAGCACAGCTCTATGAGAAGGTACAAAGCACCGCGCGCGCATCTCAACAAGTCGTATCGTTCGTCAACACCTTGGAGACCCTGGCAGTCAAGTACGTCGCCATTCAAAATCCCGAGCATGAGGACTGGAATGGGTATCTCCCTAGTACCCGCAAGGCCATTGAAGTCTTGAATCTCTTCGGCATTAAGCCGATGCGGCCTATCGTGTTCGCCGCGGCCGCGAAGATGAACAAGAAGGAATGTGACCTCGCGTTCAAGTTGCTAGTGAGTGTCGGGGTCCGACTCTTCATAGCAGGCTCTACTCGAACAGGCTCCATAGAGATGGCTCTCAGTACGGCGGCGAATAAGATCTACTCCCGGGAAATTAAGACCTCTGCGGAACTTCGTGTCGCCCTGAAAGACGCCGTCCCCTCAGATGCAGTCTTCTCGGACGCTTTCGCTACGGCGAAGGTCAGCAACGGCAAATTCTCCCGCTATTACCTCCGGTCCCTTGAGGCGGCCGAGACGGGAAGCGCCGATCCATGGCACACGCCAGTTGATGACTACACCGTTGTCAATCTGGAGCACATTCTCCCGAAGAAGCCCATGGGCAACTGGCCGCAATTTGGTACTGAGGAGGAAGCCCGCGAGTTCACTACCCGACTCGGAAATCAAGCTCTTCTTCTGGCAGCCGACAACTCATCGAAGGGAAGCGACAAGTTCGAGGTGAAGAAACCAGCGTTCGAAAAATCTCCATACCACTTCACGAAAATGGTTGATGACGAACAGCAATGGACCAAAGCCGAAATCGACGCGCGTCAGCTGAAGATGGCCCAGCTCGCGCCAGCGACGTGGAAGGTTTAGCTCGCTCCGGGTTGATGATCGTAACTGTGGATTATCCTGCTCTATACCTAGCAGTGAAGAGCAGGTTCTTCCAGTGGGACTGCGATTCCCTGGGCGCCGGCGGGCCATCCACTCGTCAGGGGACCGGTCAATTGGAAGAGTGCGATGCTGCTGAACAATTCGTCCGACGAGGACCGTGAGTGGGCCTTAGATGTGCTGCATTTCCTGGACAAGCACAAGGGCCTTAGCGACAAAATCAACACGCCCCTAGCGGTGCAACCTGGTTCGGCCATATACGGTGACGACGCCGCGACGCAGCCGCTGCCCACTTCCTACTACGTGAAGTACCTGCTCTCGGCCGGGTCCGATAACCTTTTGGCCGTCCGGAGCATGCTCGTGCAGACGGAAACTGCAGAGAACATCCAGCTCACGCTGCACTCCTTCGCCCCGTACACGCTCATCCGCAATGCCATAGAATGCGCCTCTACCGCCATTTGGATTCTCACTCCACCGTCCCGGACCACCCGAGTCTTCCGGGCTGCCGTCATGGAACTGGACGATGCTTGGAAATCTCACATGGCCTTCAAATCCATGAATCTGGACGGCGAGGAAACCTACGCCCGCAGGATCGAGGCTATCCAGGGAATCATCGCAAAGTACCCGGGCATCTCTTTCAAGCAATTGAAAGATGGCGGCAAAATGACTGACGTACTTGCCGAAGTGGGGAAGACGCCCGGACTGGAACGGATCAACCCATTGGCGAAGTGGCAGCTGGCCAGCGGCATGGCCCACGGCAAACGATGGGCGGGGCTGCTGCTGAACGACAAGACCCCGCTGGTACCCGATGCCGACTCCACATACGTCATGACCGGCAACTATAAACACCTGCTAATGTTCGTCAGCGCGGCATACGTCCTGCTCGAAACCGGTCAAGCCCTGCTTAGCGACCGATCCACCGCCCACCATAAGTGAGTATTTGAAGCCCTGAGCGCCACCCATTCGTGCGGTTGAGCGCCGGGGATCGTGCCAGAGAGCGCCAGCAGTCGCCTGGCTTGGCGCCGCTG
>NZ_JBSRZM010000015.1:0-107708 GCF_054057635.1 Arthrobacter sp. UYNi723
AGCCGCTGGATGCCGGCCAGCGCGGTGTTCTCACCGACGGCGGTCACGCGGACCCGGACGGTGTTGTCAGTGGCGACGGTACCGGCCACCACTTTGTCTCCTGGAGCGCGGGGCACGGTTTTGGATTCGCCGGTGATCATGGACTCGTCGAATTCGGCCTGCCCGTCCACGACGGTGCCGTCGGCGGGCATACGGGCGCCGGAGCGGACCAGGACGATGTCGCCTTCACGAAGTTCGGAGACGGGTACGGTCTCCGTGCCAGCGTCGGTGATGCGGTCTGCTTCATCCGGGAGCAGGGCCGCGAGGGCGTCCAGGGCGCCCTGCGCGGAACCGAGGGCCCGCATTTCAATCCAGTGGCCCAGCAGCATGATCGCGACCAGCAGCGCCAGTTCCCACCAGAAGTCCAGGTCGAACCCGCCGAGGCCCAGGCTGGTGACCCAGGACGCTGCGAACGCAACAGTGATGGCCATCGCGATCAGGAGCATCATTCCCGGGCGCCGGGTCTTCAGTTCCTGCAGGCCGCCTTTGAGGAACGGCTGGCCTCCGTAGAGGAAAATCACCGTTCCCAGCACGGCCGGGATCCATGTCGAGCCGGGGAATTTCAGGGGCTCATAGCCCAGGAGGTGGCCGACCATCGGGCTGAAGTAGACCACCGGCACGGACAGGACCAGGGTGAGCCAGAACCTGTTTTTGAACATGGCGGTACTGTGCCCGGCGTGCTGCCCATGGCTGTGGACCGCGTGGTCATCGGCGGCGCCGTGCTCCGCGTGGGAGTGCCCGGTGTGCTTGGCCGGAGGACTTGCCACCGCCGTCGCCTGGCCCGGTACGGGCCGTGGGGCCTGGTGGCCGGCGTGGTCCACGCCGCCGTCGTGATTGTTGTGGTTTTCCATCGTTGCCCCTCCTGTGTGGGGAAGTCTTCCCAAAGGAGGCCGCCAGGGCTGTCCTCAGGGTGGGAGTTGGACTACCTGCTGATGAGGCTGTACCCGGCTGCGGCGACGGCGTCCCGGACCTCAGCGTCGGTATGGGCGCCGGAGACGCTTAGCCGGGATGTCCCTCCGGGCACCAGCTCGACGGCGGCTGATGTCACGCCGTCGAGGCCGGACACCGCCTTTTCTACGCTCTGGACGCAATGCCCGCAGGTCAGCCCCTCGACGGAGTAGTCGCTGCCTTGAACTGCCGGCGACGCCAGGGTCCGGGAAGAGGTGGAGCAGCAGCTGCATCCGGACGGTTCAGCGGCCACGAGGGGCAGTCCGGTCCGGGTTTCGGGTGCACACATGTCAGTTCGGTCCTTTGCAAGAGAAATCATGGGGAGGCGCTGGGGTTGAACGGCTGTGGCGGCCGGAAAGCGCATCGGCCTGGACAAACCACTTCACTGACAACACCCGAATAATACCCCTATGGGGTATATTTGGCAAGGTGGATGCCGGCGTCCCCCCGCGGAAATCGAACAACCGGCGTGAGCGGCCGGGCCCCGGCGCACCCCCTGTTTAGACCGGTAGGCCGGGCTCGAGTTGCATTATCGGGCCGGGGTCCTCCGCCCTCGACTGGCCCCGCTATTCAAATGTGACAATTGGGGCAGATGTCCTGTACGGTCGAACCCGTGCCGGTTTTCTCCGAGGGCGGCACTCCCGAGCTGATTGCCGAACTCTGCCGCTGCCCGGGATCCTTTCGCATATTTCGTCCGGCAGAGACGGGGAACCCAATTTTTGGCTTGCTTCGGGCAGGCCTTGGGGTGAAGCCGCTGTACTGCCTTCGCGCAGGAACATGCGGCCGGGTGTCTCCCATCCGAATCCGACAGCTCACCTCGTAGGCATTGGGAGAGGCCTCTTCATGTCTACGCTCAAAACCCATGGCCGCCGCCGCGCCGCCATCACGCCCACCAGCCCGCTCACCGGATTGACCAAATCCATGGCCGCCAACGCCGGAACTGTCGGACGTCAAGCGGCCGTTATCGCTGCCGCTTCCGGTCTGGTCCTGACCAGCGGCATCGCCGCCCAGGCGGCAGAAGCACCCCAGCAGCGGGACGCGGAGCCGACGTCGAACCTGGAAATCACCAGTCAGGCACCTGCTCAGTTCAGCGCCGATGCCACGGTCACAATTTCCTACGAGCGCCCGGAAATCAGCACCACGCCGGCCCCCGTCGTCGAGGCACCTAAGCCTGCAGCCGCCCCCGCGGCCGCGCCGGCAGTTTCCGCCGCGCCGGCGAAAGCAACGATCACCGTAGCCCCTGCTGCTGCGCCAGTGGCTGCTCCGGCCGCGGGAGGGGTGAACGCGGCCATGGTTTCTGCTGCTTACGCCCAGATCGGCATGATCCAGGACTGCACCAGGCTGGTTGAACAGGCACTTGGCGCCGCAGGGATTCCCGTCGGCGACCTGGGTCCGATGGATTTCATGAACTACGGCACAGTCGTGACGGACCCGCAGCCCGGGGACATGGTGATGCAGCCCGGACACGTGGGTATCTATGTTGGCAACGGACAGGTCCTCAGCTCCGGGCTGAACGGCAAGAACGAAACTGCCGTCCACCCCCTGACGTGGATGACGGCCAAAGGCTCTGTCACCTTCGTCCGCGCGGGCTAAATAGGAACGTGAAGGCCGGTGATTCGGTGCCTTGGGGGCAGCGCATCACCGGCCTTCTCCATGCCCGCGCAGGATCGGTCACCTCGCGACAGGCACCGTGATGCCTATCAGCGGACGGGTGTGGACGCCGGCATGACCGACGTCCCGGTCGTCTTCTGGCCGGAGAAACGGCGCAGCCGCAAGAGTTGCTGACAACCAGGACGGAGCTGGCTGCCATTGCGGCTCCGCGATCATCGGATTGAGCAGACCCAGGGCCGCGACCGGGATGCCGACGGCGTTGTAGAAGAACGCCCAGAGCAGGTTGGTCTTGATCGTGGCCAGCGTCCGCCGGGAGAGCTCGATGGCGTCCGCGACCTGGCCCAGGTCGCTTCCCATCACTGTCAGGTCCGCGGCCGCGATCGCAACGTCGGTGCCGCTGCCCATCGCGATGCCCAGGTCAGCCTGTGTCAAGGCGGCGGCATCATTCACGCCATCACCGGCCATCGCCACTGTGGCCCCGCCGGCCTGCAGCCGGCGGACGGCCTCTATCTTGCCCTCGGGCAGGACTCCGGCCATCGCATCTTCCGCCGGGATGCCACCTCTGCGGCCACAGCAGCGGCGGCCGCGGTATTGTCCCCGGTCAGCAGGGCGGGCCGCAACCCCAGGGATTTCAGCAGTCCGATCGCGGCAGCGGATCCTTCTTTGACCGTGTCGGTGAGGCTGATGATTCCCTCGGTCTCACCATCAATGCCGACCCAGATGACGGTCGCGCCGGAGGCCTCCCTCGTCTGCAGCGCCGCGTAGTTGTCTGCGGCGGGAATGATGCCGTTATCCTCCAGCCAGCCGGCACGGCCGGCAACCACCCGCCGGCCCTCCACGGTCCCGCGGACGCCCCCGCCCGGTGCGCTGTCAAAGCCTGTGACGGGCAGCAGCGGGGCGTTGGCCTTGGCTGCACGGGCGATGGCATGGGCGATCGGGTGTTCGCTGGCGGCTTCGACGGCTCCTGCCAGGGCAAGAATCTCCTCCCCGGTCGCCGAGGTGAAGGACTGTACGGAGGAAACGGAAAGTTGTCCGCTGGTCACCGTTCCGGTTTTATCCAGCACGATGGTGTCCACTGTCCGGGTGTCTTCGAGGACCTGCGGGCCCTTGATGAGGATGCCCAGCTGTGCGCCTCGTCCGGTCCCGGTCAGTAGTGCCGTCGGGGTGGCCAGGCCCAGGGCGCAGGGCGCAGGGCGCAGGGCGCAGGGGCAGGCGATCACCAGGACCGCGACCGCGGCGGTAAAGGAGGACTGCAGGTCAGCGGTGGCAAAGAGCCACGCCGCGAAGGTGATGGCCGCGATGACGAGGACGACGGGGACAAAGACTGAGCTGATCCGGTCAGCAATCCGGGCAATCGGGGCCTTGCCGCTCTGGGCCTGGCTGACCAGCTTTCCCATCTGCGCGAGGGTGGTTTCGCTGCCCACACGGGTTGCCTTGACCAGCAACCGTCCGTTGGTGTTGATCGTCGCCCCGATGACGGTGTCATCGATTCCGACTTCCACCGGAAGTGAATCACCGGTGATCAGGGAGGTGTCCACGGCGCTTTGGCCTTCGATAACGTATCCGTCAGTGGGGACTTTTTCGCCCGGGCGGACGACGAAGACATCGCCCGGCCGTAACTGGTCGGCGGCGATCCGGGTCTCGACCCGGTTGCGGAGAACTGTTGCTTCCTTCGCCCCCAGATTCAGCAGCGCCCGCAGCGCGTTGCCCGCACGCTGTTTCGCGCTGGCCTCCAGGTATCGGCCCAGCAACAGGAATGTCGTGATGACGGCGGCGACCTCGAAGTACAGGGGATAGGCACTCATGTCCATGCCTGGGTGCTCGGTCAGGGCAGGGTCCGCGAAGAGTTGCCAGGCCGAAAACAGGAAGGCGGCACTCACCCCGATTGAGTCCAGGGTGTCCATGGTGGTTGCCAGATGTCTGGCGTTGACTGCTGCGGCTCGGTGGAAGGGCCATGCGGCCCAGCTGACCACGGGCAGGCTCAGTGCAAAGGCCACCCAGCCCCAGTCGGGAACTGTGCTGCCGGGAACATGGAAATGATCATTACCGGCAGGGTGAGAATAGCAGCGAGCAGCAGCCGCGGACGCAGGGCGGCGGCTGCTGCAGAGGCGGGCTGAGCCTCATCGTTCAGCCCACTCAGGGCCGGGTCATCCTCAGGCCCCAGGCCGCGTCCTTCGCCTGTCCCGGGGTGTGCTTTGAGTCGTGCCGAGTAGCCGGTGGCTGTGACCGTATCGATGATCTGTTGGTCCGTGATGGAGTCGGGAAACGGTGACCTGTGCGGATTCCAGGGGAAGGTTCACACTGGCCTCGACCCCGTCGAGTTTGCCAAGTTTGCGTTCGACCCGGGCGACGCGCGAGGCGCAGGTCATGCCTTCGATGTCGAGTTCGATGATGCGGGTCCTGGTAAAGGTTTCGGCGTCCATCCTTAGGTCCCGCTGCTGACCAGGACGTCGCCGGCTTCCGTGATGGCTTCACCGATCTGTTCAGGCTCCAGTTCGGACGCCGAGGTGATGGTGGCAACTGAAAGTCCGTCCTTGTTCAGTTCGACGGCTACGTCCTTGACGCCGTCGAGTTTCTGAAGCTCTTCGGTGACGGAGGCAACGCAGTGGCTGCAGTCCATGCCCGAGATGTTGACCGTTGTGTTGATGCTCAAGGCGATTTTCCTTCGTTGCTAGCGCAGCAGACGCCCGATGGCCTCTGTTGTTTCCTTGACTTTCGCCCCGCCGGCTTCGTCGGATTCCGCCGCGGCGTTGACGACGCAGTGGCCAATGTGTTCTTCCAGCAGGCCCAGACTGACCGCGTGCAGAGCCTTGTTCACGGCCGCGACCTGGGTCAGGATGTCGATGCAGTACGAATCCTCATCGACCATCCGGGCGATGCCGCGCACCTGCCCCTCAATGCGTTTGAGCCGGCGCAGATACGCGTCCTTCTCGCTGGTGTACCCGTGGTCAGCCGCTGCGGCGGTGCCGGTGGCCTCAGTGACGTTCTGGCTGATGGAAATTCCTTCACGCATACCAACAACACATACCCCCTAGGGGTATAATTTGCAACTACCCCCTTGGGGTATAGCGCGCGCACGATTTACGCCTGCAGAGGTGCTATGACTGACCCGAAGGCCGGGGTCTCCTGTGACAGAAGGCCAATGCAGGTTTCGCCGGTGTGTCAGCATTGGGGGGTGACGCTGAGCAAATCGCCGGCCTGATGCGAACCTGTCAAGCAGTGTCGCCAACCCGTGAGGACTACAGAACCGTATGAGCAGCGATGACCACGAAGATTCCCTCCCCACGCCTCCTGGAGGGGCACCAGCCGGCAGTACGGGGATGCCGCTTGCGGCCCGACGGATTGTCCTGATCGGCGCAGCCTGCGTGCTGGTGGGGATTCTGGCAGGGCGGTTCGTCTTTGGCGGCCTCGTCCTGGCTTCGGCAGGAACCGGAACCCTGGCCGTGGCGCTCTCCTACAGCGCCGGCCTCAGATGGTTCTCTCCATTGTCGTGGCTCGTCAGCATCGCCGGCGCGATCTGGACAGCAGCAACAGCCGGGTACTGGTGGGTCATTACCGCGGCCGCCGACGCATCTGCGGCCGCGCCGGCCATCGCTCCCGCCCTGTTCTACATCGGCGTCGGGGCAGTCGTCACCATGGCGGCCGGCCTGCTTGCGGCGACGATCCTGCGGATAGTCCGGTCCCGGGGAGGTAGGCCGGCGCCGGAGCTGACGAAGGAACCCGGGGAAGGACACGGCGCGGCCGCTCAGCCGTAGGCTCAGCAGGGCGAATGACAGGGGCACGACGTGCGACACGTTTGCTCGACGGGCACGCCACAACATGGCGCCCCGGCGGTGGGCGCCTCCCTTCGGCCCGGCATGCTCCTGACGTCATGCCCGGCGTCCCGACAGCGGTCGGGGCGGGGAAGGGACTGTCTTCCCGATGCCTCTGGACCCCGTGATGATGGTCAGATGCCCGGGCGCCCCGGAACCTACTGCAGACCGTACTCGAACTCGTCCAAAAGCCCGGCCCGCCCGACCAACGCAGCGGGAGTTGCTCCTGCCGTCGGCTTGAGGGGGCTCTGCACCAGACCTCCTAAGGGAATGTAGGTGAAACTAGGTGAAAGTGGTGAAAACTTCTGCGTCGTGGCCCGGCAAGTCCATGGCCCGGAAGCCGAAGGGTAAGGCCGGTGGCATCTGGGCCATGACCGGGGACGAGCATTATGTCGAGCACGCGCCGTAAGGCGTGGCTGTCCTTTCTCAATTTAGTTGGCCACCTTGACGTGGGAAAAGGCCAGATAAATTGAGACGGATGGGGTAGGAACCGTCTCAATTTAGTTGGCCATTCCGTATCGAACGCTCGGCGTCCTTGTCCCACGGGGGTGAGGTCAGGGGAAGCGGGCTGAGGCCCGGTGTCGCTGAGTGGAGTGCCGAGGCCGGTGGGCTATCTTCCCCAGATTCTCCAGGCTTGAGCCAGTGTCGTGCTGTATGGCGTAGTGCCTGCCATACGGGAGGGATTCCTCTCGATCTCTCCGGCGATTGCGTTGAATATGGCGGTGATCCGGTGGGCTACGCGCCATGATTCGTTGTCCTCGGCCTGGGGGAACATCCCCGTACTGGCTTTGACGCTCACGGCGTGGCGTTCACGGGCACGGAACCCGGGTTGGAGCATCCCTGTGTTGAATCCCGGGTCCGTGACAAGTCGGGCGATTCTGACGGTTTCGGGGTAGGTGAGCAGGTTGGGGTTGGAGGTGGCGACCCGATGATTCCGCTCAGCCATCTCGGATTGAGCGATCCCGGTGATCGCGCATTCGCGCGCCCATTGCATGATGGGGGATCGGACGAGGACGCCGCGTGGGGCAAGGACCCGGCGGTAGTGGCGTTCGGCGGCGACGAGTTCGGGCAGGGCCCGGATGTCGTGCTGTGGGGTGCCGAGCCAGCGCCGGTGTCCGGCGCAGACCCACCCGATGCGCGGCAGCCGCCCGGTTCCGCCTGATCCTTGGGTGCAGCGCAGGCAGAGCATGCGGTCGATGACGTCGGCGCCGTCGATCACGGCGGGCGTTGCGAAGGCGTTCTCGTGAAGCGCGCCGAGGCTGCGCCAGGCCTGCAGCCTTTCCGGGGTCCGGCGGTGGCTGGGCTTGGGGATGGATCCCGCTTCGGAGAGCGAGCGTTCGATCTTCTCGACGGTCGTGCCGTTGCGGGCGGCGTGGCGGGAGGCGTAGCTGATCAAGCCCTCGCCGCCGAAGATCCTGGTGGGGACGGGGAGCGGCTGGATCGTCATTGGGCCCGCTGCAGCCCGCGTTTGTGGCTGCCGGCGGACATGGCTGCACGTGTGTGGTGGTGTTCTTCGGCGGCGTAGTCCGTGGCTGTGGCCTGGAGGCGGCGACGGTCGATCTTTTCGGTGCCGTCGATGATCGCTCCGATGGCCGCGTCCGACAGGAGGGCGCGGAGGCCGCCGATGCTCCCGCCGGTGCGGTCCCACAGGTATGCGGCTTCCTCGGCGAGGGACTCGGGTTCGTGCTCGGCAAGCGGGAGGAGGTCCTCGACGCCGAGGACGAGTTCGGTCCAGGCCTCGCGGTCTGCCTTGGATCCGTTTCCGTAGGGACGCATCTGATGCATGATCATCCTGGCCTTGATCTGCCTCCCCATGTCCCCGGCGAACAGGTCCGTGGTGGGCAGGTCGATGCCGGCGTAGAGGAAGGTCGCGTCCAGCCGGTCGGCGAACTGTTTGAGGGTGCTGGCCGCCTCGGCGCCGGCCTGCCTGTTCGTCGTCAGGTTGTGAACTTCGTCGACGACCACCAGCGATGTCCCCAAGGTGCGCAGCACACCCACGACGTGCTCGGTGACCAACTGCGCGGTGGACCGCTGGGGCACCGGTAGGCCGAGCCAGCTGGCGAAGGCCTGCATGAGCATCCTCGGTGTGGTCGCTGGGGGGACCACAGCGTAGACCACCGGGGCGAAGGACACGTCATCGATACGATCGAGGCGCCTGCGCTCGGCTTTCTCATGGCGCTTGCCGATCAGCAGCGCGGCGGTGGACTTGCCCATCCCGGCCGCCCCGGAGACCGCAAGCCCTCGCCGCGCCGTGGCGGTGGTGGCCGCGTTGCGCGCGAGGATGATTCTGGTCTGCCGGGTAAGGGCATGCGTGTCCGTGGTCTCCAGCACGGTGTCGGCCGCCAGCCAGCCGAAACGTTCCCGGTCGTAGGCATCCTTCTCCTCGGGGGAGAGTGCTTTGAGCTCCTTGCGGGAGAGCCGCTCCGGCTCGATCGGGGCGTGGTCGACGAACTGGCGCCAGGCGGTCAGGGAGTCGGGGGTCGCGATGGCTCAGTCCTCCAGAAGGTCGATACGGCGGGCATGACGACGCGGACGCGGACGCGGACCCGCAGGTGCGATCGCAGCCGCCGCGGACGGGGCAGCGGCGCCCGGTTCGGGCTTGGGTTCTTCTTCAGAAACAGGGGTCAGAAGCCGAAGCGGAGCCGGATCCGGAACGCTCGACGGCGAGGCGCTGGCTCGCCTGGCGGCCCGGGCCTCGGCCCGACCTGCCGGGGCGGTCATGATGCGATTGACCTCTGCGAGCAGGTCGGCGCCGGGGATGCTGCCGGAGCGCCTGTCCAGGGCCTTTTTCGCGGCGGCGAGGACGTCGAGGGAGAACGGGCCGGCGAGTTGGCGTGCCATGGTCCATTCGGCTTCGATCCAGACACCCCTGCGGTGGTCGCGGACATGGATGGACTGCAGCCGGTAGGGATCGTAGCGGATCTCCCAGCGTCCGTTCGCGGGGGCGGGCAGCCCCGAGTGCACGCCCCGGTATTCGTGCAGGGCGGGATTGTCGTAGTGGAGGTTGTGGAAGTTGATCCCGTACGGCTGGATGGTGCGCCAGTCCAAGGGCAGCAGGGCGATGTAGTCCTCGCGGGTGAGCGTGACCGGGATCTGCGGGGCGACGCCGGAGAGCGCGGCGAAGGCCTCGTTCGGGGTCAGGTCCTTCTTTGGCATGGCCGGGTGGCGCAGGCCCGGGTGCGGGCGGTTCTGCCAGACGGCGACGAGCCACCAGTCAAGCAGGTTCTGGACATCGGCCAGGCTGAATCGTGCCTCGGCGGCGGGGTCCTTGCCGCGGCGGACGACGTTCGGGCCGGTGTAACCGGCGAGGTATTGCGTGAAGCCCGAGTTGACCCCGGCGAAGAAACGCTCGATGTGGGGCTTGTCGGTCCCGGTCCGCGGTGCGGCCTTGGTCAGGCTGATCTGGAGGCGTTCGCACGCGCTGGTGAACGTGGCGCCGATGTAGACCTTGCCCCGGTCCACGGTGATCGACTCTGGCACGATGACGGGCTTGGCAGCGATCGCGGAGCGGACGTCCGCGCCGCCAGGGATCATGCCCTGGGGCAGGACCGATCGGGAGTAGCCCAGGGCTGCGTCCCAGCCGGGCTGCAGCGGCAAGGGGGTCATGGCCCTGGCCAGCAAGACCGCGGCGTCGACTGCCTTGGTCGCCTCGGGGCGCAGGACCGCCGCCAGAGGCGTCCGGGTCGCGATGTCCAACGCCACGGTCAGGTCGGCCTTGCCCGTGGACCCGTCGGGGTAGATGAGCATCAGGTCCAAAGGGCTGGAGTCGATCTCCACGAGTTCCCCAGGCCGCGCGGGCGCCTGCCGGCCCCATGTCCGGTCGGGCCGGCTGGCCTGGGTCCTGCGGGTCGTGGCGTTGCCGAACGAGTGCCGGGACTTCTCCAGTTTGGCCAGGATCCGGTAGAGAGTGGCGGGGGACGGGACCGTCAGGCCCTGCCGCTCGGCGAGGGCACGGACTCGGGTCACGGCGCGGGACCGTGTCCCGGTGGACGTGTTGGTCTGCCCTGCGATCTCGGCCTCAAGCAGCGCCACGAGCTCCGGGTCGGCCCAGCCAGCCAGGGTGCTCTGACGTGTGTTGCGCCCGTCGGCAAGTCCGGTGATGCCCTGCTTGCGGTAGGCGGCGACGTGGCGGCGCAACGTACGGGCCGCGATCGGCGTGCCCGCGGCGGCGAGCTCGGCCGCCTTGGCCTCGATGCGGCGCAGCAGCGGGTTGGCCAGGTCGTACTCCGGCTTGGGCGCCGTCCCGGGGGCGGCGTCCGGCGGGGTCCCGTTGACGAGCTCGTAGACGTGACGGTGCAGCAGCTCAGCCTGCGCCCGGGCGCCGGGCTCGAGCGTTTCGAGCAGCGCGACACCGGCCAGGGACGGCAGGCGAGCGGGCGCGTCAGGCAGGTACGAGTCGTCGGCAAGCAGCTCGGCGACCGGCAACCGGCGGATGCGGCCGGTGGAGAGATTCTTCAAAGCCAGCTCGGCGCCGTCGTGGGCCGCCACTTGCCAAGAGGCGCCGTCGAACTGGATGAAGTCGAACAGGCGCACAGACTTCACGACGCGGCCTCCCGCGACCTGGCGTCCCAGGCGGAGCCCGCCTTCGGTGCGACACCCAGGGACACCCGCGTGTTTTGCGTGAGCAGGGCGTCGAGGTCGACGGCCAGCACCCCCGTGAACAGCAGGTGGAGCGCCTGCGCGCGGACGATGCCCTCGTCGGCGCCCAGCGCCTTGGCTGCCCGCCGCACGCCCCCGGTCAAAGAGGCCTCCGGGTTGAACGAGCCGACCAGCACGGCCGCTGCGGTGCCGTCGGGGGCGAAGCGGTCCTGGCGGTAGCCAGCGAGCCACCGCAGATTCGACGCCAGCGGCTCGGCCAGACCGGTGAAGACCTCGTACTCCCATCCGGCCGCCGCGCAGGCTTCGCGGGTCAGGCCGAACTGGCGCTCCGCGGACCGGACACGGCCTGCAGGCTTAACGTCGACGACCCGGCCCGTGCCATCCCGCAGCCGGACGAAGAAGTCGGGCACGTGCCCCCGGGAACCCTCGGTCCCGCGCGGCCACAGGAACGCGAACGGCTGGGACGCGACCCCAACGACATCCCGGTCATGGTCCGCCGAGAGCAGGAAGTCGCGCTCCAGCAGGCTCTCGAACCCAACATGGGACCGGACCGTACTGGACCACCATCTGCCCTCGTAGTTCCGCTTGCCCTGCCACGAGAAGAACGCCCGCACGGGAAGCGCCGACTCAAGCCCGAGCGATGCAAGAGCCCCAGAAAGCGGCGTATTCGCCATACGCCCGTCCAGGCGCGCCAGCACACGGGTCCCGTCCGTCATGTTCGAAGGCAGCGCCCTCAGCGGCTTAACAGCATCCATGGTGGCCAGATTAACTGAGACAAACCCCAGAAATCCGTAAGTGGCCAGGTAAGTTGCGAAAATGGCCAACTAAATTGCGACAGGACAGTGGCAGTGCGGGACTTTAGCAGAGGGTTCTCCGCGACGGCAGACATAGAATACATGTAATATAGTTGAAGCTACAACTATATTACTTGACATAATGTAGATTATCGGCGTCATCGGAGAGCGGAGAGTGGCCTACATTAAGCCGACGTTTAGTGTCGATTGCCAAGGTAGTTGGCCAATTGACGCGATAGTTGGCCAATTTTGTCAGGGGGCTGGCCAGTGCCGCCCTGATGGCAGCGCTGAGCGTCCACGACGTTGAATTCCTTCTGGCCCGATCTAATGAACGAACCTGGCAGCGGATTTTGGCCAACTCCGCTGGCAACAGGGTTCTGTATGCGACCCTGAATTGAAGGCAATTCTCTTGGCCAACTACCTGTTGCGCTGGCCAAGTAGGCTGGCAAGCCACATTTAGCGGGCGCCTCCGGGGCTTCAGTTTGATGTTGCCGCACGTCAGGTCCGGCTGGTCGCCCTGTGACCCAGACCCATGATTTATGCCTCATACGACACGCCAGTGATTGGCCTGTTCCGCGCCGGGCAAGGCAACGTTTAAGTCACCGGTCGGCGCGCACGCCGAAAATATCGCCCGACGTGCTCTTGCGTGTAGTAATTCCCCAGATGGCAACGCCTTTGCGTTTCCGCAGGCCGTATCCAACTCCGGGCAGGGCGCATCCCCATGGGAATGCCCGTTCCGTACTCCCATGGAGTGGCTCTTCTCCATGCGCAGAAAAAATCTGCTGGCTGCCGGCATGCTCACGGTTCTACTCGCCACCTCGGCGTATGGCGCCGTAACCGGCGTCCCAAACGCATCCGTTCAGTCATCGGGGCTGGCCAACGCCGGCGTTGAAGCCAGCTCCAGCACCCAGCCCGACAAGCTGGCGGACAATTCGCCGGCCCCCGCTGTTGTGTCCGGAACACCGGCCGGCGGCACAGGAAACGGCTCTCCGGCCAGCCCGGCCATTGTCTAATCCCGTGTGCTCGCCAAGAATGAACCAATGACGGTCTACCTGCGTTCACTTGAAACTGCTGTTCCGCCCACCGTGCTGGTCCAGACCGAAGCCCGGGACGTTTTTGCAGCTCAGCCTGGCCTGACCAGGCTGGGCTCGCGGCTGGTGAATACCTGTTTCGATTCAGCCGCCATCGATACGCGCCATACCGCCGTCGAAGAAATGACTATGGCGTTCCGTTCGGATTCTCCGCAGTTCTTTGATCCCGCCACCGGCCTGCTCCTGAACCCCACCACCAAGGTGCGCAACGAGATCTTCGCCAGGGAGGTCACCAAACTTTTCATCGAGTCCGCCCGGGCTGCCGTGGACGCCTGCCCGGATCTGTCCTTGCTTGACATAACCCACGTCATTACCGTCTCCTGCACAGGATTCTTCAACCCCGGTCCTGATTATAAGATCGTCCGCGCGTTGGGGCTGGACCCGGCCGTCCAGCGTTATCACCTCGGATTCATGGGCTGCTATGCCGCCTTTCCGGCGCTGCGGGCCGCCAAGTCGTTCTGCGAAGCAGATCCGCAGGCCGTTGTGCTGGTGGTCTGTGCCGAGCTGTGCTCCCTGCATGTGCGGACCTCGAACGATCCTGACACCATCATGGGTTCGGCGCTGTTCGCCGACGGCGCGGCGGCAGCCGTCATTACGGCCCGGAACAATCCGGACGCACCTGCCCTGATGCAACTGGACCACTTCGAAACCGTCCTTACGCCGGTGGGCGAGGAATCCATGGCCTGGAACATCGGCGACCACGGCTTTGAGATGGTGCTGGGCAACTACGTCCCCCACATCATCGACGATCACATCATCGGCGCCCTGGCACCGCTGCTGGCCCGGGATCCCGCGCTGCGTGGGCTCCCCTACCGGGACATCCGCCATTGGGCCATCCATCCCGGCGGCCGGAGCATCCTTGACAAGGTCCAGACGCGCCTTGAACTCACCGACGAGCAACTCGTTCCGGCACGTGATACTTTGCGGGACTACGGCAACATGAGCAGCGCCACCGTGCTGTTTGTCCTCAGGCACATCCTGGAGCAGCCGCCGGTGGAGGGTGAGGAACGCATCTGCTCCATGGCGTTCGGCCCCGGACTCACGGTGGAGACCGGGCTCTTCACGAAACTCCGCCAGGCAGCCACCGGGAAGCGGGCGGTGCAGCCGGAGGCGGCCTCGTCGCTGGTCTGAACTGTGTCCCTGATGCGGCAAAGGGCTGCGGACGCAGTGGAAATGATGGACCTGCCGGACTGTGATCCCACCAAACTGGAGCTCACGTACCGGCAATTCGAGCTGGTGAACCGGCTCTTCTCCGGCTGGCGGCAGCTGTACCGCCGCGAGCTTCGCCCTCTGCTCTCCCACGACACTGAAACCACGCTCCTCGACATAGGATGCGGCGGTGGGGACCTGGCACGCCAGCTCGCCCTCTGGTCCGCCCGGGACAAACTGCTCCTCGAGGTCACCGGCATTGACCCGGACGCCAGGGCATACAGCTACTCGTCACGCCGCCCCCACCACGTCTCAGTCCGGTTCCGCCAGGCGGACAGTGCCGACCTGGTCCGCGAAGGCCGCCGGTTCGACGTCGTTATCTCGAACCACGTCATCCACCACCTCCAACCAGGAGACCTGGCTCAGCTCCTGGCAGATTCGCAAGCCCTGGCGCGCCGGATTTCCCTGCACAACGACCTCCGCCGGAACATCGCAGCCTACGCACTTTTCTCCCTGGCGGCCCTCCCCTTCCGCAGCTCGTTCATCCGTGCGGACGGCCTGACCTCAATCAGGCGCAGCTACACCCCGGCAGAACTCACCGCCGCCGCTCCCCCGGGCTGGCAGGTGGAGCGCCACTCCCCTTTCCATCAGGTCCTCATGCTCTGTCCGGACCATCCCGATGGCTGACGTGGTGATCGTCGGCGGCGGACCCGTGGGTCTGTATCTCGCCGCCCTGCTGCTTCAGGAAGGCGTCGCGGTCCAGGTCCTTGAACAGCGGCTCCACCGGGAACACCACTCGCGGGCCATCGGCATCCATCCCCCCGCCCTCGCGGCGCTGGACAGGGCAACGGTGGCCAGCGCCATGGTTGATGCCGGCGTGCAGATCCGCGGCGGCATCGCAGTCAGCGGCGCGGAGACCGTGGGGTCAATGTCTTTCGTGTCGGTCTCGGAGCGCTTCCCGTTTGTCCTGTCGCTCGCCCAGGTCACAACGGAATCCCTGCTGGAGCAGCGTGTACACGAACTCGACGGTGCGGCGCTCGTCAGGGGCGCCCGGGTGACGGAAATAGCGGACGACGACGGACTGGTCACCGTCCGAGCTGCCGCCACCAAGACGGGCGGTGCCGGCACCCGGATCACCTCACGGCTTTTGGTCGCCGCCGACGGCTCGCGGTCCCTGATGCGCAGCCTGCTGGGCATCCCGGCCACGTCCCGAACCTATCCCGACCATTATGTGATGGGTGATTTCGAAGGTACCGGCGAAAACCTGAACGAAGCCGTCCTGTACCTCGAAGCCGAAGGGATAGTGGAATCCTTTCCGCTGCCGGGCGGTCTCCGCCGCTGGGTAGTGAGGATTCCCCGGCCCGAACCGGTCCCGGACGCCGTCGAACTGGCACGGATGGTCCACCACCGCACGGGGATCCGGCCGGACCCGGCCACCAACACCATGCTCAGTTGCTTCAGCCCGCGCTCCACGGTGGCGTGCCGATCAGTCGCGGGGCGGGCGGTCCTGATCGGTGATGCTGCCCATGAAATAAGCCCCATCGGCGGCCAGGGCATGAACCTTGGCTGGCTGGACGCGGCGGAACTCGCGCCGATCATCTGTGATGCCCTGTCGGGGAAACCGGTTGGCCAGCTCCTGCACGCCTATTCCGCCCGGCGTCGTAAAGCCGTCTCGGTGGCGCGATGGCAGTCAGAAGTGAACATGACGCTGGGGCGCCCGCTGGCGCAGCCGTTCCTGGCGTTGAGGAACCACGCAGTCAGCGCGGTGTCCGGCATTCCGGCGGCCAACAGGCTGGTGGCCCGCCGGTTCACCATGCAGTAACCCCGCGCCGGAGGGCGCCGGGTCAGGAGTTCACGAAGTAGCAGTCGTAACTGTCCTGGCTGATGATCAGGCCGTCACGGACTTCAAAGACCGACGACGTCCGGGCGCGGATGGTCTCCCCGGCATCCCAGTACCGCAGGTCCATCAGCGTCCTCGCCGACCAGTCGGCCTCCACCACAACCCGACCGCCTTCGCAGGTAGTGCGGCGGATCTCGAACTTCTGGTCCGCCACTACTTCGCCGCTTTGATCGAGGCCAGCCATCGCCTGGTCCCGCGTCCGCGTGGAGCCTTCAGCCGCGAGCAGATGCGGCGCCTCGACCAACACGAAGTCCGCAGCGAGGAAACGGCCGATGGCCCCGCCGTCACCGCCGGCTTCCAGGGTCCGGATAAAGTCCAGGACAAGTTCCAGTGAGTTGGGTTCGGACGCAATCAGTTCAGCCATGGCATCGACATTAGCCGACGCGGCCGACGCCCTGCGGCGTCCACCGCTAGGCTTTCCGCATGACCGCTGTATCACCGCCCACTTCATTCACTCCTGCGCACCTGAGGGAACGGGTGCAGGAAATCCTGTCTGCGGGATCGCTGCCGCCCATCGTCCAGGCCGGGAATCCCGTACTCCGCCAGCGGGCCGCGTCCTTCGACGGCCAGATCAGCGCCGGCGAGCTGGACCAGTTGATTGCCCTCATGCGCGAAGTGATGCACGAAGCCCCTGGTGTGGGGCTGGCCGCCCCGCAACTCGGAATCCCGCTGCAGCTGGCAGTCCTTGAGGACCAGTACGACGTCGACCCCGAGGCCGCTGCACTGCGGCACCGTAGCCCGCTGGAGTTCCTCACCATCATCAACCCGCACTACACGGCCGTCGGAGCGGAAAGCGCCGCGTTCTTCGAGGGGTGCCTCTCCCTGACCGGCCTGCAGGCAGTGGTAGTACGGCCAGAACGGGTGCTGCTCCGGTTCGACACCCCCGGAGGCCTGGCGTCGGAACGGGAATTCGAGGGCTGGCAGGCGAGAATTGTGCAGCACGAAACCGATCACCTCCATGGCACCCTCTACGTTGACCGCGCCGAGTTGAGGTCCTTGAGCTCTAACGCCGAGTACGCCGCCAACTGGGCCGAGCCGGGGATCGGAAAGGCCCGTGCGGCCCTGGGCTTCCTGCCCGAGAATCCCTGACGCGCCTGCACGCCAGCACGCCTCCTCGTCACTCCGGCGGTGCGTCGGTCGGGAGGAACCGGGCCCACCAGCGCAGGATGTGCTCGAATCTCTGACGCCGGTGCTGCGGCCTGCCTGACCGGGAAAGTTCATGGTCCTCGCCCGGGAACACCAGCAGCTGGGCTTCCACACCCCGCCGCTTCAGGGCCGTGAAATACCGCTGGCCCTGCTCCAGCGGACACCTGAGATCGTTTTCGCTGTGGATGACCAGCGTCGGGGTCTGCGCGTTGCCCACGTGTTCGAACGGGCTTTGCGCGGCGACCTCCATCGTTGAGCTGCCGAGATATTCGCTGCCGAAGTACCAGCCAATGTCGGCCGAGCCCTCGAAACTGACCGGGTCCAGGAATCCACGCTCCACAATGGCACCCCGGAACCTGTGGTGGTGCGCGATGGTCCAGGCGGTCAGGTATCCGCCGTACGAGCCGCCCATGATGCCCAGCCGGCCCGCGTCCAGCGCCGGAAATTTGGCCAGCGCCCCGTCCAGGAACGCGAGGACATCCTCCATATCGTCGGTGCCAAAGCGGCCCTTGATGGCCAGCCCGTGTTCCCGGCCGTAGCCAGCAGAGCCGCGCGGATTGCACATCAGCACGGCATAGCCCGCAGCCGCGTACACCTGGGCTTCGTCGAACAGGGCAACGGTGAACTGGGCAAACGGCCCGCCATGGATGTTCAGCAGGACCGGGTGCGGACCCTTGCCCGCAGGCCTGACGAGCCAGCCATGGACGGGATAGCCATCGGGCGCCTCAAACGTCAGCTCCTGTGGAACCACAATGTCCGTCTGTGTCCGCAGAACGGCCGAAAAGTCTGTCAGCAGCCGCAGCTGCCCGTCGTCGAGCACTCCGACGTCCCCCTGGGTGGACGGATCGCCGAATACGACGAGCAGCGAACCACCCGCCCAGGCAGCCCCCGTCACCACCTTGTCACCGTGCACCAGCAGGGCATGCCCGCCCGTCGCCCCCAGCTCGAGGAGCTCAACCGAGCCTTGCGCGTTGTTCAGGACCAGGGCGTGGTCCGGGCCGCGGAGCTCAATCCGCGCACCCGGGGCGGCAACGTCCATCAACTCAGGATCGGTCAGTGCAGCCGGCATGCCGCCGTCAGTCGCTACGCAGTACAGCACGGCGTTACGTGCCACGAAGTCCCGGCCCGAAGCGCCGAGGTCCCGGGCAATGTAGAACAGCCATTTGCCGTCCCGGGACTGCCGGACCTCCGAGACGGTTTGAGGTGCGGCTACTCCCTTATCCACCGGGAGGGGGTCGCCGCCGGTGACCGGCACCCTGTAGATCAAGGTGGCCAAGTCGTCGTCGTTCTCCGGCGGTGCTGCCACGAAGTAGACGGCTGATCCGTCTGCACTGAAAACTCCGGAGCTGGCGTCCGTGGCGAGCGATGTCAGCTGCCGGGCCTCCGGCAGCGACGGAGCCGCAGGCGGTGCCAGCGGTTCGCCGCTGAGTTCCGGGACGTCCACGATGAACAGCTGCTGCGGCTTGTCGCGCGTGTAGCCAACGCTGTTCAGCCTGTACTGGTAGGAGGAGATCAGCCGTGGGGCCTCCGCCTCCGCGGTGATGGCTTCGCTTTTGCCGTACCGTCCGGCCTCGGGCTCGCGGGAGCTGAAGACTATCCGGTGCGAATCAGGAGACCAGGCGAAGGATTCCACTCCGAGCAGCCTGTCGGTAATGACCTGGGGTTCACCGCCGCCGGCCTCCACCACGACGAGCTGCGCTTTCGATGATGGTCCGCCTGTCCGGAGGAAGGCGAGGACCAGTCCATCAGGAGAGAACGCAGGGCCGGTGTCCCGGAAGCCCCTGGTTATTCGGCGCGGCAGCTGCTCCTGGTTCAGCGGGATGTTCCACAGCTGGCCCACGTAGGAATCAGCAGTGAAATCCGGCCTGGTCACCGACACAGCAGCACGGCTGCCGTCCGGGTGAACGGCCGGCGCGGAGACGGAATTGAGCAGCGGGAGGTGTTCTGGCTTCACCCACGTGAGCCTAACGTGCGGCTTTCCCCCACGCGAACATGCGGCCGGACCACTCGCGCGGGCTCCGCGCCGGCCCGCTCCCCGCCCTAAGATGGTCCGTATGCCATCAAGCCCTCGCCCTCCGCTGCGCTGCCCCGTGTGCGGCGCAGCACTGAATGTCCGGGTCGGGCCGGGTGACGCGGCCCGCAAGGCCTTGGTTTGCGGATCCGGGCACGGCTTCGACGCGGCGAAGCAGGGCTATTTCAACCTGCTGGTGGGCAAGGGGACAGTCTTTGAAGCCGACACCGCAGAGATGGTCGCGGCCCGGTTCGCTTTCCTCGACCGCGGGCATTACCACCCCCTGGCAGACGCCGTCGCGGCCGCCGTCGTGCCCGGGATAACCCCGGGCGAACCATTCACAGTCCTCGATTCGGGTACGGGGACCGGCCACTATCTCAGGGTGGTGCTGGATGAGGTGCAGCGGCGCACGGCCAGCTACGCCGCCGTCGCGCTCGACATCTCCAAGTTCGCGCTCCGCCGCGCCGCGCGCCTCAACCCCGAGGCCATCAGCCTGGCCTGCGATGTGTGGCAGCCGCTCCCGGTGGCCGACGCCGCCGTCGACGCCATCACGGTGATCTTCGCTCCACGCAACGCCGCCGAATTCGCCCGGGTCCTCCGCCCCGGCGGAAGGCTGGTGGTGGTGACGCCGCGCGCCGGACACCTGGCCGCGGTTGCCGCCCAGGCAGGGATGCTGTCCATTGAGGACGACAAGGACGCGCGGCTGGCAGAATCCCTCTCGCCGCACTTCGCCGCCGAGTCCACCCGGGACCTGGATATCCTGATGATGCTAACGCCCAGCGAGGTGGCTGACTTGGCCTTCATGGGTCCGGCCGGGCACCACTTGGACCGCACGGCCATTGCGGCCAAAATCGGGAGCGGCGGGGTGTCGACCCAGGTGGAGGCACGATTCCGGATCACGGTCTTCCGTCCGGCACGGTCCGCACCGTAACGACTTGGCCACGTTCAACCGCTGCCCTTCACGCAACCTGCCGTCCTGCTTTCCGGCGGACTAGGATAAATAGACAGCTACCGAATGGTCAAGGGGGACGGAATGTTTGAATGGCTCGGCGAAAACTGGTGGGCCCTGTGGCTCACCGCCTTCCTCGCGTTCGCAGTGATCGAAATGATCACCCTTGACCTGTTCTTCATCATGCTCGGCGGCGGAACACTTGCCGCGCTCGTCGCAGATTTTGCCGGCGCTGACCTGTGGCTGCAGATTGTGGTGTTCTGCGTCGTCTCACTGCTGATGATCGCCTTTGTCCGCCCGGTGGCACTAAGCCACCTGAAAATAGGACCCGCCGACCAGCGCACCAACATAGACCGGCTCATTGGCGAGCAGGCCTTGGTGATGGAAGCAGTCAGCTCCACCGGTGGCCTCGTCAAGATCGGGGGCGATGTCTGGAGCGCCCGGTCCTCCGGCGGCGTCCTGCCTGCCGGTCAGAAGGCAGTGGTCTCCGCCATCGACGGGGCCACGGCTGTTGTTTCCGCCCAGCCGGAGCAGGCCACTCAGACCTAAGTACAGCCTAACAATTGGGGAATAGGAGTCGTATGGATAACGCAGGAGGAGCCGCCCTGGCCATTGTGCTGGTGGTCCTGATCGTGTTCGTGATCATTGTCTTGGTCCGCTCGGTGCGGATTATCCCGCAGGCGAGGGCCGGCGTCGTTGAACGGCTCGGCAAGTACCAGCGGACCCTTAACCCGGGACTCACCATCCTGATCCCGTTTGTGGACCGGCTCCTGCCGCTCCTGGACCTGAGGGAGCAGGTGGTGTCCTTTCCACCGCAGCCGGTCATCACCGAAGACAACCTGGTGGTGTCCATCGACACTGTGGTGTACTTTCAGGTCACTGATCCGCGCGCAGCCACCTATGAGATTGCCAATTACATCCAGGCCGTGGAGCAGCTCACCACTACCACCCTGCGTAACGTTGTGGGTGGCCTGAACCTGGAAGAGGCGCTCACATCCCGCGACCAGATCAACGGCCAGCTGCGCGGTGTCTTGGACGAGGCAACCGGCCGCTGGGGCATCCGGGTCTCGCGCGTGGAGCTCAAGGCCATTGACCCGCCCCACTCGATCCAGGACTCGATGGAGAAGCAGATGCGGGCCGAGCGAGACCGCCGCGCCGCGATCCTCACGGCCGAAGGCACCAAGCAGTCCGCCATCCTCACGGCCGAGGGCCAGCGGCAAGCATCAATCCTTGCGGCTGAGGGCGACGCCAAGGCGGCCATCCTCCGCGCAGACGGTGAGGCACAGGCCATCCAGAAGGTCTTTGACGCCATCCACAAAGGCAACCCCGACCAGAAGCTCCTGGCCTACCAGTACCTTCAGACGCTTCCGAAAATCGCAGAGGGATCATCAAACAAGCTGTGGATCATTCCCAGCGAAGTTGGCGAGGCACTCAAGGGCATCGGCCAGGCGCTCGGCGGTACCAATCCTGATCCGACCGCGGGCGGCGGCGGGCTGTTCGATGAGGAACCCGCTAAACAGCCGGGGTCCTGACACGGATTTGCCCTATACGGGGCGGGAGGGGATTCGCGCTTGGTCGCGGGTCCCCTCCCGTTTTGCGGCTAGGCCCCACGCCGGTATAATTCAGTATTTGTCCGGTCGGACCAGATCCGCTGGAACAAGAAAGCTTCGCAATGCGTTGAATCTTATGATGCAGCACAGTGCACACAGTAGTCCGGGGCGGTTATGCCGTTCCGGCTTGCGTGGAGTCCTGCTCCGCGAACCGACCAGAGGGAGAAAACATGAGCGATCGCAGCCTGCGGGGTATGCGCCTTGGCGCGCAGAGCATGGAGACCGAGTCCGGCGTTGAGCCGGCTCCGCGCCAGCGCGTCGAATACCGGTGCGAGGACGGCGAGCAGGTCTTCGTGACGTTCTCTTCAGAGGCTGAAATTCCTCCTGTGTGGGTTTCCAAGACCGGCAAGGAAGCGCTCCTTGTTGATGGCGAACGTCCGGACACCAGCAACGAAAAGGCTGTCCGTACGCACTGGGACATGCTTCTCGAGCGCCGTTCCCTTCCGGAGCTGGAGCAGATCCTCGAGGACCGGCTGACCATCCTGCGCGAACGCCGTGGCGAACGGCGCAGCGCCTGACCCCAGCGGCGGTCACGGCCTCCCACCGAGGTCATAGCGTCATCGATTGACGCGATCTGAACGATTGAGAAAGGGCGGGCCGGCAACGTGATCACGTTGCCGGCCCGCCCTTATCTTTTGTCCTAACGGCGTTGCAGGTCAGCCCTGTGCCGGATCCTTCTTGCCTGTGAGCTTGTTCCAGCGTGCCTGCAGGCCCCACCTGGTGACGTTGACCATAGCCTCAACAACAATGTTGCCGCTCATCTTTGACGCTCCGAGCTCGCGCTCCACGAACGTAATGGGGCGTTCCTCGATCCTGAGGCCCAGCTTGGCTACACGCCACGCCAAGTCAACCTGGAAGCCGTAGCCCACTGAATCGACAAGGTCGAGGTTCAGTTTTTCCAGCGTGGTCCGCCGGAAGGCGCGGTAGCCGCCGGTGACGTCCTTGATCTTCAGGCCCAGCATCAGCCGGGCGTACGTGCTGCCAGTGCGTGAAATCGCCTGCCGGTACAGCGGCCAGTTGACCACGCTGCCGCCGGGAACCCAGCGGGATCCCATGGCAAGGTCCGCGCCCTGTTCGACGGCTTCCAGCAGCTGGGGAAGCTGTTCGGGCTGGTGCGAGCCGTCCGCATCCATTTCCACCAGGACGTCGTAGCCTGCCTCGAGTCCCCATTTGAACCCGGCAATGTAGGCGGCTCCCAGGCCTGCCTTGCCTTTGCGGTGCAGGACGTGAACCTGCGGGTCCTCGGCGGCAAAGCCGTCCGCAAGCTGACCGGTGCCGTCCGGGCTGTTGTCGTCCACCACCAGTACGTCCGAGGCCGGTACGGCTGCGCGGAGGCGTTGAAGAGTCTTGGGCAGCGATTCCAGCTCGTTGTAAGTAGGAATGATGGTGAGGACGCGCACAAAGGGCCTTCCTGGACGGGAGCGGTCGGAGCGGCTGAACCGTAGCGGAGTAGCTGGCGGTCAGGCGCAACTACCTATTATAGGGCGCTTTATGGGGGCGCTGGCCGGTGTGTCCGGTCAGGAGCGCAGTGCCGGACTCGAATGCAGCTCCACGCCGTCCTTCACGGTCTGCAGGCACACCGGGTCCACGCCGGTATCAAGTGCCGGGAGAAGGGGCGTGCGGGCACGCGGATCCGTGCTCCAGGACTGGACGCGGCCGTCCGCCACCTGGACCATGAGCTCATCAGCATCCCAAACAGCGAAACTGGCTGGTGCGCCGGGAACCAGTTGCCCGGCCATAGGGTTGTGGTGCTTTGCTGCCCGCCACCCCGCGCGGGTGTGGCCGAGGAACGCTGCGCGGGCCGAGATCCGTTCAGCGTGGTTGTGGTGTTCCAGGCAGGCACGCACGCTGGACCACGGGCGCAGCGGTGTCACCGGGCTGTCGCTGCCGAAGCAGATAGGAACGCCGGCAGCATAGAACGAGGCAAACGGGTTCATGGAGCGGCTCCGGCTCCCCAGGCGCTGCTCATACATGCCGCCTTCGTTCCCCCAGTCAGCGTCGAAGCGTGGCTGGGCGCTGACGGTGACGGAGTAGCGGGCCAGCTGTTGCACTGATTTGGGGTCTGCGACTTCCACATGTTCGAAGCGGTGGCCGGCGGCACGGATCCGTTGCTCACCCACTTCGGCGGCCGCGAGTTCCAGTGCCTCCAGCGCGGCATCAAGTCCCGCGTCGCCGATGACGTGGAAGCCGCCCTGGATGCCCAGCAGCGAGCAGGCCGCCAGATGGGCGCCGGCCTGCTCTGCCGAGAGGTAGAGGCTGCCCCGCTCCCCCGCCGCGTCGCTGTAGCCGGCCCTCAGTGCCGCTGTCCTGGAGCCGACGGAACCGTCAATGTTCAGGTCGCCTGCCAGGCCGCGCACGGGTACGCCCAGTTCGTCCAGCAGCGCCCGGGCCTGCTCCTCGGAGGTGGCCAGTTCGCCCCAGTACGGCAGGATCTCCGGCATGGCCTCTCCGGCCGCGGTGTTCCACGCGGCGGCAAGGCGAAGGTCGGAAACTCCGCCGATATGCGGCGCGGCCATCTCCGCCAGTGCCACATAACCGTTTTCGGCCGCTTCGGTCAGGGCGCGCCGCTGGTAGGCCAGGAGGCTGGCCTCCGGGAGCCGCCGTGCTTCCTGGCGGGCCGCTGTATGGGCGGCCCGCTTCACTTGTGAACCCGCGCTGTAGCCGTCCAGCCCGCCAAGCCCGGCGGCGGCAGCCAAGGAGGAAGAGATCAACGCCGAATGCGCATCCACCCTGGCCAAGAACACGGGCCTGCCGCCGGCGGCCTGCTCAAGCTCCTCGGGCGCCGGCAGGGCCGGGTCCTCCCACGTGGATTCATCCCAGCCATGACCCAGCAGGGCGCCGTCGCCTTTGGCTGCGGCCACGGCATCGAGTAATTGCCGGGCGGAACGGATCCCGCCCAGCTGGAGGGAACCCAGTGCGATGCCGGTTTCCGTGAGGTGGACGTGGGAGTCAACAAACCCCGGCGCTACGAGGGCTCCATGGAGGTCGATGATCTCCATGGAGCTGTCGGCGATGGAGGATGCCGCCTGCTCGGAGCCGACCCAGGCAACGGTGTCGCCGTCAACGAGCATGGCCGTGGCAAAAGGGTCTGCTGCTGTGTAGACCGAGCCGTTGCGGTACAGGACCACCTTCCGCTCGTGCGGCGGGGGCGTGGTGGAACGTTCAGTGGTCATGCGGGCGAAGCTCCTGGGGTTAGGGGAAGAAGGCAGGCTGCCGGTGCATCAGAGCCGGGACATCAAAGTACGGAAGAGTAGGCCACGACGCCGCGGCGGATGAGTGATATTGCTTCTGTGCAAAGCCTGGAGACGCGCGGATCCAGGCCGGGAATCTTGGCGAGCTGGTCCAGGAGGTCGATGACCTGTTTGACCCAGCGGACGAAGTCGCCCGCCGCCAGGTCCGTGCCGTTGAGCACTTCCTGGAGGTGCCGTCCCTTGGCCCATTTGTACATCGGCCAGACAAGACCGAGTTCGGGTTCGGCAGTCAGCGGAAGTTTGTTCGCCTCTTCCACGTCCTCCAGGGCCGACCATTCCCGGATCACCACATCCACGGACGATTCAAGCGAGACGCTGGGCATCCGCGGGCGGAGGCCCCTGTCCTCGCGTTTGGCCTGGTAGACCAGGACGCTGGCCAGGGCCGCTACTTCGACGGCGTCCAGGTCGTTGAGTGCGCCCAGCCGCAGTGCTTGCGAAATCAGCAGGTCCTTCTCGCCGTAGATCCGGCGGAGACGCTGGCCGTCCGGGCTGATGGCCAGGCGCCCGTCAGCTCCTGCTTCCAGGTAGCCGTAGGCGGAAAGGACATCGCAGACGCGATCGAAGGTCTTCGCAATGGTGTTGGTCCGGCCCTGGATCTGCCGGACCAGGGCATCCGTCTCCCGGCGCAGCTTCCACCAGCGCTCAGACCAACGGGCGTGGTCTTCACGCTCGCTGCAGCCGTGGCAGGGGTGGGCCCGGAGCGCCCGGCGAAGCTCCGTGATGCGTTTCTCCTGATGGGGCAAAACGGACCCCATGCCAAAATCGGTGCTGCGGCCGGGGGCAGGCGGGCGGTTCTCGCGCAGCGCATTCCTGGCCGACGATGCGAGGTCACGCCGGGATTTCGGGACCTTTGCGTTGAACGACTTCGGAATCCGGATCCGTGTCAGGGGCGCGATAGGGCCCTCAAGGTCCTCGGTGCCGATTCGCCTGAGCTGGTTGTCGAGCGTCAGGATGGCAGGCCGGGGCTCCCTGCCGCTGTGGTCCGAGCTGAGCACAATCGCCGGCCCGGGCGCCCGCCCGCCCGGGACGTCCACCACGTCGCCGGGCATCAGCCGCGCCAGGGAGTCTTCATTCAGCGACTTATGAGCCCGGGACTTGCTGCGGGAGGTGACATTCTCGGCGTCGGACAGTTCACGGCGCAACCGGGCATACTCGGTGAAGTCTCCGAGGTGGCAGGTCATGGATTTTGCGTATCCCGCGAGGGACTCTTCGCGGCTGCGCACCTGCTTGGCAAGTCCGACAACGGACCGGTCAGCCTGGAACTGCGCGAAGGAGGATTCAAGGATTTCCCGCGCACGGGCGCGGCCAAACTGCGCCAACAGGTTAATGCTCATGTTGTACGTCGGCCGGAAGCTTGAGTTCAGCGGATACGTACGCCGCGAGGCGAGGCCGGCAACGGCAGCAGGGTCCGTGCCCGGCTGCCACAGGACAACGGCATGGCCTTCGATGTCGATGCCGCGGCGGCCCGCGCGGCCGGTCAGCTGCGTGTACTCCCCCGCGGTGATGTCCACGTGGGCTTCGCCATTGAACTTGTCGAGCTTTTCCAGGACCACGGAGCGGGCCGGCATGTTGACGCCCAAGGCCAGCGTTTCGGTGGCGAACACAGCCTTGACCAGGCCCTCGACGAATAGCTTCTCCACTACTTCCTTGAAGGTGGGAAGCATGCCGGCGTGGTGGGCCGCGAAACCACGCAGCAGGCCATCCCGCCACGTCCAGAAGCCGAGGACGTCCAGATCCTCCGACGGGATGTCCTGCCCGGCCTCATCAACGCGCTGCGCAATGATCTGCTGCTCCTTCTCCGTGGTCAGCCAGAGTCCGGACGAGACACATTGGGCAACGGCGGCATCGCAGCCTGCCCGCGAGAAGATAAACGTGATGGCGGGCAGCAGGTCCTGCCGGTCCAGGCTGGCAATTACTTGGGGCCGGCTGGCCTTCCGGACGGCGCCGGGCTGGGCTCCCTGCCGGGGGCGGTCCTCTGTCCGTTGCCGGTGCTGCCGGCGCTGGCTTCGTCCGCCGTGGCCAAAGCGTCCGACGAAACTTTGCTGGCCTTCGCTGCGGGCCATCCTGAGCAGGTCCGGATTGACCTCGAACCCCGGCCCGTCCGCGTCTTTGGTGGCCGCGGTGAGCCGCTCCTGGACCGGTAGTGGAGCTCCGGTCTCCGCATCCGCGGGCGGGGCGATTTCGTCGAAGGTGGTTTCTCCGGCGAACAGGTCCACGATGTCCCGGCCCACCATAACGTGCTGCCACAGGGGAACCGGGCGGTGCTCGGAGACGATGATGTCGGTGTCGCCGCGCACGGTATCCAGCCAGGCACCGAATTCTTCTGCGTTGGAAACTGTGGCGCTGAGGGAAGCTACCTGGACTTCGCTGGGGAGGTGGATGATGACTTCCTCCCAGACGGCACCACGGAAGCGGTCCGCGAGGTAGTGGACTTCGTCCATGACCACAAAGCCGAGGTCATCCAGGGTGTCCGAGTCCGCGTAGAGCATGTTCCGGAGGACTTCCGTGGTCATGACCACCACGGGGGCGTCGCCATTGATGCTGGTGTCGCCGGTCAGCAGACCGACGTTTTCCGCCCCGTACTTTTCGGAGAGTTCCGTGAATTTTTGGTTGCTCAGAGCCTTGATCGGGGTGGTGTAGAAGGCCTTGAGGTTTCGTTCCAACGCGAGATAGATGGCAAATTCGCCCACGATGGTTTTACCGGCACCTGTGGGGGCAGCCACCAGCACTCCCTTGCCGTCCTGGAGGGACCGGCAGGCGAGACGCTGGAATTCGTCAAGTTCAAAATCAAGGGTACGGACAAACCCGCCGAGGTAGGTGCCCGCTTCGGCCGTGCGTTCCGCGCTGGCCCGGTAGCTTTCAGAGGGCGAGAGTGGCCCGGAAATAGAGGACATGCCTCAAGCCTAGTGCGCCGCGCGCTACAGGTTCTTCAGTTCGCTGCCGGGCGTCGCGATGTCGGCTGTCGCGTCCGTCTCAGCTGCCTGTTTCGCCACGCGCTTGTCGCGGCGCTTGTCGTTGAAGATACACAGCCCGATCGCCGCGAAGAACAGAATCAGCAGCGGTGCAGCAAGCAGGAACATGGACAAAGCGTCCGTGCCCGGTGCGGCCAGTGCAGCCAGGACAAAGACCAGGAAGACGATAATCCGCCAGGCTTTGAGGATGGTCCGGCCCCTGACCACACCGGCCATGTTGATGCCGACCAGGATCACGGGGACCAGGAAAGAGATCCCGAGGATAAGCAACATCTGCGTGGCAAACGTCAGGTAGTCGGTGGCCGAAATGTTGTTGGCGCCGGTGGCGGGTGTGAACTGCAGCAGCGCCCTGACCACGGTGGGGAACACGAGCCAGGCTACAAACACACCGGCCAGGAACAGAGGCACAGCGGCCGCCATAAAGCCGAGCGTGTAGCCGCGTTCCTCCTTGGTCAGACCCGGGGTGATAAAAGCCCAAACCTGATAGATCCAGACAGGGCTGGAGATAACCAGCCCTATCTGGATGGCAATCTGGATCTTGAAGGCAAAAGGATCGGCGATGGTCGCAAAGTTCAGGACCGCGGTGCGCCCCGTATCACGGGCAATGGAAATCAGCGGGTCCGACAGGCTGGCCACGACTGGATCATAAAGGAACCAGCCGCCCACGCCAGCAACCAGCACAGCAATCGCCGATTTGATCAGCCGGTTCTTGAGCTCTTTGAGGTGGTCCCAAAGAGCCATCCGCCCCTCAGGGTTGGACTTACGGCCCCGCGTCAGTGCCACTTCGGGTTAGGCGCGGGTCGACGGCGGAACGTCAGTGCCGTCGGTCGGCTCACCGGGCTTCGCCGGCGGGTGGTTAACGATCTTGCCTTCCACCGGGCCGGAAGCCGTGTCGGTGGAGTCGGTTTTGCCGTCGTTCTTCATTTCCTTGACCTCGGACTTGATGATCCGCATGGACTGGCCAAGGCTGCGGGCCATGGCAGGGAGTTTGGGCGCGGCGAAAAGCAGCAGCGCAACGACGATGATAATGACAATTGGCCACGGGCCATCAAAGAGTCTTCCCACGGGAAATCCTTTCCTCTAACAACATCCTACGTCTAACTGAGATTGAGATCGCGAAGTGACTGGGGCTGGCCCCGATCGTGCTTACGCTGGACGCGCCTCTGGCGGCGGCCCTCCCGGCGGGATGACTTGGATGCGTCGTAATCATGACGCATCTGGGCCGGTGAGGCAAAAACAGCCGCACCGGGCGGAGCTGACCCTGGCGGCTGGGAGCCGTCATCGACGATTGCCGCTGCCGGCGCCAGGTGTGCCACTTTAGCTCCGGCGGCGCCCAGGTCCTTCATTACCGCCATGAACTGGCGGTACAGCCGGATGCCCAGGAGGACATAAAAGAGCAGGGAGAGCGCAATAAGCGCAATCCAGATCAGGATCCAGGACCACCAAGGCATGCTGACGAGTCTAGCCGCCGTACCCGGCCAGGGCCGCCTCGATCCAGTCCAGCGCTGCCGCCCCCAGCTCGGAAGGTTCGAGGATCCGGGCGGCCCCGCCGTGCTGGGCCACGAACATGGGAAGCCAGGCAGTGCTGCCGAACCGGATCTCGGCTACGAGGCCGCCGTCGGGAAGGGGTGCCACACGTTCGGCGTAATAATCGTCCGCCAAGCCGGCGCCCTGCCTGGTGAGCTGTACGAGGACCGTGGTGTCGTCGTCGTTGGGCGTGAACAGCTTGGCCGGAAAGCTTTCCCCGGCCCGGACCTGCGTGGAGGCTGGATTTCCGTTCGGGTGGACCTCCTGCACCCGGTCCAGCCTGAAGTTCCGCAGCCCCTGGGCCGAATGGCAGTAGGCCTCGAAATACCAGGTGTTGTCCAGGGAATACAGGCGGAGCGGATCCACGTCCCGTTCGGAGACCTGGTCGCGCTGGGCGGAGAAGTACACGAGCCGTAGCTGCGACCGCTCCTGGATTCCACCACGGACAACGTCAAGGACGGCCGAATCCGCGGGTCCCACCTCCGGACCGGCAAGCGAACCGGCCCGCAGCCCTTCTTCGCCGGCCGCTGCCATCAGCTTGAGGGTCACTGACTCCAGGGCACCTCCTTCGGCAAGTTCGGGAAGCCCATTGAGCGTCTCGAGCCCGGTCAGCAGCGCGCAGGCCTCGTCCACCGTAAACCGGACCGGCCTCTTGAGATCCAGGTCCTGGGTGATGTAAACGTGGCCTTCCTCCCAATGGATGTCCAGGAGGTCGTCAGGGTATCCCTCGGGAAGGCCGGAGCAGATGAGGATCCGCAGGTCGCTTTCCAGCTCCGCGGGCGTGACACCGAAGCGGGCTGCGACGTCCTGGATATGCAGGCCCTGGTTGTGGACCAGGAACGGCACCAGCTGCAGCATGCGCTTGAGCTGGTTCCTCAGAAGTGCGTTTGCGGACGGCGCGGCCCCGCGGTGCGTCCGCAAACAGATAGGCAGGGCTGGGAGCGGCGCAGAAGGCGGCAGCGTTGCGCAGCCGGTGCCGCACGGCTGCCACCAGCTCGTCGGGAGCATGTGCCACAGCGTCCGGGCCATAGGATGCGAGCTCCTCGGCCAGCACCTCAGCGTCCCTGAAGTTGACCTGCAGCCGTTCGTAGCCGGCGTCGGGCGTTCCCGCACTCCCGTCGGGAACCGAGGTCGTGCGCCGGCGCAGGCCAAGGAGGCGGCCCTCCCGGACGTCCACGACGGCGGTCCGGAGCGGGAGCTCCGGAAGCCGGTCCAGTTCTGCGCGGACATTGAAGTTCGGCGGCGCCGAGTAGGTTTCCTTCTCCAACACCGTGACGGGGCCAGTGAACCGGGAAAGCCGGAAGTGGCGCGGTGCCATGCGCGAGCGGTCGTAGCCGGTCAGATACCACTGGCCAAAGCGGCTGCCGAGGCCCCACGGCTCCACCGTCCGTTGCTCTTCCTTGCCGGTGGTGCCTGCCAGGTAGGGAAAGCTGACGGGGTGCTGGGCGTGCATGGCAGCCACCACATCATCAAAGGCCTGGCCCGCTGGCCGGATGCGCGGCTGAACACCAAGCGGAAGTTCGACGTCGGACAGGGTGCCGGAGGCCTGGAGCTTGCGGAGGGCGCTGGCAGCGGCGGTTCCCAGGGCGGCACGCTCCCACAACTGGGACGCCAGGAGAAGGACGGTCCACTCCCCCGGGCTGAGCTGGACATCGGGCAGGCGGTTCGATTCCTTGCCGATGCGGTAGCGGGTGGTGGCCGGATCATCTTCGCTCCAGCCGAGGTCCGTGACGGTTTCCACATCGAAGCCGAACTGCCGGAGGTCATTCTTGTCCCGCTCAAACATCCTGCCGAAGGCCACGTCGTTGCCGGACGTGTCATGGTAGACCTTCGCCCGCAACTCTGCCCGGCGCAGGCCGTATTTGGTGTTCAGCAGGGCTATCAGGAGGTTCAGCAGGCGTTCAGTACGGGAGACGGACACGCTGGCTACGTTACTAAACTCCTCCGCGGAAAGCAGAAAGCGCGGCAACCAACAGGAAAACAAAACCCTGATTGTTACCGCGCCTTCCGGCGTTACGATGCTTCGGTCAGCGGACGCCCATGAGGTCCACCACGAAGATCAGCGCTTCGTTGGGGCCAATGGCTCCGCCGGCCCCGCGGGAGCCGTACGCCAGTTCGGAAGGAATCTCCAGGCGGCGGCGGCCGCCTACCTTCATGCCCAGCAAGCCCTGGTCCCAGCCCTGGATGACCTGGCCCACGCCCACACGGAAGTCCAGCGGGGCGCCGCGGCCCCAGGAAGCGTCGAACTCTTCGCCGCTGGACCAGGCCACACCGACGTAGTGGGTGGAGACGGTGTCGCCCTTTTTGGCCTCGGCACCGTCACCCTCGATGAGGTCGGTGATAACCAGTTCGGTGGGGACATCGCCTTGCGGGAAGTCAATTTCCGGCTTCTGGCGGTCGAAATCGCGCTGACCAAATGACATGGTTGCTCCTTTGATTATTTGGGTGGGTGATGTGTTGCTGTTTACTTGACGCCGAGGATGTCCACAACGAAGACAAGGTCACCCTTGGCTTCGCCCTGGCCGGCATCACCGTACGCGAGGTCCTTGGGGACCACCAGGAGGACCCGGGAGCCCACCGTCTTTCCCGCCAGTCCCTGGGTCCAGCCCGGAATGACGCCGGTCAACGGGAAGCTGGCCGGCTCGCCGCGGTCAAAGCTTGAATCAAATTTAGTGCCGCCCACGAGGTTCACGCCAACATAGTTGACGGTCAACGTGTCGGTTTCCTTAACCTCCGCGCCGGTGCCCTTGATCAGGTCCTGGGACACGAGTGCTGTGGGCGCGGCGATTCCGTCAACGGAGATCTCCGGCACGCCCTGGTCGTTGTCCTTCACGGTCGGCAGGCCGGCCGGCGGGGTGACAGTCTCGCCTTCGGGCTTTGCGAGCGGAGCGACGGTCTGCGGTGCGTCCTTGGTGGAGAGCACCTTGATCAGGAGAAGCTGCGTTGGCTGGGCGGGGGCGCCTTCAGCGGTTGCGGCCTGGCCCGGGATGGCCAGGGCAAGGCTCGAGCCGACCTTGGAGCCAACAAACGCGCTGTAGATAACCGGGCTTCCGGTCTTCAGTTCCTCGTTCAGCTGCAGTGGTTCGGGCTCGCCGGGGAAAGTGTCCTCCAGCGTGGATCCGTCCGCACCGCTGAGCGCGAGGATGGAGATGTTTGCGATCTGGTTCTCTTTGACCCGGTCACCGTCACCTTCGGCGACCACCTTGATGGTGGGTTCGGTGACTTCGAGGGGCTTGGAGAACTCGACACCGGGAGCCTTCTTGTCCCCGTTGTCCGTCAGTTTCAGGGAGTCGAACTTGGCAGTGTCACCGGCAGACTGGCTGGTGGGTTCCGGTGCTGCGGGCGAACCGCCACAAGCGGTAAGCAGCAGCAGGCCGGGGATCAGGATTGCTAGGAGTCGGCGCACGTAAGAGAACTTTCGTCGGGGCAGGGTGGACGCGGAACCGGAATCAGGCGCCCGGCACCGCTGCAAGGCCAAGGAACGGCCCCATCAAGGATAGCCCGTGAACCTGAACGTCAGCCCATAGAGCCCAGCAGGGCATCCACCCGCTCATCGACGCTCCGGAAGGGATCCTTGCACAGGATGGTCTGGTGCGCGCGGTCGTTCAGCTTCAGGTGCACCCAGTCAACCGTGTAATCCCTGCCCAGTTCCTGGGCGCGCCGGACGAAATCGCCCCTCAGCTTGGCCCGCGTGGATTGCGGCGGCACGTCCACGGCGTCTTTGATCACGGTATCGTCCACAACCCGCCGAACCGCACCCCGGGACTGCAGGATGTAGTACAGCCCGCGGCTCCGCGAAATGTCATGGTACGTAAGATCCAGCTGGGCAATCCTGGGTGCGTCCAGGCCGAGGCCGTGCCGCTGCCGGTAGTTGTCCATCAGTTTTTTCTTGATGGCCCAGTCGATTTCCGTGTCGATGGTGCTGGTGTCACCGCTCTCGATGGCGTTCAGGGTCCGTTGCCAAAGATCAAGGATGAACGGTACGTGGGGATTGTGGGCCCCGTGCTCCTGAACAAAGGCCGTGACCTTCGTGAGGTACTCCTGCTGGATCTCCAGGGCCGTGAGCTGGCGGCCGTTGGCCAGACGGACCAGCGCCCTTCCACTGAGGTCGTGGGAAATCTCGCGGATGCTGCGGATGGGATTTTCCATCCTCATGTCGCGCATGATCACTCCCGCCTCAATCATGCGCAGGATGAGGTCCACGGTGCCGACCTTGAGCAGGGCTGTGGTTTCGGACATGTTGGAGTCGCCCACAATGACATGGAGCCGGCGGAAGAATTCGGCGTCGGCGTGCGGTTCATCGCGGGTGTTAATGATGGGCCGTGACCTTGTGGTGGCGGAGGAAACGCCCTCCCAGATGTGGTCTGCCCGCTGGGAAAACGCGTAGGTGGCCCCATGCGGAGTCTTCAGGATTTTTCCTGCGCCGGCGATCAGCTGCCGGGTTACCAGGAACGGGATCAGGATCTCCGCGAGCCGGGAGAATTCGCCGCGGCGCGGGATGAGGTAGTTTTCATGGCTGCCGTAGGAGTTGCCGGCCGAATCGGTGTTGTTTTTGAACAGGTAGACAGTGCCGTTGAATCCTTCCGCAGCCAGCCTTGCCTGCGCCTCGTCAACGAGGTCGTCCAAGATCAGCTCGCCCGCACGGTCGTGCGCAATGAGCTGGGCCAGGTCATCGCATTCAGCCGTGGCGTACTCAGGGTGTGAGCCGACGTCGAGGTACAGCCTGGAACCGTTGGTCAGGAAAACGTTGGATGACCGTCCCCAGCTGACCACCTTGCGGAACAGGTACCGGGCCACTTCTTCCGGGGCCAACGGCCTCGAATCGGGGCTCGAATACGAGATTCCGAACTCGGTCTCGATACCGAAGATTCTCTTGTCCATCTCAGTCCTCCTCAGCAAGCAGCGCCGTGATATCAGAATCGTTGAGCCGCCGGAAGGCCCTGCGGAAACCCCGGGAGGTCTCCGACTGCCTGTCCAGCACGGCAACCTCCACGGCCTTGGCCGGAAGGGTTCCTCCCGCTTCGCCCTGTTCAGCGGCCGGGTCGGGGCCGCTGGCCAGGCCGCGGGTAGCCAGGCGTACAGCGCCTGCGAACCGCAGCGACGGTCGCCAGCCCTCGGCGATGACCGCGGAGACACGCTCCGCCTGGCCGCCCATCACGATGAAGCCGTGCTCGTCGGCGATGGACCCGTCGAAGGTGAGCCGGTAGAGGTGGTCCAGTTCCGGCGTGGGGCCAACTTCGGCGACGGCCAGTTCCACTTCGAAGGGTTTTTGTTCGGCGGTGAAGACGGCACCGAGGCTTTGCGCGTAGACGCTCGCGAGGCCTCGTGCGGTGACATCCTCACGGTCGTAGGAGTAACCACGGACATCCGCGTACCGCACCCCGGCCTGGCGCAGGCTTTCGAATTCGTTGTACTTGCCGACGGCGGCAAAGGCGATTTTGTCGTAGATCTCGCCGATTTTGTGCAGTGAGGGTGAGGGGTTCTCAGCGACCAGGGCAATACCGTCCTGGCAGCTGATGACCACCACGGACCTGCCGCGGGCGATGCCCTTCCGTGCGAAGTCCGCACGGTCCTTCATCAGTTGTTCAGGCGAGACATAGAACTGCTGCGTCATGTTAGGCCTCCCGCCGCTCGGCAGACCTGGCTTCGATAATCCTGCCCGCCGCAGCGGCGAGCTCGGATTCGGGGATCCGCCGGGCGCCATCCCTGTTCACGGTGTACACCACGGGCCACAATTGACGGACGGGATCCGGACCACCGGTGGCGGAGTCGTCGTCGGCCGCGTCGTAAAGGGACTCGACCGCCACGGAGACTGCCTCAGCTTCGGCCAGGTTGGGCCGCCAGAGCTTCTTCAGCGCGCCGCGGGCAAAAACGGAACCGGAGCCGACCGTGTGGTGCTCGCGTTCCTCGTACCTGCCGCCGGTGACGTCGTAGGAGAAGAGCCGGCCCACGCCGGCAGTTGTGTCGAAGCCGGCGAACAGCGGCACGACGGCGAGTCCCTGCAGGGCCATCGGCAGGTTCCCGCGGATCATGGCCCCCAGCCGGTTGGCTTTGCCGTCGAGGCTCAGCAGGGTGCCCTCGATCTTTTCGTAGTGCTCCAGCTCCACCTGGAAGAGCCGCGTCAGGTCAATCGCGATGCCGGCCGTGCCGGCGATTCCCAGCACCGAATACCTGTCGGCCGGGAACACCTTTTCGATGTGCCGGCTGGCAATGACGTTGCCCATGGTGGCCCGCCGGTCCCCGGCCATCAGGACGCCGCCGCCATAACTCATCGCCACGATCGTGGTGGCATGGGGCACCTGCAGGGGAGCTGTCGCCGCCGCTGCAGCAGGCATGGCACGGTTGTACGGAAGCAGGTCCGGCCGGTCGCGCTGCAGATGCTCGGTGAATGAGGATGTCGCGTTGCCGGCTACCTGGTTGGCGGTTGTTTCCTGCACTGATGCACTCCTTGTACGTGGTCCTTCAACGTCGGTACGGATTCCGGCCGGACGCGGCTTCCGCCACCCATCCGGACCGGGTTACTGGCCGCCCTTTTGGACGAAGGCGCGGACGAACTCCTCGGCGTTGGACTCCAGGACGCCGTCGATTTCATCCAGTAGGTCGTCGACGCCCTGGGTGGCGGCCGATGCCTGGGCTTCCGGGGCTGCCGGAGGCGCCTCCGGAATCTCGTCCTCGACCTGGCTGTCGTGTGATTGTGGCTTCTGCTGCTCCTGGCCTGCCATGGTGATCTCTCCTCTAAATCCTCGGATCCGGGCGGATCTGCTGATACGCCCATATTGCCACGCTGTCCGCCCGACGGCGCGGTTTACGCCGCAGGCGGAGCGGTGTTATGCCCCAAAAGTTCGGCGAGGAACGGGCCGGCCGTCCGGTGGCGGGCAAAGAGCCCTCCCGTGAGGGCCTTGGTGCCGCGCAGGGGTTCCCGGGTTGGCACGCGCTGAAGCCGGCCGTAGCCCGGAACGTCGAAGATGACCGAGTCCCAGCTGGCCCCCACCACGTCTTTGCCGAAGCTGCTGATGCACCGTCCGCGGAAGAAGGCACGCGTGTCCGACGGCGGTTCGGTCATCGCTGCGGCGATGGCTCCGTCGTCGACGATCCGCTGCATGCGGTTCCGTGCCAGGAACCGGTAGTACAGTCCCTTCTCCGGCCTGATGTCTGCCCACTGGAGGTCCACGAGGCCGAGCCTCGCGTCACCCCAGGCAAGGTTGTCGCGGTTCCGGTAACCCTCAAGGAGGGAGAGCTTGGCCAACCACTCCACGGACGTGGCCGCCGCGTTCCTGTCGGAATCGAGCTGGGTCAGCGTGGCAGCCCATCGCTCCAGCACCTGATGCGTATGGCCGTCCCCGTCTACGGCATCGGCAACGCCGGTGTCTTGCGCCAGCTTGGCCGCCGCCTCGTGGTATATCCATTGCAGGTCCAGGGCCGTCACGCGGCGCCCGTCCAGCAGCCTGAGTTTGGCTGTCAGCGACGTGTCGTGGCTGACTGCCTGGAGGGCTGCGACGGGTTCGTGCACCTCCACTTTTGGCGCCAGCCCGGCCTCGATCAGGCTCAGGACCATGGCGGTGGTGCCGAACTTGAGGTAGTTCGAGGATTGGCTCAGGTTGGCGTCACCGATGATCACATGCAGGCGACGGTATTTGTCGGCGGTGGCGTGCGGCTCATCCCGGGTGTTGATGATGGGACGCCGGATGGTGGTTTCCAGGCCCACCTCCGCCTCGAAGAAGTCTGCGCGCTGGCTGATCTGGTACCCGGGCGTGGAGCTGTCCTGCCCAAGGCCCACCCGCCCGGCGCCGCAGATGATCTGCCGCGTGACGAAGAACGGCGTCAGCCCCCGCACGATGTCCCCGAAGGGTACCGAGCGTGGCATGAGGTAGTTCTCGTGGGAGCCGTAGGAGACGGACTTGTTGTCCGTATTGTTCTTGTACAGGTTGACCGGGGGAAGCTCGGGATCCGCGGCCAGGCGGCGGACTGCCGCCAGCGCGACGAGGTCCCCGGCTGCATCCCAGATCACCGCATCGCGGGGGTTGGTCACCTCTGCACTGGAGTACTCCGGGTGGGCATGATCCACGTACAGGCGGGCTCCGTTGCCCAGGACCATGTTCATCAGGAGGCTGCCGGACTCGTCCTCGCCGTCCAGTTCCAATTCTTCGCGGCCGTAGGCAAGCGCCACCGCTTCGGCGTCGAGTACCGGCGGCTGGTCTGTCAGCTGGCTGGGGTGGGCCGACGCCCTTTCCAGGGTCCAGCCACGGGCGTCGTGGAGGGGCTCCTCGTCCGTGTAATCCCACCGGGTCTCTGCCCCTCCAGCTGCCCGTTGCCGCGTCACCTGGGCATAAGCCTGGACAACGCGGGCGGACATCATGGTGGCGTTTGCTCCGGGCGCCGACGGGGCGTGGATGCCGTATTCCGTTTCCGCCCCCATGACGCGCATGGCCCCGCCGGCCGGGAGCCCTCCCCCGCCGGCGCGTTCCGGGGCTGCCGTCACAGGTACTGTCCTGTGTTCGGCATCGTTTCGATGGACTTGCCGGGCTCCTGGCCTGCCTTACCCTGCACGATGGTGCGGATGTACGTGATCCGTTCGCCCTTCTTGCCTGAGATCCGGGCCCAGTCGTCCGGGTTGGTGGTGTTGGGCATGTCCTCGTGCTCGCGGAATTCATCCACCACGGCACGCAGCAGGTGCTCGATCCGGAGACCCTTCTGGTGCAGCGTCAGGAGATCCTTGATGGCGTACTTCTTGGCCCGGTCCACAACGTTCTGGACTACGGCGCCTGAATTGAAGTCCTTGAAGTAGAGCATTTCCGTATCGCCGTTGGCGTAGGTGACTTCCAGGTACTCGTTGGACTTTTCCGTGGAGTACATGGCTTCAACCGTGCGCTGGACCATGGCGTCCACCGTCGCCTGGACGTCACCGCTGTGTTCGGCGAGGTCGGACTCGTGGAACGGCAGGTCCGTGGTGATGTATTTGTTGAAAATATCCGCCGCGGCCTCTGCGTCGGGGCGCTGGATTTTGACTTTCACGTCCAGGCGGCCGGGGCGGAGGATGGCTGGGTCAATCATGTCCTCGCGGTTGGATGCACCGATCACAATGACGTTGTCCAGCCGCTCCACGCCGTCGATCTCACTCAGCAGCTGCGGGACGATGGTGGTCTCGACGTCGGAGGAGATCCCGGTTCCACGGGTCCGGAACAGCGAATCCATTTCGTCAAAGAAAACCACTACGGGGCTGCCGTCAGAGGCCTTCTCCCGGGCCCGGGAGAAAATCAGGCGGATGTGGCGCTCTGTCTCGCCCACGTACTTGTCCAGAAGCTCCGGACCCTTGATGTTGAGGAAATAGCTCTTCAGGTCCACATTGCCGGAGCGCTCCGCCGCACGGGCGGCGAGGGAGTTGGCAACAGCCTTGGCAATCAGGGTCTTGCCGCACCCTGGCGGACCGTACAGCAGGATGCCCTTCGGGGCTTTCAGCCCATGCTCGCGGTAGAGGTCCGGGTGCAGGAACGGCAGTTCCACTGCGTCCCGGATCTGCTCGATCTGCGGACCGAGGCCGCCGATGTCCTCGTACGTGATGTCGGGGACTTCTTCGAGGACCAGGTTCTCTACTTCGGAGCGGGGCACTTTTTCGAGGGCGTAACCGGTGCGCGAGTCGATGGACAGTGCGTCCCCCACCCTGAGCTTCTCGGTGAGCAGGGCTCCGGAGAGCCTGATGACACGTTCTTCGTCGGCCCGCCCCACGACCAAAGCGCGGTCCGTTCCGAGCATTTCCTTGAGCGTCGCGAGTTCGCCGGCGCGTTCATAGCCGAGGCCGGCCACAATCAGCAGTGCCTCGTTGAGGAGGACCTCCTGGCCGACCGCCAGCTGGTTGATGTTGACCAGGGGGCTGATGCCCACCCGCATCTTCCGGCCGGCGTTGAAAATGTCCGCCGACTCCTCGGTGGCCGCCTGGCCGCTGTTGCCCGGTGACGGCAGCCGCCTGGGATTGAGCTGCAGGACGGTGCCGAAGCTGTACGGGGGCTGGCCCTCCTGGTCCAGGGCATTTTTCAGCCGCAGGATCTCGGCCTTGGCCGCTTCCAGCATGCTGACCAACTTGGTGTTGTTCTGCGTGGCGGCTGCCAGCTGGCGGTCAATGTGCCTGAGTTTGTCGCGGAGGACATTGGCCTGCCGCTCTGCAGCCGACAGTTCGTTGGCGGCCGACTGCTCCGCCGGTGTACGTCCGGAGTCCTGATTCGGCGTCTCCATGGTGCATCAGCCCCTTCCTGCTCTTCTTCTTAAGACCTTAGCCCCAAGTTGGCAGGTACTGCTGGAGACTCCCGAAATGTGGACTAGTTCGTGATCTCCGGTTCGTCCTTGACGTTGGTGCCGGCGATGGCATCGCGCGCGGCTCGGCGGAGCTTTTTGTCGGAGACCAGGCGTTCGCCCACGGCACCGGGTGTCCAGGCGTTGACGTCTTCTTCGTTGAAGCCAGTCTTCGAGGGACGGCGCTTGACGGAGATGCCGGTGACGCCGTCGGCAAGCCGGCGGGTGACCAGCAGGAAGCCGGTGTGGGCCACCATGCGGTGGTCCGGACGGACGGCCAGGCCCTCAAGGTGCCAGCCGCGGACCATGGACTCCCAGGCGTCGGGTTCGGTGAAGCGGCCGTCAGCCCTGATGGCCTCCGCGGTCCGGGAGAGCTGGGTGACCGTGGCCACGTAGTTGATCCAAACGCCGCCGGGTGCGAGGACGGTGGCGACGGCATCGAGGCACTCCCAGGGTGCCAGCATGTCCAGCACGACACGGTCCACGGATCCGGGTGCCTCGCTGCGGACTACTTCCTCCTGGAAGTCGCCAAGGGAGATCCTCCACGCCGGGTGCGGGCCGCCAAAGATGGTTTCCACATTCCCGCGGGCAATGTCCGCAAATTCCTCACGGCGCTCGAAGGAGTGGAGGTAGCCGTTGTCGCCAACGGCCCGGAGCAGCGAGATGGACAGCGCTCCAGAACCAACGCCGGCTTCGACAACCCTGGCGCCGGGGAAAATATCGGCCATGGTGACGATCTGGCCGGCGTCCTTCGGGTAGACCACTGCGGCGCCACGCGGCATGGAGAGGACAAAATCCGAAAGGAGCGGTCGCAGCGTCTGGTACTGCTGGCCGACGTTGTTCACAACGACTGAGCCATCTGCTTTTCCGATGATCTCGTCGTGGTTCAGGAAGCCGCGGTGCGTGTGGAAGGCGCCGCCGCTTTCGAGAGAGATCGTGTTCATGCGGCCGCGTTCGTCGGTCAGCTGGACCCGTTCGCCTTCACGGAAAGGCCCGCGGCGGCGGGCAGCTCCCACCGGCTGGGTGCCATTGGCGGCAACACCGGTGGTGGTTGGTGCTGCGGCTTCGGCGGCAGTTTCGCTGCTCATGGATTTTCCTCGCTCCTGTAAAACTGTGGGGCCACGCATCGAAATAGGTCCGCCGGGTGTGGCGCAGGCCTCCGGGCGGCCACGCGGCGGCAATGCACGGCCGGCACGTAACTCTACCGGCTTTGACCCTGCGGATGCCTATTTGACGGGTCAGCCTTGCCGGTAATGGCGGCCACCACCACGTTCTGCGCCAGAAGGCCGGTGACCGTTCCGTGATGGTCCACCACGGCATATTCGTGACCGTCCAGCTGGGAAAGGTACTGGATCAGTTCCTGCCCCTGGGACGACTCAGGTACGTAGGCTCCCGCCGCGAGGGCATAGGACACCGCCGTGGCAGGCGTGGTGCCGGCCGCGTAGTCAGGAACCGCGGCGAGGGCACTGGGATCCACAACACCCTGCGGGCGTCCATCCGGCCCGCAGACCACAACGGCGCGTGAGCCGTCCGGTGACAGCCTGCGGATGTCCGCCACCACCGCGGTGGCTGGAATTCCGACGGCGGGAGCCGCCAGGGCAGCGGCGCTGACCAGATGCATCCTTCCGCGCAGAGTGCCCTGCTGGATTGCGGCGCTGGCTCCCATCCAGAGGAAGCCGCCGACGAGGACGGTGATCATCAGGAGGCTGAAATCAGGTGTCTCACCGGCCAGCAGCGGCCGGGCAATGAACCAGAAGCCCAGCGCCACCACGATGACGCGGCCGGCCCAGCCGGCGGCGACGGTGCCTTTGGCCTGGCTCCCGGTTGCTTTCCACACGGCCGACTCAACGATCCTGCCGCCGTCCAGCGGGAGTCCGGGCAGGACGTTGAAGATGCCGATGACGAAGTTGGCCCACATAAAGATGTTCGTGAGGATCTCGGCCACGGTGCCCATGCTGGTGGTGGACAGGACCATCCAGGCACCGCCGGCGAGGACCAGGTTGGCAGCCGGTCCTGCCAGCGCCACGATGACCGAGCGCGCCGGCGTCGCCGTGAAATTCTCAAACTGCGTGTGGCCGCCCCAGAGATTCAGCACGATCTTCTGCGTGGGCCAGCCGTAGATCTTGGCCGTGAGGGCGTGCGCCAGTTCGTGGACCAGGACGGAGATCAGGAGTAGTAGGGCGTACGCGAACGCCATGTAGTAGGCGGAGACGCCCAACACCGGATTCTGCTCCAACAGCAGGGGCCCGTAGACAATGACGGTAAAGGCGGCGATCACAAACCACGAGTAGGCCAGAATGACCGGGATTCCGGCGATCCGGCCGAGCGGTATTCCTTCGCGGCGGGCGGGGGCGGGCTTGGAGCTCATGACGGGGTCCCCGTCACAAGCACTGCAGATCCAGCCGCCGCGGCGGCCAGGCTGCCCGCAGCGATGGCCTCCAGCTCGGAAACGGTGCGGCCGGCCAGGGATTCCCAGATGGTGTGCCTGGGATCGTCGGGGATCGGGACAATGTGCGGAATGGCGACGGTGGCGACGCCTGAGGCCACAGCAGCAGCCACTCCCGGCGCGGAGTCCTCCAGGGCGACGCAGTGATCCACGGTCAGGTCCGGGTCCGCGTCCTGAAGCAGCTCCACTGCCTTCAAGTATGCTTCCGGGTGCGGCTTTCCCTGGGTGACGGTGTCCCCCGTGACCAGGAATTCGAAGTAAGGCTTGGGCAGGCTCGCGACAATTTCGCGGGCCAACGGCTCCTCCGACATGGTCACCAGCGCGCACCGCACTCCGGCGAGGTGCAGGTCATCCAGCAGTTCCCTCGCCCCGGGGCGCCAGGGAACAGAGTGCCGGACGCTCCTGATGACCTCAGCGGTCAGGGTGTCGATGATCTCCCGGCGCTCCAGCCGGACACCGGCTGCTTGGAGGATTCCGGCCGAATACGTCAGTGACTGTCCCACGAGCTGCATGGCCTGCCCGTGCGACCAGGTGCCGCCATGCGCTTCAACGAGGGCGTGCTCGGCGGCAATCCAGTAGCGTTCAGTGTCCACAATGGTGCCGTCCATATCCCAAAGAACGGCTCTGAGCGGGGAAACGGAGGGTAGGGATCGCATGGTCCCAGTCTACGGGGCGCACCTGAGCGCCAGCCGGTGGATACGCCCTCGGCGAATATCAGCATTGCCTTCGGGCCCGCACGCGCCCCGGCGCACTCTTTGGCTCTTCATTCAATGCGTCGCGCCGGTTCTTGGACGTAGGGTGATGAGATGAATAGCTTCGACGGAGACACCGCGGAACCGGGTGCCGCACCTGAACCGGAGCAGTTCCTGCTGCCAGTGGCGGACGGGGAGCGCATTACTGTGATGCTGGCCGCATTTGAAGGCTGGAACGATGCCGGCGAAGCCGCCAGTGATTCCTTGCGCTACCTGAACAGGGTTTGGGGCGGCAAGAAGGTCGCGTCCATTGACGCCGACGAATACTACGATTTCCAGTTCACGCGTCCTACGGTCCGCAGGAACGCCGCGGGGGAACGCAAGATCAAGTGGCCATCCACACGGATCTACAAGGCCAGTGCGCCGGATTCGAACGTGGACGTCATTTTCGTCCAGGGCATTGAGCCGTCCTACAAGTGGCGGGCCTATACGGCGGAACTGCTGGTCCACGCCGAAGCGCTGAAGGTGGACTACGTGGTCCTGGTGGGGGCCCTTCTGGCAGACGTTCCGCACAGCAGGCCGATTCCGGTCAGCACCTCCTCCGACGACGCTGTGTTGCGGGAACGCCTCAACCTTGAAGCATCCCAGTATGAAGGTCCCGTCGGCATAGTCGGAGTACTGTCCGAAGTGTCCCTCCTGGCGGGCCTTCCTACTGTTTCCCTCTGGGCAGCCGTCCCGCATTACGTGGCCCAGGCCCCGTCACCCAAGGCGCAGCTGGCTCTCCTGCACCGGGTCGAGGAATTGATCCAGGTCCCGCTGGACACGCACGAACTGGCGGAAGAGGCAGCTGCGTGGGAACGCGGCGTCGATGAGTTGGCTACCGAGGATCCGGAGATCGCCGCGTACGTCCGCCAGCTGGAAGAGGCAAAAGATACGGCCGATCTTCCGGAGGCGAGCGGTGAATCCATCGCGCGGGAGTTTGAGCGCTATCTCAAGCGTCGGGGCCGGGACAAGCCCTAAAGTACGACGCCGAGCAAGGCGTCCAAGGCGTCCCTGACCAGGGCCTGATCATGCTGGCTGCCCGCTGCCGCGGCGGAGTCCGCCGAGGCAGCCCAGCGGTCAACAGCTTCCAGGGCGGCCGGTGCGTTCAGGTCAGATGCAAGGGCGGACCGCATTTCTGCGATCAGGCCGGGGGCCGATCCTTCCGGCGAGGCGGCGACGGCGCTGCGCCACGCAGCCAGGCGGTCCTTCGCGGCTTCAAACCCTTCAGCGGTCCAGGACCAGTCTGAACGGTAATGGTGGGCCAGGATAGCCAGGCGGATGGCTGCCGGATCTTCTCCCTCGGCCCGAAGTTTGGACACCAGGACCAGGTTGCCCTTGGACTTGCTCATCTTTTCGCCGTCCAGGCCCACCATGCCGGCGTGGGCATAATGGTGGGCCAGCGGCACTTCGGCGAGGGAATAGGCGTGACCGGCGCCCATCTCGTGGTGCGGGAAGATGAGGTCAGAGCCGCCGCCTTGGACAGTGAAGGGAGCCGGCAGGTACCGCTGGGCGATGACCGTGCATTCGATGTGCCAGCCAGGCCTGCCCTGGCCCAATTCGCCGCCCGGCCAGCTGGGCTCGCCGTCACGGGCAACCCGCCAGAGCAGGGGGTCCAGGGCCTGCCGCTTGCCGGCCCGGCCCGGGTCGCCGCCGCGTTCGGCGAACAGTTCCAGCATTTCGGCTTCACCAAGGCGGGAGATCGAGCCCAGGGTCCAGGCATCCGGGGCGACCGACTGCTTGCCGGCAGCTTCGACGTCGTAATAGACGTCGCCGGCGGGCTCCCCTGCCGTACCAGGGACGCGGTAGGCCAGCCCCAGCCGGACCAGCCGTTCGATGGCCGGAACAATGATGTCAACTGATTCAACGGCACCCACGTAGTGGTCCGGCGAGAGGACGTTCAGGGCCTCCATGTCGGTCTGGAAGAGTTCAATCTGGCTCGCGGCCAGGTCCCGCCAGTCCACACCGGTGGCAGTCGCGCGCTCCAGCAGGGGGTCGTCGACGTCGGTGACGTTCTGGACGTAGGAAACCTGCTGGCCGGCGTCACGCCAGGCCCTGTTCAGCAGATCGAAGGCCACGTAGCTGGCCGCATGGCCCATGTGGGTTGCGTCGTAGGGAGTGATCCCGCAGACGTACATGGACTGCTCTCCCCCGGCCCGGAGCGTGACCTCACTCCCCTTTGCGGTGTCGAACAGCCGGATGGCAGGCATGGCGCCGGGCAGCGCAGGGACAGGGCGGGAGGTCCAGGATTTCACAGCCTAAGCCTACGGCTAGGCGCTGATGACATTGAAACCGAGCAAAAGATACAGGGCCAGGCCCAGGAAGATCCGGTACCAGACGAAGAGCCGGTAGCTTCGGGTGGAAATGAACCTGAGGAACCAACCGATGATCACGTAGCCCACCACCAGGGCGATGACGGTGGCCAGCGCCGTCTCCGGAAGGCCGTAGGGGCCGGTGATGCCTTCCTTGGAGACCACTTTGTACAGCTGGTAAAGGCCGCTGCCGAACACCGCCGGGATAGCCAGGAGGAACGAATACCGCGCGGCGGCTTCGCGTGTGTAGCCCATCAGGAGACCTGCGGTGATGGTGCCGCCGGATCGCGACACACCGGGAATAAGAGCCAGGGCCTGGGCGAAGCCGTACAAAATGCCGTGTTTGTAGGTGAGCTGGGTGAGGTCCCGGTCCTGCTTTCCGATCGCGTCGGCCACGGCCAGAAAGAGCCCGAAGACGATCAGCATGGTGGCTACGAGCCACAGGCTCCTCAGCACCGACTCGATCTGGTCCTGGAACAGCAGACCCAGCACGATGATGGGGAGGCTGCCCAGGATCACCAGCCAGCCCATGCGGGCATCCGGGTCCTGCCGGGAGACTTTTCCGGTCAGCGAACCCGCCCAAGCCTTGACGATCCGCACGATGTCGCGCCAGAAGTAGATCACCACCGCCGTTTCGGTACCAAGCTGCGTGATGGCGGTAAACGCGGCTCCGGGATCGGATGCGTTGGGCAGAAACTGCCCCACAATCCGCAGGTGCGCGCTCGATGAAATCGGTAGAAATTCGGTCAGTCCCTGCACTAGGCCCAGCAGGGCCGCCTCAAACCAGTTCACGCTAAGACCCTACGTCATGGACCCTGTTGATTCCCCGTAAGCTTGCAGCTATGCAGCAGCGTTACGTCGGCAACAGTGGATTGCGAGTCTCCGCCCTTTCCCTCGGCACCATGTCCTGGTCCGGCGATACCGACGAACAGGATGCCTCGGAGATATTGCGGACATTTATTGACGGTGGCGGAAAACTCATAGATACCGCGGCGTCTTACGCCGACGGCCGCGCCGAGGCGATGATCGGCTCTCTCCTGGGTGACGTCGTCTCCCGCACCGAAGTCTGCATTTCCACCAAGGCGGGGATGTCGACGTCGGACGGCCGGCGCACGGTGGACACGTCGCGCAACGCGATGCTCACCGGCCTGGACGCCAGCCTGGCAAGGCTGGGGACTGACTACGTGGATATCTGGTTTGCCCAGGCATGGGACGGCAACGTCCCGCTGGACGAGACCCTGTCCGCGCTTGAATTCGCGCTCCGGAGCGGCCGCGCCCGCTATGCGGGCATCTCCAACTTCAACGGGTGGCAAAGCGCCAAGGCCGCGGCGGTGGCCGGATTTCCGCTCGTAGCCGCGCAGGCTGAATATTCACTCCTTCAGCGAAAGGCAGAAGCGGAACTGGTTCCCGCCGTCGAAGATGCCGGCCTGGGGCTGATGGCCTGGGCTCCCCTGGGACGCGGCGTCCTGACCGGCAAGTACCGCAGCGCCATTCCCGCCGATTCCCGGGCGGCAAGAACAGACTCCGCACCTTACGTAGAGCCGTATCTGGAGGCGCAGCCGTCCAGCGTGGTGGAAGCCGTGGCCATGGCGGCCAAGGGCCTGGGCCGGACACCACTGGATGTCTCGCTGAGCTGGCTGTTGTCCCAGCATGGCGTGGCCACGGCCATCGTCGGGCCCAGGACTCCCGTGCAGGCGAAAGAAATCATGGCCGCCCAACTGACCAGGCTGCCGCCCGAAATTGCCCGCGCGCTCGAGGACGTTTCCCTGCCCGGCTGACACGCCGTTCAGGGCCGCAGCGTTAGGTCGTTGCCCGCGTGGTGTTCTTAGTCCTGGACGATTTCCAGGTCCTCGTCGTCGTCGATGCCGGCTTCATCGTCCTCATCTTCTTCATCATCGAAGACCTGAAGGGGCGTAACTTCGCTGTAAGCCTCGTAGAGTGCGTCTTCGTAAACCTCGAACGCATCCGCGACCGCAAAAAAAGACGCTTCGACCGCGGGATCGCCATCGCCACGTCGGTTGGATGCTGCTATAAGGTGTTCTTCCAAGGCAGTTGTCAAGGACTGAAGCGCGACACGCGGATCGATGCTCATGACTTCACGTTAGCCGGAAAAGGACGAAAATGGAGAGCAATGAAGGAACATTTTCTCACCAGCTCGGTCAAGCGTGAACGGGACTTTCTGAGGCAGTACGAGTACCTCGTTCTGACGGTCAGCCCTGACGATTCACTGCCTGACGCCAGGCGCCGGCTCGTGGAGCATTCCGAGTACGGCAAGTGGGAGCTGGAACGCAGCAAGCTGTATTTGGGCGGCGGCAGGCGCTTCTGGCTCCGCCGCCGAGTGATGCAGGTCCAGCGGACCGTGTAGGGATTACCGGCCAGTGGCCTGTTCAGTCCTCCAACGGACCCAGCCAGGCGTTCGCCACGGTGTTGTGCGCCGACTCATCGTCTGATGGGTGGAACATCCCCGCCAGCACGTCCCGGTACAGGCGTTCAAGTTCCGACCCGCGAAAGTAGCTGGAGCCGCCACTCACCCTGATGGCCAGGTCCACAACGCGGCGGGCCGTTTCCGTTGCATGGACCTTCAGCCCCACAAGTTTGGGAAACCACTGCGGCCCGTGCTCAACGAGCGCATCCACATCGCGGCTGACGGTCAGCAGCTGGGGGTAGAGGTTATCCATGGCCATGGCGGCCTCCGCGATCTTCCAGCGGATATCCGGATCCTGCGCATAGCTGCGGCCGGCATTCTTGAAGGACGTGCGGCGCTTGACGGCCTCAACACCCAGGTTCAGGGCACGTTCGCCAATCCCTGTGTACACGGCAGCCAGCAAAGTCTCGAAGCACGCGAAGATGGCGAAAATCAGCGGATCGGCGTTGGGTCCCACCGGAAGTTTGCGGAAGATCCTCTCCGGCGGGACCTCGGCGCCGTCCAGGACGGTGGTGTTTGACTGGCTGGCCCGCATGCCCAGGGTGTTCCAGTCATCCAGGATGGCGTAGCCCGCGGCCTCCCGGGTGATGAACCCGTGCACCAGCTCCCCTTCGCCTTCCCTGGCCTGGGCGTCCTTGCCGAAGATTCCCAGCCGGGTCCAGGCGGGCGAAAGACTCGTGAAGATCTTGGTACCCGTGAAGCTGTACGCTCCGCCCGGCAGGGGAACGGCTGCCGTTTTTGAATCAAAAAGTACCGAATCGTTGCCGGCTTCGGAATTGCCGAAGGCGAAGATCTCGCCCTGGGCGGCCTCCTGCAGGACGAAGCCAAGGGAATGGTCCCCCCGTGCGGCCAGGACGTGGGCGACGCCGGTCCAGACCAAATGCATGTTGATGGCCAAGGCGGTGGCCGGGGCCGCCGTTGCCAGCCGCCGCTGGCACTGTGCTGCGGCCTCCAGCCCAAGCCCCAGGCCGCCGTCGGACGCCGGCACAAAGAGCCTGAGGTAGCCGGCGGCGGTCAGCTCCTTGAGGTCTTCAAAGAAGAAGGTGTTGTCCCGGTCATAGCCCGCAGCACGGCCGCGGATGGCCTGGAGCAGCGGCTCCGGCAGGACTTCCTCAGGCGTCATGTCCGGGCCGGCTCAGTAATTGGTGAGGAGCGTGTTGAGCACGCGGGCGCCGAACTTCAGCGAATCCACCGGAACCCGCTCGTCCACACCGTGGAACATCCCGGTGAAATCGAGATCGTCGGGCAGCTGGAGGGGAGCGAAGCCGTAGCCGGTGATACCGAGCCGGCTCAATGATTTGTTGTCCGTGCCGCCGGAGAGCGTGTAGGGAAGCACTTTCGCCCCCGGATCCTCGGTGTGCAGGGCGTCGATCATGGAATCCACCAGGTTTCCGGCGAACGGGACCTCAAGCGAGACGTCGCTGTGCACGTAGCTGACGTCGACACCGGAACCGGCAAGCTCGCGCACGATCTCCAGCACGTGGTCCTGCTGGCCCGGGAGCGTCCGGCAGTCCACCAGGGCCTCAGCCGATTCGGGGATGACGTTGTGCTTGTAGCCGCCCTTGAGCAGCGTGGGATTGGTGGTGTTCTGCAGGGTTGCCCCCACAAAGCGCGCCACGGTGCCGAGCTGGTCGAGCAGGCGGTCCGGATTATCGGGATCGAATTCCACACCCGTGAGTTCGGTCACGCCGTCCAGGAACTGCCGCGTAGTGGGCGTCAGCTCAATCGGCCACTTGTATTCGCCGATCCGGGTTACCGCCGCAGCCAGCCGGGTGACGGCGTTGTCCGTATTGATCTGGGAGCCGTGGCCAGCCCGGCCGTGCGCCACCAGCCGGAGCCAGGAGATGCCCTTCTCAGCCGTCTGCAGGAGGTAGGTGCGCTGCCCGCCGATGGTTGCCGAGAAGCCGCCTACCTCCGAGATGGCTTCGGTTGCGCCTTCGAAGAGCTCGGGCCGCTTGTCGACTGCGTAGCGGGCCCCGTACTCACCGCCGGCTTCCTCGTCGGCGAAGAAGGCAAAGATAATGTCGCGCTTGGGCTTGCGCCCGGATCTGGCCAAATCCCGCATCACAGCAAGGATCATGGCGTCCATGTCCTTCATGTCCACGGCTCCGCGGCCCCAAATGAGTCCGTCCTTGAGCTCCGCGCCAAAGGGATCCACCGACCACTGTTCACGCAGGGCGGGCACTACATCGAGGTGCCCGTGCACCACCAACGCGCTGGCGGACGGATCCTCACCCGCCATCCGGGTCACAACACTTGCGCGGCCGGGCGCCGACTCGAAGATCTCGGCGGCGAGGCCCACTTCCTCGATGAGCCCGGCTGTGTATTCCGCGGCCACCCGCTCCCCCGGACCCGAGCCGTCACCGTAGTTCGAGGTATCTATCCGGATGAGTTCCTGGCAGATCCGGACAACTTCATCCTCGGCACGGATGTCAGACATAGAAACTCCTTGGGCAGTGGGAAGGCTGCAAACAACCTGCGTTCTCGTGTGCCCTCAGCCTACCCATCAGCCCCGATTCCATGTTTTCGGAAAGTTCGTGTTAGAGTTTTTCTCGCTGCTTCGGAGAAAAGCGAAACGCTGAAAGGCGGAAACGATCTCTGAATTACCACCTGCGCGGGTGGCGGAATGGCAGACGCGCTAGCTTGAGGTGCTAGTCCTCGAAAGGGGGTGGGGGTTCAAGTCCCCCTCCGCGCACAAATGGGAAAACCCCTGAAATCTACGGATTTCAGGGGTTTTTTCTGTTTCCGTCGACGGCCTAAGCTGGAGCCGTGAATCCAACCCCGCCGCCTGGCCCGCTTGAAGTCGTCGTCCACTCCGGGCCGGCCGACTGGTGGGTAATCCTTGCCGGGCTCGGTCCCTTGGCTGTGCTGTTCGCGGCCCTGCTGGCTTTCTACATCAACTGGCGCACCCTGGCCCAGCGCACGTCAGCCGATAAGACAGCGCTGGACCAGAAACGCGAAGCCGACGAGCAGGCGCTCCGGCAGAAGACCGAGGCGGACAGCCGGGCGGAATGGTGGCGACGCACCCAGTGGGCCCTGGACCGCACCCTGGATCAGGATGAAGGAACCAAGGCCTTGGGGCTTGCGACCCTAAACGTCCTCGCAGGCAGTGAGCTGGCCCGTGCCGAGGAGCTTGAACTGTTCGACGCGGCGTGGGAGTACGTGCCTGGCGGGGACGATAGTGACTGGACCGTGAGCGCACGGTCCCCTGAACACAAGGACGTCCAAGCGCGCCCGAATGCCGCCTCTGCGCCGGACAGGAAGGTCACCCCTGCCGAGCACCGGGTTCAGGTGGCGGCCGCCCGGCTTCGCTTGACGCTCGACGAGCGCCTGGGGCGGATTACCCCGCCTCAGACCACGGCCTTGGCTAAGGAACGTAACTAGGTCTCGCGGCTCGGCCGCCGTGCGCTGAATTTCAGTCCCGGGCACCATGGTGCCCAAAGTCACCCCACGCCGATCCCAGCGGGTGTCCGCACGGAAATATTGGCGCCGCAGAGAAATTTTCTTGCCAGGCTATTGGGGAATACCCGCCGGATGCTGTACGTTGCATACGCGACAGACGAACCAAAGAAAAGAGATACACCTAAGTGGCAACCGATTACGACGAACTTCGCTCCGACGTCAAGGAGTCGCAGGACAACTCACTCGAGGCACTGCAGTCCGCCAATGCTCCGGACGCCCGCAGCGTCGTCCTCGAGCTCGATGAGGCCGACGGGCTGGATGGCGCCGGCGTTCCGGGAGGCGAATTCGTTGCCGAGGAACTGGTCGTGCAGGTTATCCCGCAGGCTGAGGACGAGTTCACGTGCTACTCCTGCTTCCTGGTCCGGCACCGCTCCCAGATTGCGCGGCAGAAAGACGGACACAGCTTCTGCACTGACTGCGAAGGCTGATTCAAGAAACCCGGATATTCTTCCGTGGCGGCCGAGTTCCGCCAACAGGAAGTTAAGGCACGCCCACGTTTAGTAGGCGTGCCTTTCCTGTTAGGAGGCTCGAGCTGCCGGCTCAGGCGAGACGGCTGCGGACGATCTCGCTGACCGCCTTGCCGTCGAAGCGTCCGGCGACTTTGGCCGTGACAGGCTTCATCACGGCGCCCAGCTGACGCATACCAGGCTCCACGCCTTCGCTCCTCAGCCCGGCGATTGTCTCGTCAACGATCGCCTCGACTTCCGCGGCTGTCAGCGGCTGAGGCAAATATGCCTCGATGATCCCGGCCTCGGCGATCTCGGCCGCGGCCCGCTCGGATTCTCCGGCTTCCATATAGATCCTTGCGGTGTCACGTCGCTTTGCAGCCTCTTTCTGCAACAACGAGGTCACCTGGGCGTCGTCCAGGACAATGGGCGTCTTTCCCGACTTCTCCCGTGTTTCGATCTCGCCCAGGACATTGCGCACCGTTGTCAGGGCGGTTTTGTTCCGCTCCTTCATGTGCACCACAACATCAGCGTGCAGGCGTTCCTTCAAAGTGGTCACGGCATTCCTCGATTCGTTGAGCGCCCCAAGGCGGCAGGGCGGCAGGACAGTGGTGAACCATCCCTCTAGTACCGTAGAGGGCTATGGCTGACAATCACTACTCCCGGCCCGGCGGGAAACGACCTTGATTCCCGAGCAATTGTGGCAACGAATCGTTGAAGCCTTCAGCCGTGCCGCCATCCCCCAAGTCACGGTGGCCGAACTGGCTGTGGTGCTGGCGCTGGCAACTGCATTGTCCATCCCCCGTGCCACCTGGAAGTACTTTGGGCTCCTGGCCACCGCCACGCACGAACTCGGCCATGCTTTCGCCGCCGTCATGAGCGGCCAAAGACTGAGCGGGATCCGGCTCCGGTTGGACCACTCAGGCACAACCACCAGTTACAGCCGGGGCAAGGCCGCCGCCGTCTGGTCCGGATTCTGGGGCTATCCTGTACCTGCCCTGACCGGCGCTGCCCTGGTCACCTCCGGTTTTGCCGGCTGGGGTCCGGCCGCCTTGGCCACAGGCACCCTTATCCTCCTGGTTTCGCTCGTGTTCATCAGGAACTTCGCGGGGCTGCTAATCACAGGCCTTGCCGTCGCAGGCGGCGGCATGCTGGTCCTCGTTGTGCCCAGCAGCTTCACCGGCCATGTTGCAGTCGTGCTTGGCGTGGCGCTACTTGTGGCCGCCGTCCGGGATCTCGCGAAGCTCACCAACGTGCACCTGCGGCGCCGTGACAGGCTGGCCAGTTCCGACGCCTACCTGCTGTACCGCGCAACGTCCATACCCTCCGGCATCTGGATCGCGCTCTTTGTCGCCGTTATTGCCGGCTCCTGGCTGGTCGCCTGGCAGCCCATCTCAGCAATCCTGGCCGCCGGAACCTAGGCTGGTCCGCATGAGCCAGGAATCTCCGAGCGGGCCTCAGGCCACGAACGCCACCGCTGCCGACAGCACGGACACCAGCACCGAACACAGCACCCTGGGCGCATATGTGACCGGCGGTGCCGAGTTCAACCGGGACACCAATTACATTGAGGACCGGATCACCCACGACGGCCGCCCCGGCGTCAACGGCGAGCCGGGGTGGCCAGTGGAAGCTGGCCGGTACCGGCTGATTGCGGCGCGGGCATGCCCGTGGGCGAACCGGGCCGTGATTGTGCGTAGGCTCCTCGGCCTGGAGGACTCCATCTCCCTTGGCCAGCCCGGCCCTACCCACGATGCCCGGTCGTGGACTTTTGACCTCGATCCGGGCGGGGTGGACCCTGTGCTTGGCATCGAGCGCATCCAGAGCGCCTATCTCCGGCGCTTCCCGGATTACCCGCGCGGCATCACGGTGCCAGCGATCGTTGAAATTGCCAGCGGCGCGGTGGTCACCAACAACTTCCCTCAGATCACCCTGGACTTTGCCACCGAATGGACCCGTTTCCACCGGGTCGGAGCGCCTGACCTTTACCCGGAACACCTCCGCGCCGAAATTGACTCCGTCAACAAGCGCGTCTTCACCGAGGTCAACAACGGCGTCTACCGCTGCGGCTTTGCGGGCTCCCAGGAGGCCTACGACTCGGCCTACACCAGGCTGTGGACCGCGCTCGACTGGCTCGAGGAACGCCTCACCGGACAGCGGTACCTCGTGGGTGGCACCATCACGGAAGCGGATGTCCGCCTGTTCACCACCTTGGCCAGGTTCGATGCCGTCTACCACGGGCATTTCAAGTGCAACCGGCAGAAGCTGACCGAACTGCCGGCCCTGTGGGGCTACGCGCGGGATCTTTTCCAGACTCCCGGTTTCGGAGACACGATCGACTTTGTCCAGATCAAGCAGCACTATTACATCGTCCACGAGGACATCAATCCCACCCGGATGGTGCCGCAGGGTCCTGATCCGGCGGGCTGGCTGGAGCCCCATGGCAGGGAATCACTGGGCGGCCGGCCGTTCGGTGACGGCACTCCCCCGGGGCCGGTGCGCCGCGGCGAAGAAGTTTCCCCCGGCCATGGAGCGGCGTAGGATCGGGAAAGCGCTTTCTAACCGGATAGGCTAGCCCCATGCAGAAATCTTTTGGCTTTGCAGCACCCGGTTATGAAGGCGTTTTGGATCTGTTTGAGGCCCTTCTCGCCGCGGATGCGCAGTACAGTGCCCAACTGGCGGCCTACCGGGACGGCGTGAAGATCGTGGACCTGTCCGGCGGGCCCCACATCACCGCCGATTCCATCACGGGGGCGTATTCAGTTTCCAAGGGCGTGGCGGCGCTGGTGATTTCGCTACTCGTCCAGGACGGCCTGCTGGACCTTGACCGGACGGTGGCGAACTACTGGCCCGAGTTTGGTTGCCATGGCAAGGACCGCTTGCTGGTGCGTGAAGCCCTGTCCCATCAGGCGGGCCTGATGGGAGTCGAGGGAGGCATAGCCCTGGACGAATTCACCACCTCCCTGGCCGCGGCAAGGTTGGCAGCGACGAGCCCCGCATGGCGTCCCGGCAGTTGCTTCGGATACCACGCCCTCACCATCGGAATCATTATGGAGGAACTCTGCCGACGGGTCACGGGAACCAGCCTGCAGAGCCTCTATGACCAGCGCATCCGCACGGCCTACGGCATCGACTTCTTCCTGGGACTGCCCGAAGAGCTGGAACCGCGCTACCGTGACGTCCTCTACGACGTCGATCCCCTTCAATCATGGCTGGATCCACTGAGCCTGGATGGGCTTAATAGCAACGCGGCAGTCAGCACAATCATGGAACTTCCCAATCAACGGGCCGTCCGCGCCGCGGGGATGAGTGCCGCCGGCGGTGTGGGTACGGCGGAGGGCCTGGCCAGGCTCTACGCCGCGGCCATCACCGGTGTGGACGGCCGGGACCCCTTGTTGACCCCTGAGACTGCCAGTGCCATGTCCCACGAGCAAGTGTGGGGCTTGGACCGCCTGTCCGGACTGGACAACGCCTTTGCCGTGGTCTTTATGAAGCCACACGTGTCGCGGAATTTCGGCAGCCACCGCGCCTTCGGCCACGAAGGAGCCAACGCTGCGCTGGGGTTTGCCGATCCCGCGTACGGGCTCGGCTTCGGATACATCCCGCAGCGGGCCGAGGACGGACGCACCCAGGGCAAAGCTCATCGGCTGGCTGCGGAGGTCCGGCGGGCGGCGTCGGCCTTGTCCTAGTACACGGGTGCACCTAGTGTGGGGCTGATGGGTGACACTCAAACGCAGCCGCAGGGCCGGCCCGCCGCTGGAACCCGAATCCTGCGGAATTCGGTGGCCGGTCTCTCGTCGGCATTCACAGGACAGCGCCTGCAGCTGGCGGCGAAGGCAGCGCTGGCCGCCGGCCTCGCTTTCGCCATTGCTCCCCTGATGCCGGGATCCGCTGCCGAGTATCCGTACTACGCGCCGCTCGGCGCCCTGGTGTCGATGTACCACAACGTGGCCGGATCCTTCCGGCAGGGTCTCCAGGCGCTCGTCGGACTCGCCCTGGGTATTGGGCTCGCCTTTGCGCTGGTCAGTGTCGGTGATCCGTCACCGCTGTCTGTTGCGGTCGTTATGGGACTCGGCGTGCTGCTCGGCGGTCTCCCCCGCATCGGCTCGGGCAGCGATTGGATTCCGACGGCGGCGCTGCTGGTCCTGCTGGTGGGGGGAAGCAACCGGGACGACTTTTCCTTCGGCTACCTCATCCAGATGGGCGTCGGCGTCGCCGTGGGCATTGCCGTCAACTTCCTGGTCTTTCCTCCCCTACACTTCAACGCGGCGGCCACCAGCCTGGGCAAACTCCGGCTGGCCCTCGGGCGGCAACTGACTGACATGGGAACGGCCCTGACTGAAAAGTGGCCTCCCGAGCATGAGGACTGGTCCCGCCGGTCGACCGAGCTGGCCGAAGCAGCCAGCACGGTCCGCCATCTCGTGCGGGAGGCTGACGCGAGCCGCCGCGCCAATCCGCGCCGCCGGCTCCATCCTCGCGATGTGGATCTCGACTACCGCAACCTTCGCGATCTGGAGCGGGTGACATTCCACATCCAGGACATGACAGAAGTCCTGTCCGATGTCATCTGGACGGACGAGGCACCATACACGGTGCCTTTCAACGACAGTGCGCCCCTGGCCGCGGCCATGACCGCCACCGGCGAACTCCTGGCCTCGTTCGACGGTGAGGATGAAGCAGACCAGCGGCGGCTGTTCGCTGCCGCAAAGTCGGCGGTGGAGGCCGGCATGGCAACGGTTGCGGAGCGGGCCCAGGAGGATTCGTCCGTGACAGCGTCCGAGTCCATCCTCCTGAGCCTGCACCGTATCCTCAGGGCTGTGCGGCCGGCGTCCTAGAGCGGTGCCACGGAGCCGCTGAAGTGGCGGCGGCCGGAGCGGGGGTTCCACGCCACAAATTCGGCCCGCTGCCAGCCTTCGCCAGGCGTCTGTGCCGTGGTGATATCCAGGGCGGTGATAGCCAAGGCAACGCGGGCAGGAAGGAACACTGGAGCCTCGAACGTGACATCCCACGTGAACGTTTCGCCCTTGGCCGGCCCGACATCCGCGAGGGCCCTCGAGGCAAGGTACATCCCGTGCGCGATGGAGCGGCGCATGCCCAGGGCCTTGGCAGAAAGCACGCTCAGGTGGATGGGGTTGAAGTCTCCTGAAACGGCGGCATACGCCCTTCCCGTGTCGACCCCCAAATGCCAAATCGCGGTGGGGTCCGGAAGCGTGAAATCGGCCTGGCCGTTGTGGGGCGTTGGCTTGTCGATGCCGGGGAGGAACACGCCCTTGGCCAGGTAGGAGGAGCGCCCGGTCCACTTGATGTCCGGCGTATCCGCGCCACGGATCTCTGCCACAACGTCAAGTTGCGTGCCGGACCGGTGGCCCCGGAGGTTCTCAACCCTGGCCTGGATGTCCAGCGATTCCGTGAAGAGCACCGGCGACCTCTGCTCCACATGGTTGCTGAGATGGACCATGCCCAGGAGTGGCAGCGGGAAATCGTCGCGGTTCATCACACTCATTGCCAGCGGGAATGCCAGTGCGTGGAGGTATCCGGCCGGCAGGGTGTCCCTGGCAGTCAGCCCGATGAGGTGCTGGTAGGCGGTGAGGTTGCCGACGTCGGCCCTTACCCCGCGCACTTCGTGGCTAGTGACCGGAAGGTTTGATCCGTTGTGCGTGCCCAAGACGCGCCGCCGCGCGGTCTGCGCGGCGGCATTGACGTAGAGCTTGGACAGGGACGGCATCTCCCCCAGGATGACCGGCTGGACAGTACTCATGCCCCCACCAGGTTCTGTCCGCAGATCCGCAGCACGTCGCCGTTAATGCCCCCGGCGGCGTCGCTCGCCAGGAAGGCAATGGCCTCCGCGACGTCGGACGGTTGGCCACCTTGCTGAAGCGAGTTCAGCCGCCGTCCCACTTCGCGGACGGCAAACGGGATCCGTGCTGTCATGTCTGTTTCGATGAATCCGGGCGCCACCGCGTTAAAGGTCCCGCCGTTCGCCGCCAGAAGGGGCGCAGAAGCGCGCACCATACCCATCACACCGCCCTTGGACGCCGCGTAGTTGGTCTGGCCCCGGTTGCCCGCGATGCCGCTGGTGGATGCCACCGAGACAATCCGTGGTGAATTACGGAAGTGTTCGGAAGCAAGGAGCGCTTCGTTGATTCTGAGCTGGGCGGCGAGGTTGATGTTCAGGACGGAGGTCCAGCGGCCGTGGTCCATATTGGCGAGCAGCTTGTCCCGGGTAATTCCTGCGTTGTGGATGACGATGTCCAGACGGCCATGACGCTGCACGGCGTGGTCGATGATCCGCTGGCCGGCATCTGCGCTGCTGATATCCAGTTGAAGCGCCGTGCCGCGGACTTCGTTGGCAACGGCAGCCAAATGGTCCCCGGATGCCGGGATGTCTACGAGGACCAGGGTGGCCCCGTCCCGGTGGAGGGTCCGGGCAATAGCCGCACCGATGCCGCGGGCGGCGCCGGTGACCACGGCAACCTTGCCGGCGAGCGGTTTCTCGAAGTCCGGGGGCAGGTGGCCCTGCTCGGTTGCCACAGTCAGGAACTGGCCATCCACAAATGCCGACCGGCCGGACAGAAAGAACCGCAGGGCTGCCAGAGCGCTGGGGCTGGTGCTCTGGACACCTTCTGCCAGGACGATGCCGTTCGCTGTTGCGCCGGCCCGGAGTTCCTTGGCAAGCGACCGCAGGAAGCCATCCACGCCTTGCCGGGCAGCCGACTGTGCAGGGGACGCGGTTTCGGCGGCCCGCCGGGAGATGGTGATGACGCGGGCGCTGGGGCCCAGATCACGCAGTGAGGCCGCGGCGGACAGCACAGGCTTTTCGAGATCCTCGGGCCGGGTCAGCTCATCCAGGACCAGAATGATCGCGCCAAGTTTTTCGCGGGGCACCGCGTGGCGCCGGACGTCCAGGTCCCAGGAGAGCAGCTTGGCGGCCAGTTCGTCGGCACCGGCGGTGTTGCCCTGGACCAGGACGGGGCCGGTGACCAGGGGCTGGCCCGGCTTGAAGCGGCGCAGCACCGCAGGCTGGGGCAGGCCCAGCCGTTTGGCGATGTTCTTGCCTACGCCTTGGTTGACGAGGGTGGTGTATTTATCCGTCATCCGGTGCCCCTAGAGTGCTTCGAGAATTGCGACGACGCCTTGGCCGCCGGCGGCGCAGATGGAAATAAGTCCGCGCGCAGGCCTTCCCTCGACGGTGCCTTTGGCCTGCAGCATCTTGGCCAGCGAGGCCACGATGCGTCCGCCGGTGGCTGCGAACGGGTGGCCCGCGGCCAGGGAGGAGCCATTGACGTTCAGCTTGGTGCGGTCGATGCTGCCGAAGGCACCCTCAAGTCCCAGCCGGGTGCGGCCGAACTCATCATCTTCCCAGGCGGCCAGGGCGCTCAGGACAGTCCCGGCGAAGGCTTCGTGGATCTCAAAGAAGTCGAAGTCATCCAGCGTCAGTCCGTTGCGGGCCAGCAGCCTGGGGACCGCAAACACGGGAGCCATAAGCAGTCCGTCCTTGCCGTGGACGAAGTCCACGGCGGCAGCTTCACCATCCACGACGGTGGCGAGCTTCGGCAGGTCATGGGCATCAGCCCAGTCCTCGGATGCGAGCAGGACCGTGGAGGCCCCGTCGGTCAGCGGTGTGGAGTTTCCCGCCGTCATGGTGGCCTCGGTGCCGAGGCTCTTCCCGAAGACGGGCTTGAGTGTAGCCAGCTTCTCCAATGTGGTGTCCGCCCTCAGGTTGGAGTCCTTGGCGAGGCCTCGGTATGGCGTCAGGAGGTCATCGAAGAATCCTGCGTCATACGCGGCGGAAAGGTTGCGGTGGCTGTTGAAAGCCAGCTCATCCTGCGCCTCGCGCGAAATGTTCCACTGCGCGGTGGTCAGCGCCTGGTGCTCGCCCATGGACAGGCCGGTGCGTGGCTCCCCAGTACTCGGAGCATCGGGGGCCAGGTCCCTTGGCCGCAGGCGGCTGAGTACCTGCAGGCGCTGGGGCAGTGTCTTGGCGCGGTTGAGGTCCAGGAGTATCTCGCGGAGGCCTTCACTGACAGCAATGGGGGCATCCGACGCCGAGTCGACACCACCGGCGATGGCGGAATCGATCTGGCCCAGTTTGATCTTGTTGGCCAGGCCCAGAACCGTTTCGAGGCCGGTGGCGCACGCCTGCTGCAGGTCGTAGGCGGGGGTTTCCGCCGACAACGCCGAACCCAGGACTGCCTCGCGGGTGAGGTTGAAGTCGCGGGAGTGCTTGAGTACGGCCCCCGCCGCAACCTCGCCGATCCGCTCATCCTGGAGGCCAAACCTGGCGATAAGACCGTCCAGTGCGGCAGTGAGCATGTCCTGGTTGGATGACTTCGTGTAGGCCCCGCCGGACCGGGCAAACGGGATCCGGTTACCACCCACAATTACGGCCCGGCGGACTGGACGCGCCGCGCCGGAAATCGTGGGGCTGGCGAATTCGTGGGGTCCGGTGCCGGACTGTCCATTGACGGACATGGGTGACTCCTCTGATCTGCGACGGTTACCGATACCCAGCGTACCTGATACGCTGAGTATCGTGAACAACCTCCACGCAGAAGTCCCGACGCCGGCTGCCGGCGCAATTGCCGACGGCCGTTCGGCCCGCTGGCAGACCCACCGGGAGGAACGACGCCGGGAGCTCATCAAGTCCGCACGCCGCGCGGTCCACGCGCTGGGCAGCGATGCCTCCATGGAGGAGATTGCAGCGGCCGCCGGCACCTCAAAGTCGGTCTTCTACCGCTATTTCGGCGATAAGGCAGGGCTTCAGCACGCCGTCGGGGAAGTTGTCCTGAGCCAGATGCAGCGCAAGATCCGCGAAGCGGCGCAGGGTGCCCAGACTCCTCGGGAAGGGCTGCTGGCCATGATTTCTGCCTATCTCCAGATGGCGGAAACCAGCCCCAATGTCTACAGTTTTGTCACCCGCTATGCGCCGGTGGATGCGGACAGCCACCAGGGAGCGGCGGCCATTTCGGGAGCCCTTGGCCACTTCTTCGATTCCATCGCAGAGATGATCGCCGCGCCAATGCGGACCCACCTCGGCGAAGGCAAAGAAGCGGTGATCGGCTACTGGCCCACGGCGGCCATCGGCCTGGTCCGAAATGCCGGTGAGCAATGGCTCAGCACGCCGGCTTCGGCGGCGAAGCCGGACCAGGAAGCCATGGCCCGCCAGATCACGGCCTGGTTATGCGTGGGGATCGCCCCCGAGCTTAGTCCCGCCAGCGCGGCATGATTCCGCCCCAAGAACCTCACACCCTCCTGTCAGAACCAACGAAGGACATTGACATGACCGAAGTAGTGGACCGCCCCACCGGCCCGGACGCCGCCGTAACGAATACAGCCGTCGCTAATGCCGCCGTAGCGAACATAGCCGCTGCGGGCCCAGCGGTCACCAGCCCCAGCGCCAACTACGGCTCGGCTGTGCAGCCCGCCGTCGACGTTGCCGCCCTCGGCGAGCAACTCCTGGGCAAATGGGCGGACTCTCGTCGGCAATCCCGCGCGCTGGCCAGTGACCCTGCACTGCACAAAATTGAAGGACTGACGCACACCGAACACCGGACGCGAACCTTCGGCCAGTTGAAGTACCTCGTGGACAACAGCGCCGTACACCGGGCCTTCCCGTCGGCACTGGGCGGTTCTGATGACCACGGCGGCAACATCGCGGCGTTCGAGGAACTGGTTACCGCCGACCCGTCCCTGCAGATTAAGGCTGGTGTCCAGTGGGGCCTCTTCGGCTCGGCCGTGATGCACCTGGGCACGCAGCAGCACCACACCAACTGGCTGCCAGGCATCATGAGCCTGGAGATCCCCGGCTGCTTCGCCATGACGGAGACCGGCCACGGTTCCGATGTGGCCAGCATCGCCACCACCGCGACCTACGACGTCAAAACCCAGGAATTTGTGGTCCATACACCGTTCCGCGCTGCGTGGAAGGACTACATCGGCAATGCAGCCATCGACGGCCTCGGCGCCGTCGTTTTCGCCCAGCTCGTGACAAATGGCGTCAACCATGGCGTGCATGCCTTCTACGTTGACCTCCGGGACCCCCAGACCAAGGAGTTCATGCCCGGGATCGGTGGCGAGGACGACGGAGTCAAGGGCGGCCTCAACGGGATCGACAACGGCAGGCTGCATTTCGACAACGTCCGCATCCCCCGCACCAACCTGCTGAACCGCTACGGCGATGTGGCACCTGACGGGACCTACACGTCGTCCATTGCCAGCCCCGGCCGCCGCTTTTTCACCATGCTGGGAACTCTCGTCCAGGGCCGCGTGTCATTGGACGGCGCGGCCGTGGCGGCGTCGAAGGTCGCCCTGACAGCAGCCATCCGCTACGCCACCGAACGGCGCCAGTTTAATGCGTCGTCGCACACTGACGAAGAGGTCCTCCTGGACTACCAGCGCCACCAGCGGCGCCTGTTTACCCGGCTGGCCACGACGTATGCCGCGGGCTTCGCGCACGAGCAGCTCCTCCAGAAATTCGACGACGTCTTTTCCGGCGCCCACGATACTGACGAGGACCGGCAGGATTTGGAAACCCTCGCCGCAGCCCTGAAGCCGCTGAGCACCTGGCATGCCCTTGACACCCTGCAGGAATGCCGCGAGGCGTGCGGCGGCGCCGGCTTCCTGATCGAAAACCGCTTCGCCTCCCTTCGGGCGGACATGGACGTCTATGTCACGTTTGAGGGCGACAACACCGTGCTGCTCCAGCTTGTGGCCAAGCGCCTCCTGGCCGACTATGCCAAGGAGTTCAGGAATGTCGATTTTGGCGTCCTTGCACGCTACGTGGTGGCCCAGGCAACGGGCGTGGCGATCCACCGCACTGGGCTGCGGCAGGTGGCACAGTTCGTCGCCGATACCGGATCAGTCCAGAAGGCTGCCATTGCGCTCCGGGACGAGGAAGGCCAGCGCGCCCTCCTGACGGACCGCGTCCAGACCATGGTGGCCGACGTCGGGGCGGCCCTGAAGGGCGCCAACAAGCTGCCCTTCGAAAAGGGGGCAGCCCTCTTCAACCAGCACCAGAACGAGCTGATCGATGCTGCCCAGGCCCACGCCGAGCTCCTGCAATGGGAGGCGTTCACGGCGGCCCTGGAAGACGTCACGGACCCCGGCACCAAGCGGGTCCTGACCTGGCTGCGCGACCTGTTCGGCCTGTCGCTGATCGAGAAGAACCTGTCCTGGTACCTGATGAACGGCCGGCTCTCCATGCAACGGGCACGCACCGTGGGTGATTACATTAACCGGCTCCTGGTCAAGATCAGGCCCCATGCCCTGGACCTTGTGGACGCCTTCGGGTACGGCGATGACCACGTGCGTGCGGCGATCGCCACCGGTGCCGAGAAGACCCGGCAGGACGAGGCCCGCGCCTACGTCAGGGCACAGCGGGCCAGCGGCAACGCACCCGTCGACGAAAAGCTGCTGCTGGCGCGCACGGCTACCTCCCGATAAAGCAACGCGAGGTCACTTCAAGCCCCTCCGACGCCCCGGAATGGGCACTTTGTGACCCCGCGTTGGATCAAGCGTTTTGTACGAACGACGGCGCCAGTCCCCTCGGTGGGGGCGGCGCCGTCGTGCGCTGTTTGGTCACTAGTGCTGCTGTTCCTGCCGTCCGTCAGGAAAGCACTGAGCGGTAGACCTCGAGGGTGGTCTCGGTGATGGAGTCCCAGGAGAAGTGCTCCTCCGCACGGCGGCGGCCGGCCTGGCCCATGGCACGTGCCCGTTCGGGATCGGACACCACCTCGGTCAGAGCGGCGGCAAATTCCGTTACGAACTTCTCCGGATCAAGCGGCGTGCCTGTACCGTCGGTGACCTGCTCCAGGTCCACCAACAGGCCCGTCTCGCCATGCTGGACCACCTCGGGAATGCCGCCCGTAGCGCTGGCCACCACGGCAGCACCGCAGGCCATCGCCTCGAGGTTGACGATGCCCAGCGGTTCATAGATGGACGGGCAGGCGAACGCTGTGGCGTGGCTGAGGACCTGGATGAGTTCGTTCCGCGGCAGCATCCGTTCGATCAGCACGACGCCGGTCCGCTGGCTCTGCAGCTCCTCGATCAGGCGTGCAGTTTCTGCGGCGAGCTCGGGGGTATCCGCCGCCCCAAGGCACAGCACGAGCTGCACATCGGCCGGAAGCTTCGCGGCGGCACGCAGGAGGTAAGGCACGCCCTTCTGGCGCGTGTTGCGGCCGACAAACACCACGCTCGGCTTATCCGGATCAATGCCCAGGGCGCGGACGGCGTCCTGGTTTTCGTCGCGCTGCCACAGTTCGACGTCGATGCCGTTGTGGACCACCCTGACTTTGGCAGGGTCAACGTCCGGGTAGCTGCGAAGGATGTCCTGGCGCATGCCTTCCGAAACGGCGATGATCGCTGCTGCCGCCTCGTAGGCAGTTTTCTCGACCCAGGAGGACAACGCGTAGCCGCCGCCAAGTTGCTCGGCCTTCCACGGCCTCAGGGGCTCCAGGCTGTGGGCACTTAATACGTGCGGGATGCCGTGGAGCAGGGACGCCAGATGGCCGGCCATGTTCGCATACCAGGTGTGCGAATGGACCAGATCGGCACCTGCCACGTCCGGCACGATCCGCAGGTCCACCCCGAGCGTCTGGACGGCGGCGTTGGCCGAGCCCAGGTCTTCGGGAACGGAATAGGAGGTCACCCCGGCACCGTGGTATTCGGCGTCGCGGGGTGCCCCGAAGGCACGAACCTGCAGGTCAACGTGCTTACTAAGCACCCTGCTCAATTCGGCCACGTGGACTCCGGCGCCTCCGTAGATCTCGGGCGGGAACTCTTTAGTCACAATGTCTATTCGCACGTTACCCAAGGTAGTCCTTCCGCACTATCTGTTCTAGTGTGAAGGAGTCCGGGCATGCCGGACTGTTTGGGGTTACGAAGGCGTACAGGAGCTACTACCATGCCGTTGAATAAAAGAGTCCTGGCCATTGTCCTCGCGGGCGGCGAGGGAAACAGGCTAATGCCACTGACGGCAGACCGGGCGAAACCTGCAGTGCCTTTTGCCGGCAGTTACCGGCTGATCGACTTTGCGCTGTCCAACCTGGTGAATTCACGCTACTTGCAGATCGTGGTCCTGACCCAGTACAAGTCCCACAGCCTTGACCGCCACATTTCCGAGACCTGGCGGATGTCCACGCAGCTGGGCAATTATGTGGCGTCCGTGCCGGCGCAGCAGCGCGTCGGCAAGAGCTGGTTCCTCGGCAGCGCCAACGCCATCTACCAGTCCCTGAACCTGATCCATGACGCCAACCCCGACATCGTCGTCGTGGTTGGTGCGGACCACGTGTACCGCATGGACTTCGCCCAGATGGTGGAGCAGCATGTGCAGAGCGGTGCCAAGGCCACTGTGGCCGCCGTGCGCCAACCGTTGAACATGGCCAACCAATTCGGTGTGATCGAGGTGGACCAGGAGGACCCGCAAAAGATCGCCGCATTTGTGGAGAAACCCGCCACAACTCCTGGCCTGGCCGCTGATCCCAGCCAGTTCCTGGCTTCCATGGGCAACTACGTCTTTGACGCCGACGCGTTGGTGGATGCCCTCCACGTCGACGCCGAACGGCTCGATACCAAGCACGACATGGGCGGGGACATCATCCCCTACTTCGTCGGCCAGGGTGAGGCGGGAGTCTATGACTTCACCCTCAATGACATCCCCGGTTCCACGGAACGCGACCGGACGTACTGGCGCGACGTCGGCACCATCGATTCGTTCTATGACGCGCACATAGATCTCATCTCCCCGTTGCCGGTGTTCAACCTCTACAACTCGGAATGGCCCATCTACACACGTCAGAGCATCTCCCCGCCGGCCAAGTTCGTCCGCGGGGAAAACGACACCGTGGGCACCGCCCTTGACTCCATTGTGTCCAGCGGCGTGGTCATCTCCGGCGGCGTGGTGGAGGGATCCGTCCTGTCCAACGACGTCTTTGTGGGGAACGGCAGCAGGGTCATCGACTCGGTCCTGATGGACAAGGTGAACATCGGCGAAGGTGCCGTGGTCAACCGGGCTATCCTGGACAAAAACGTGAAGGTACCGGCCGGCGCCGCGATCGGCCTGGATCCGGAACTGGACCGCGCCCGCGGTTTCAAGGTGACCGAGTCCGGCATCACGGTGCTCGCCAAGGGCCAGCAGGTGCCAGAGCCCGGAGAGGCGGAACGGGCGCTCGCCGCCAGGAACCTCCACCTTGTACCTAATGCCATCAAGGCGGCCACGGCCAACTATCCCGAAATCCGCGAATCAGTGGAACAGGTCGCTGCGGTCCATGCGGCCACGGCATCCCAGGCCGCCCCGGGCGGCCGCCGCGCCTAGGCGACGGACGGGCAGGCCCGGCAGGACAGCAACGCTGGACCCGGTCAGGCCGGATCTTCCCCAGGCTGTAAAATCGGTACAATGAGCTCCCCCGATCTGACGCCTGAGGAAATCCAGGCCTGCCTCAAGGTGTTGAACACCATCCACGTCTATGACGAGGAACACCCTGACTATGTCTCGGTGCGCCGAGCCACCGGGAAGATGTTCAAGGCCGTGAAGCGTCACCGCCGCGTGACCAAGCGGGACCTGATCTCCGAAGCCGACCGGGCTGTCATCGCACAGACGGCTACAGCAGCACCGGACCGGATCGACGACGAGACCCGCGGCAACAAGCTGGAGACCTCGGCGACGGGAAAGGTGGCCGGGCACCTGATCCGTTCCCGCCCCTGCTACATCTGCAAGAAGCACTACACGCAGGTGGACGCTTTTTATCATCAGCTCTGCCCGGAATGCGCCGCCTTCAGCCACAGCAAGCGGGATGCCCGAACCGACCTGACAGGCCGGCGTGCGCTGCTCACCGGCGGACGCGCCAAAATCGGCATGTACATCGCGCTGCGCCTGCTCCGGGATGGCGCGCACACCACCATCACCACCAGGTTCCCCAAAGACGCCGCACGCCGTTTTGCGGCAATGGAAGACAGCAGCGAGTGGCTGCACCGGCTCCGGATCGTGGGCATCGACCTGCGCGACCCGTCGCAGGTGATGGCCCTGACGGATTCGCTCAACGCCGCGGGCCCCCTGGACATCATCATCAACAACGCCGCCCAAACGGTGCGCCGATCCGGCAACGCCTACAAACCCCTGGTGGACGCCGAGGACGAGCCGCTGCCGGCCGCGCTGGAGCCGGCCAACGGCGGACCGGAACTGGTGACGTTCGGCCACGCCCACGACAAACACCCCCTCGCCCTGGCGAGCAGTGTCACGGATCACCCGGTGCTGGCCGGCGACGCCATCACTTCGCTGGCGCTCTCCACCGGCTCGGCCTCGCTGGAGCGGATCGCCTCCGGAACAGCGATCGACGCCGGCGGGCTCGTCCCGGACCTGGCTGACATCAACAGCTGGACCCAGGTGGTGGACGAGGTTGACCCCCTGGAAATGCTGGAAGTCCAGCTCTGCAATGTCACGGCCCCGTTCCTGCTGGTTAGCAGGCTCCGGGACGCCATGAAGCGCTCCACGGCGCACCGGAAGTACATCGTCAACGTCTCCGCCATGGAAGGCCAGTTCTCCCGCGCCTACAAGGGCCCCGGGCATCCGCACACCAACATGGCCAAGGCAGCCCTGAACATGATGACCCGCACCAGCGCCCAGGAAATGCTGGACGCCGACGGGATCCTGATGACTGCGGTGGACACCGGCTGGATCACTGACGAACGGCCGCACTTCACCAAGGTCCGCCTCATGGAGGAGGGCTTCCACGCGCCCCTGGACCTGGTGGACGGCGCCGCCCGTGTCTACGATCCGATCGTGATGGGCGAAAACGGCGAGGACCAGTACGGGGTCTTCCTCAAGGACTACAAGCCCAGCCCCTGGTAGGACGGACACTGTCCTGAGCAGGGTGTTGGGCGTAGGCTCGGCGGCATGAGCAGCGAGCCAATGTCCGGCGAACCACTGTCCGGTGACCCAGCGTCCAACGAGTCAACGTCCCGAGAGTCCAACTCCGGCGAGTCAACGTCCCAGGTCGAGAACCTGGAACACCACGAATGCTGGGCCCTGTTGCGGACGGTTTCGGTAGGCAGGCTGGCCGTCCTGGTGGACGGCCAGCCTGATATCTTCCCCATCAACTACACGGTGGACGGCGGAACATTAGTGTTCCGCACCGGCGCTGGAACCAAGCTGGCCGCCGCCTCGGGAGGTGCCGCTGTGGCGTTGGAGGCCGACGGCGTGGATGCCGTCAGTGGCCTGGCCTGGAGCGTGGTGGTCAAGGGACCGGCAAAGGCCATCACAGGAACCGAAGGCATCCTGGACTCCGCAGCCCTGTACCTCTTCCCATGGCAGGCCGGGAAGAAAGACACCTTTGTCCGGGTGAGCCCGGGAACAGTGACCGGGCGCCGGTTCAAAGTCACCGCACCCATGACCTGGTGGACCCAGCTCAGCGGAGCGGCCAAGGCAGCCCCGGAGTAGTCCTGGGCCGGACCCTGGGCAGGACGAGGAAACGCCCCCGACTGCCTAAGCGAGGCGGGTGATTTCCACGCTCACGCTGAGCGCCGATCCGCCACCCCCGGACAGGATGCCCTTCAGCGGCGGAACGTCCCGGTAGTCCCGGCCCCTGGCAACTGTGACGTGGTAGTCGCCTGCCGGCTTGTGGTTCGTGGGATCCCAGCTGCGCCACTCGCCGTCCCAGAACTCCAGCCACGCATGTGACTGGCCGGCAACTGTCTCGCCGATGGCCGCCGTCGACCTCGGGTGCAGGTATCCGGAGACGTACCGGGCAGGAATGCCGCAGCTGCGCAGCGCGCCGATGGCGAGGTGCGCGAGGTCCTGGCAGACGCCCTGCCGCTGGCCCCACGCTTCCTCTGCGTTGGTGGTGACCGCGGTGGAACCGGACATGTAGGTCATCTCGCCGCGCATCCACTCGAAGATTGCCATCGCAGCCTCGTGCGGGTTCTTGCCTTCGACCACGCCTGGAATGATTCCCAGCACCTCGGCACCGGGACCGCTCAGCTGCGACTGCGGCAGCCAGTCGCTGAAACTGTTCAGAGACTCCTCCGACGCCAGGACGTCCCAACCGGCGATGTCAGCGTCCGCGGGGATCTTTTCCGCCCGGTGGACTTCGACGGTGATGTTGGAAACGACCTCAAGATGGTCGTGCGGCATCTGCATGTCGAAAGCAGTGACCCGGGTGCCCCAGTAGTCCCGGTAGTTGCTCACGGCCGCCTGCGACGGCGAGACCTTGAGCACGGACTCAAGGACCACCTGCTGGGGATCGGTCAGGGGTGTCATGCGCGCCTCATTGTAGGACAGCGTGACGCGCTTGTTGTACTTGTAAGCCGTGGTGTGGATGATGCTCAGCCGGGTCATGAAACTTCTCCCACCCAGGCCAGTTCGTCTGCCTGATTGAAGTATTTACGGGAAATGGCGTCCGAGGCCTGGGCAACGGCCTTCTGAACGCGTTCCATGTGCTCGGGCAGTTCGGACATCAGATCGTCCGTCCGGTGGAACTCGAGGAACGTCCGGGCCTGGCCCACGATCCGGCGGGCGTCGTTGATGAAGCCCACGCGCTGTGCCGAAGGGTCCAGCTTCGCGAGGCACTCATCGGCGTCACGCAGGGCATAAACGATGGACCGAGGGAACAGCCGGTCGAGCAGGAGGAACTCGGCGGCGTGCTGGTCCCCGAAGGCGGCCCGGCGGGTCCGCAGGAACGACTCATAAGCCCCCGCGCAGCGCAGCATGTTGACCCAGGACATGCCGGCAGAGAGGACATCCCGGGTGGAGAGCATCCGCGCGGTCATGTCGGCGCGCTCCAGGGACCGGCCCAACACCAGGAACAGCCAGCTTTCATCATGGCTCACGGTGGTGTCGGCCAGGCCGCTGACCATGGCGGTCCGTTCCAGCGTCCAGTTGCAGAAGCGGTACGTCCCCACCACGTCCTTGCGGTGCTGGCTCAGCCCGTAGTAGGTGGTGTTGAGGCTTTCCCACAGGCCCGAGGACACGGTCTCGCGGGCACGGCGGGCATTCTCGCGCGCTGCGCCCAGCGACCCGGCGATGGACGTTGCGCTTGTCTTGTCGTATGCCAGGGCGTGGAGGAGCTCCGGCAGGCCGAAGTCTTCGCTCTGCGGCCGGGCGCCCATCACTGCGAGCAGCTCCTGGGCAACCCTGCGGCGCTCGTCCATGGGTAGGTGGTTCAGGCGTTCCAGGTGCACGTCCAGGATGCGGGCGGTGCCGTCGGCCCGCTCCACATAGCGTCCGATCCAAAATAGGGACTCAGCAATACGGCTAAGCATTCGCGGTGACCTCCTGCGCGTCCGAAATCTGCGGGAATGAACCCGTGAACATTTGTACCGGTTCGATGGCCCGGCTCACTGCTGCTGCTCCGACTGGCGGTCGCGCCAGTTGCTCTCCACTGGCCAGACGGAAACCCGCTCGCGGATGGAAATGGTGGGCCGCGGAACAGTTTCCACCGGCACCTGGGGCGAGTCTGCCAGCACCCAGGTGTCCTTGGAGCCGCCGCCCTGGCTGGAGTTCACAATAAGGGAGCCTTCCTTGAGCGCCACCCTGGTGAGTCCGCCGGGGAGTACCCAGACGTCGTCGCCGTCGTTGACAGCGAAGGGGCGCAGGTCCACGTGCCGCGGGCCGAACTTGTCCCCGCCCAAAGTGGGCACCGTGGAAAGCTGCAGTACGGGCTGGGCGATCCAGCCCCGCGGGTCAGCGACGACGCGCTTGCGCAGGGCCTCGAGTTCGTCATTGGAGGCGTCCGGCCCGATCACCAGGCCCTTGCCGCCGGAGCCGTCCACGGGCTTCACCACAAGCTCGGCCAAGTTGTCCAGGACATATTCCCTGGATTCCTTCTCCTCCAGCCGGAACGTGTCCACGTTCGCGATGACAGGTTCCTCGCTGAGGTAGTAGCGGATGAGGTCCGGAACGTAGCTGTACACAAGTTTGTCGTCGGCCACGCCGTTGCCCACGGCGTTGGCGATGGTCACCCCGCCGGCCCGGGCGGCGTTGACGAGCCCGGGGCAGCCGAGCATGGAATCAGAGCGGAACTGCAGCGGGTCCAGGAACTCGTCGTCGATGCGTTTGTAGATCACATCCACGCGCTGCTCACCGGCCGTGGTGCGCATGTAGACGCGGTTGCCGCGGCAGATGAGGTCGCGGCCTTCCACAAGCTCCACGCCCATCAGGCCGGCCAGCAGGGTGTGTTCAAAGTAGGCGCTGTTGAAGACGCCGGGGGTCAGCACCACTACCGTGGGATCGTCGACGCCGGCGGGCGCCGTTTTGCGCAGGGCGGACAGCAGCCGGCGGGGGTACTCTTCCACGGGCCGGATGAGCTGCTGGCCAAATGCTTCGGGCAGGCCCTTGGCCATGGCCCGCCGGTTTTCCAGGACGTAGCTGACGCCGGACGGCACCCGGACATTGTCTTCCAGGACACGGAAGGTGCCCGCCGCATCCCGCACCACATCGATGCCGGAGATGTGGACGCGGACTCCGCCAGCCGGTTCGAAGCCGTGCACCTGGCGGTGGAAGTGGGCGCTGGTAGTGACGAGCTGGCGCGGGATGACGCCGTCGGCCACTACGTTCATCTTGTCGTAGACATCGTTGAGGAAAGCTTCCAGGGCCCGGACGCGCTGCGCCACACCCTTTTCCAGCACGGTCCACTCATCGGCGGGGATAACGCGGGGGACGATGTCGAGCGGAAACGGCCGCTCCTCCCCCGCGAAGTCAAAGGTCACACCGCGGTCCAGGAAGGTCCGTGCCATGGAGTCCGCCCGGGCGCTGACGTCGGCGAGGGAGAGCTTGCGGAGCGCATCCGCCACCTCCGCATACGAATCGCGTGCCTCCTGGCCGGGAGTGAACATCTCGTCGTAGGCGCCCGTGCGCCCGGCGGCCTCGGAGTAATCCTGGAATAGGTCTGACATGTCCTTTAGCCAACCATCTTTTTGTTTCGAAATCATTACCGCCATCCATTGTGGCGTGTTGCAGGGAGGCAACGGCGGTTCGTTGAATCCGTGTCCTATCCGGCAAGGTTAGTGAGTGCCAGAGACAAGTAATCCCGGGAGCTCCGGAGCCGGCGGGAACAGGGGCCGCCGCCGCGCGCTGCGCGCCAGGCTCCGTGGACTGAAGATACGTTCCGGCAGGCTCCTGCCCGGCCTCCTGACGGCCACCCCGGCCCTTGCCGTTGCCTTCGCCGTACATGCCATAGTGCCTGCACTGCCGGCCATGACCATCGCCGTGGCGCTGGGCCTGCTCGCCGCGAACCTGCCCGGCACGGCGGTGTGGATCGCCGGCCGGGCGCGTCCGGGCCTGGACTTCGCGGGCAAGCACCTGATGCGGGGCGGCATCGTCCTGCTGGGCCTCAAGGTGAGCATCATGGACATCCTGGGCCTCGGCTGGCTGGCCATGGTCCTGATAACTGGTGTGGTGCTGCTGAGTTTCGGCGGCACCTACCTGCTGGTGCGGCTGTTCCGGCTGCCGCGCGAGACCGCGCTGCTGGTGGCAACCGGCTTTTCGATCTGCGGGGCGTCCGCCATCGGTGCCATGGCGGCCGTGCGGCGGATCCGGCATGCGGATACTGTCCTGCCGGTGGCGCTGGTGACACTGTGCGGCACGCTGGCGATCGGCATCCTGCCGCTGCTGATGCATCCCCTGCAGTTGAGCCCCCTCGCTTTTGGCGCCTGGACAGGTGCGTCGGTGCACGACGTCGGCCAGGTGGTGGCCACGGCGCAGACCGCCGGCACCGCAGCACTGGGCATCGCCGTCGTCGTTAAGCTCACCCGAGTGCTGCTCCTGGCACCGGTGGTGGCCGTGGCGGGCGTGCACCACCGCATGAGCACGTCAGGACAACATGCACTGCCGCCGCTGGTGCCCCTTTTCGTGGTGGGGTTTGTGGCCATGGTGGCGCTTCGGTCCACGGACTGGCTCTCGGACGGCTGGCTCGACGCCGGTGCGGGGCTGCAGGACATTCTCCTGGGAGCGGCGCTCTTCGGGCTCGGGTCGGCCGTTCGGATCCGCACGCTCCTGCACACCGGAGCGAGGGCGCTGCTCGCGGCGCTGGCGGCCTGGCTGCTGATCGCGCTGCTGGGCCTGGCAGCGGCCCTGCTGATGACGGCCTAGGCCGGCAGCCGGATGGTGACCGGCACGCCCGGGTCCCGTGATTAGATAGCTGAGTGTCACATGAGAATCTGCAGCGCGATGAAGCCGCTCAACGGTCAGCCCTGATCAGCACCCACAGTTACGACGTTTCCCTGGATGTGCGGCAGGCAGCGGACCCGGACGTGGCGGGCTACACCAGCCGCAGCGTTATCCACTTCTCCGCCGCCGTGCCGGGTCAGGGGCAGGTGGCGTCCACATTTCTGGATTTCATCGCCGGTGAGGTCCACAGTGTGTTCCTCAACGGCAAAGCGCTGCCCGTGGCCGACGTTGTGGACGGTTCCCGGATCCGCCTGGACAACCTGCAGGCAGAGAACCAGGTCACCGTCACCGGCACCGCCCTGTACAGCCGGTCCGGTGAGGGCATGCACCGCTTTGTGGATCCGGCTGACGGCCAGTGCTACCTCTACACGCAGTATGAGCCCGCCGACGCCCGGCGAGTGTTCGCGAACTTTGAGCAGCCTGACCTCAAGGCCGAGTACACATTCCACGTGATGGCACCGTCCGGCTGGGAGGTGGCCTCCAACGGCGTGGAAGCGGCCCGGACGCAACTGACCAGCGATCCGGCCACCAGCCGCTGGGACTTCGCCACCACCCGCCCCATGTCCACCTACATCACCACAGTGCTCGCCGGGCCGTACTTCAAAGCCCAGGACCACTGGAGGGCCACGCTCGACGACGGCACGCAGCTGGAGGTTCCGCTGGCGCTGTTCTGCCGGGCTTCCATGGCGGAATCGTTCGATGCCGCGGAGCTCTTCCGCCTGACCAAAAACGGGCTGGAGTTCTTCAACCGGCTGTTCGATTTTCCCTACCCGTGGGGGAAATACGATCAGGCCTTTGTGCCCGAATACAACCTGGGCGCGATGGAAAACCCGGGGCTGGTCACGTTCACGGAAAGCTATGTGTTCACCTCCCGCGCCACCGACGCGCAGTACCAGGCCCGGGCGAACACGCTGATGCACGAGATGGCGCACATGTGGTTCGGCGACCTGGTCACGATGCAGTGGTGGGACGACCTGTGGCTGAAGGAGTCCTTTGCGGACTACATGGGTACCCTCGGTGTGGACCGTGCCACGGACTGGGAGACGGCCTGGGTGAACTTCGCCAACAAGCGCAAGGCGTGGGCCTACGTCCAGGACCAGCTGCCCACCACCCACCCGATCGTTGCCGATATCCCTGACCTTGAGGCCGCCAAGCAGAATTTTGATGGCATCACCTACGCCAAGGGTGCGTCCGTACTCAAGCAGCTGGTGGCGTACGTCGGGTTCGATGCTTTCATCGCCGGCTCACGGCGGTACTTCCGCGATCATGCCTACGGAAACACCACCCTGGCGGACCTGCTGAAGGCCCTCAGCGCTGCTTCCGGTCGCGACCTGGCCGGCTGGGCTGCCGCGTGGCTGCAGACCTCCGGCATCTCCACGCTGTCGCTGGAGGCGGACATGCACGACGGCGTCCTCGGCGCGGTAACGATCGTCCAGGCTGCAGTGGACCCCGTTACCGGACGGGAGGAACTGCGGCCGCACCGGCTGCGCGTGGGCTCGTACAACTTCGACGCCGACGGCGCCCTGGTCCGCACCGGGAGTGTCGAAACGGACGTTGCCGGAGCGCGGACGGAGGTCCCGGAACTGGCCGGGCAGCCGCGGCCCGCCCTTCTGCTCGTCAACGATGATGACCTGACCTACGCAAAAGTCCGGCTGGACCCGGTGTCCGAGGAAACAGTTTTGGCATCCCTGGACCGCATCACCGATCCGATGGCCCGCGCCCTCTGCTGGACCGCGCTGTGGAACTCGGCCCGCGACGGCGAAAGTACGGCCTCCCGCTACGTGGAAGCGGTGACGTCGTTCGGACCGTCCGAAACGGGAGTCGGCGTGCTGCTGAACATCCTCGAGAACGCCGTCACCGCCGTCGAACGCTACACCCCCTTAGCCCAACGCGACGCGGTGCGCGGCGCCTTCCTGGCGGCGGCCGACGCCCAGCTGGGTAAGGCAGCGCCGGGCTCGGACCACCAGCTGGCCTGGGCGCGGACGCTCGCCGCCGGCAGCCGTCATGACGCTGCCCTCCTCCCCCGGCTCAGGGGCCTTCTGGACGGCACGGTGGTGGTGGACGGCCTGGCCGTGGACGCCGAGCTGCGCTGGAGCTTGTGGCACGCCCTGGCGGCCAACGGGCAGGCCATCCCCGAAGAGCTGGACGCAGAACTCGAGCGCGACACCACCGCCTCGGGCCGGGCGGGCCACGCGACGGCGCTCGCCGCCCGTCCGGAGCCTGGTGTGAAGGCCACCGCCTGGCACTCTGCCGTGGAGGGGACGGAGCTGTCGAACCAGCTGCTCAGCGCCACCATCGTTGGATTTACCACCGCCTCTGCTGCCCTGCTGGAACCCTATGTGGAGCCGTACTTCGAGTGCCTCCGCGGTGTCTGGGACAACCGGAGCATCGAAATCGCCAGCCGGATCGTCCGGGGGCTGTATCCCATGGCGCAGGATCTGCCGGCGGGGACCCTGCCAGCGGAACACCCCGTGGTGCTCCGCACGGATGCCTGGCTGACGGCCAACACTGACGCGCCCCGGGCGCTGCGCCGGATCATTGTGGAGCAGCGGAGCCACCTGCTCCGGGCGCTCACCGCACAGCTGCAGTAAGTCACCGGCAAGGGCTTACGGGACCCGGTGCAGCCAATCCACGGCGCCGAACTTGGTGGTCACCCGGTCCCGGGCGGCACTGAGCTCGGCTGCAGTGAGTTCGGAGGGGGTGGCGGCGTACCGTTCGCTGAACACTTCCATCATGGCCGCGATGATCTCCGTGCGGGCCAGCCCGGTCTGCCGGCGCAGCGGATCAACCCGCTTCTTGGCGCTGCGCGTCCCCTTGTCCGAGAGCTTCTCCTTACCGATGCGCAGCACCTCCACCATCTTGTCGGCGTCGATGTCGTAGCTCATGGTGACGTGGTGCAGCATGCCGCCGTTGGCCAGGCGTTTCTGGGCAGCGCCGCCGATCTTGCCCTGGTCCGTCGCGATGTCGTTCAGGGGCACGTAAAACGCGGTCACCCCGATTTTCTCGAGTGCGGCCATCACCCAGGCGTCGAGGAATGTGTAGGAGTCCGCGAAGCTCATCCCGTCCACGAGCGTCTGCGGCAGGTACAGGGAGTACGTGATGCAGTTGCCGGCCTCCATGAACATGGCTCCGCCGCCGCTGATCCGGCGGACCACGGTGATGCCGTGCCGGGCGACGCCGGCGGGATCCAGCTCGTTCCGGACGGACTGGAAGCTGCCGATCACCACGGACGGTTCTTCCCAGTCCCAGAACCGCAGGGTGGGGTTGCGACGGCCGGCGCCCACCTCTTCGGTCAGCACCTCGTCCAGGGCAACGTTGATATGCGTGGGCAGCACGGTGGGAGCGATGATGTTCCAGTGGTGGTCAGTCCAGGACGTGGCCTTCGCCAACGCGCGGCGAACGGTGACAGCCACGGCGTCGGCAGAAAAGCCGAACAGGACAGCGCCGGGCGGCAGCGAAGCGGCGACGGCCGCGGACAGCTCCGCCGCCGTCGTGCTTTCCGGAAGTCCTGTCAGCGCCCGGTTGATGGCAGGCAGCGCCTCGTCGGGTTCGAGGAAAAAGTCGCCGCTGAGGGAGACGTCGGCGAGGACACCGTCCACAACGTCGAAATCCACCACCACAAGTTTGCCGCCGGGGACCTTGTACTCACCGTGGCGGCTGCGGGGGCGGTCTTCAGCGGCAAACGGCGAGGCAGTCATGACATCCATCCTGCCCCACGACCAGGGCTCCCCGAAACGACAAAACCCCAGACGCAAAAAGCCCGCACCGTTGCCGGTGCGGGCTTTCCAAAGAACCTTGGGGGGGTGAATTACTTCGCGCCGCCGAAGCCCTTGAAGCGAGCGTTGAAGCGCTCGACGCGGCCTGCAGAGTCCATGATGCGCTGCTTGCCCGTGTAGAACGGGTGGGACTCGGAGGAGATTTCGACGTCAATGACCGGGTAGGTGTTTCCGTCTTCCCACTCGATGGTCTTCTTGGAAGACACGGTGGACTTGGTCAGGAACTTGACGCCGGAAGCCAGGTCGTTGAAAACAACAGCTTCGTACTTCGGGTGGATATCAGACTTCATAATGGGGCCTTTGTTCGCACAACTGGATTTTGCCAGCTGCCAGGTATGAATGGGATGGCTGGTGCCTGCTTCACTGCCGCATGGCAGAAAGCGCAGGACAGCCAGCTGTTAATAATAGCTGATCAACGCGGACCCTGCGAACCGCGGGGCCGGAGTTCCCAGAACGCCACGGCGGAGGCGGCGGCCACGTTGAGGGAGTCCACGCCGGCGCGCATGGGGATCTTCACGGCGAGGTCGACGGCGGCGAGCGTCTCGGCGCTCATGCCGGCGCCTTCGGTGCCGAGCACCAGGGCCAGCCGGTCAGGATTGCGCGCGGCAAGCGAGTCCACGTCCACGGCGTCCCCGGTGAGTTCAAGCGCGGCCACCGTGAAGCCGGCTTCCTTGAGCAGCAACAGGTCCTGCGGCCAGGACTCCAGCCGCGCCCAGGGCACCTGGAAGACCGTTCCCATGCTGACCCGGACACTGCGGCGGTAGAGCGGATCGCCACAGCGCGGCGAAATCAGGACGGCATCGATGTCCAGGGCCGCGGCCGACCGGAAGATGGCACCCACGTTGGTGTGGTCCACGATGTCCTCCAGGACAGCGACCCGGCGCGCGCCAGCCAGCAGCTCGTGGAGGGGCACCGGTTCCGGCCGTTGCATGGCCGCCATGGCGCCGCGGTGGAGGTGGAACCCGGTGATCTCTTCGAGCAGGGCCGCGCTGCCAATAAACGCGGGAACGTCCGGATGGGCACTGAGGACATCCTGCAGGTCAGCCAGCCATTTCTCCGCCAGGAAGAACGACCTTGGCCGGTGGCCGGCCGCCAACGCCCGGCGCAGGACCCGTGAGGATTCGGCGATGTACATTCCTTCAGCCGGTTCACGGAGCTTCCGCAGGTGAACGTCCGTCAGCTGCGTGTAGTCGGAGACGCGGGGATCCCCGGCCGATTCGAGGTAGTGGATTGTCACGGGCTGATTATTTCATCAGGTTGGCGATCATAAAGCCCAGCGCCATCAGGCCGAGCGCAAAGATGATAGTCCGCAGCACAGCCGGGGACAGCCGCCGTCCCACCTTGGAGCCCAGGAGGCCCCCGATCGTGGAGCTCACGGCGATCAGGAGCACCACCAGCCAGTTGATCCGGTCAAACGCGAAGAGCAGGTAGGACACTGCGGCCACGAGGTTCACGCCGAGGACCAGGATGTTTTTCATGGCATTGGCGTTCTGGATGGTGCCGGTGAGGAACACGCCCAGGATACCCACCAGGAGGATGCCTTGGGCGGCCACGAAGTAGCCGCCGTAGACGCCGGCCAGGTACACCAGCACAATCAGGAGGACGCCATGGCGTTTGTCCTTGATGGCGTGCTCGGGGTTTTCCTCGCGGTTGCGGACCCAGGCCTGCAGCCGCGGCTGGAACACCACCATCAGCAGGGCCAGGACCAGGAGGACCGGCGCGACGTAGTGGAAGACCTTCTCCGGCAGGTGCAGCAGCAGCCAGGCTCCGGTGATGCCGCCCAGCAGCGACGCCGGCAGGAGCTTCAGCAGCTGCAGGCCGCGGCCCTTGAGTTCGCGGCGGTAGCCCCACGCGCCCGCTGCGGTGCCGGCCACAAGGCCCATCGCGTTGCTCATGGAAGCGACCACCGGAGTGACGCCGAGGGCGATCAGGACCGGGAAGGTGACCAGTGTGCCGGAGCCTACAACGGCGTTGATGGTGCCGGCCCACAGGCCGGCAAAAAACACAAAGACGCTGCTGAGAAGATCCACGGTTGGCGGCGCCCGCGGCCTAGCGGCGGGCGGTGGCGGTGTAGCGGCCGGCGTTGACGGTGACGTCGAGTTCCACGTCGAAGGTCTTGCTGAGGTGCTCCGCCGTGAGCACACCCTCGAGGGGTCCTGCCGCCACCACGTTGGATTCACGGAGCAACATCGCGTGGGTGAAGCCAGGCGGCACTTCTTCGAGGTGGTGGGTGACCAGGACAATGGCCGGAGCGGCGTCATCACGGGCCAGTTCGGTGAGGCGGTGCACCAGGTCCTCGCGCCCACCCAGGTCCAGGCCGGCGGCAGGTTCGTCGAGCAGGAGGAGTTCCGGGTCAGTCATCAGGGCACGGGCAATCTGGACGCGCTTGCGCTCACCCTCGGACAGGGACGCGAAAGCCCTGTTCAGGAACGGCCCCATGCCCCAATCATTCAGCAGCCTGAAAGCCCGGCGTTCGTCAGCCCTCTCATAGCCCTCACGCCACCGCCCCGTCACGCCGTACGCCGCGGTGACAACAACATTGAGGACCGTTTCGTGCCCGGGAATCTGGTTGGCCAGTGCGGCGGAGGACAGGCCGATGCGGGGCCGGAGTTCAAACACGTCCACGGAGCCGAGGATTTCCTCCAGGACGCCGGCTATGCCGCTGGTGGGGTGAAGACGGGCTGCAGCAATCTGAAGGAGAGTGGTCTTGCCTGCGCCGTTGGGTCCCAGGATGACCCAGCGCTCGCCCTCCTTGACCTGCCAGTCCACCTTGTTCAGGAGCGTCTTAGACCCACGGACAACGCTGACGGCGGCCAATTCAAGAACATCACTCATAGGAGTAGACACTAGGACAAAACAGGGACGGACTGATAACTGAAACGTGGACAGCGACGCTTGTCACAGTCACGGCCACGGCCCGTCTGCTGGCCGGCCCACGGGTTCGCCATCAACGTGGCGCAATCAATTCGGGCGGCTCTCCCCCGCTGGCTAAGATTGCAGCCATGACTTCGAACGTGACTGCGGTCAGCTATGGCCCAAAACTGACTGCCTCCGGGCTCGACAAGCTGCGCTCCGCCCTGACGGGCAGTGGCGCCACGCTCCAATCCGAATCAAGGGGCGGGGACAGCCGGTTTGAGGTCCACACTGCCGAGGTCGCCGTCGCGGATGGCACGGACGCCGGCATTTCGGCCCTCCGCCGGGCGGTGGCCGAGGCGGCGCAGGATGGCCTGGACACCGCCATCGTTCCCGCTGGCCTTCGTGCGGCTCCGCGGAAGCTGTTGATCATGGACGTTGATTCGACGCTGATCCAGCAGGAAGTCATCGAGCTCCTGGCAGCCTATGCGGGCAAGCGGGAGGAGGTGGCGGCAGTCACCGAAGCGGCGATGCGCGGTGAACTGGACTTCGCGCAGAGCCTCCACGCGCGGGTGGCCGTGCTCGCAGGGCTGCCGGCCGCCGTCGTCGATTCCGTCCGGGCGGAAGTGAAGCTGAGCGAAGGTGCCGCTGAGCTGGTTGCGGCGTTCAAGGCTGCAGGCCACGTGGTGGCCGTGGTGTCCGGGGGGTTCAACCAGATCCTGGGTCCCATCGCTGAGGATCTGGGCCTGGACTACTGGCTGGCGAACGAACTTGAGATTGTGGACGGCGCCCTGACCGGCAAGGTGCTCGGTGCCGTCATCGACCGTGCGGCGAAGGAAAAGTACCTGCGTGTGTGGGCGGCCGCAGAAGGAATCGCGATGGAACACACCATTGCCGTGGGCGACGGCGCCAACGACCTGGACATGCTCGGGGCCGCCGGGATGGGAGTGGCGTTCAATGCCAAACCTGCAGTCCGGGCAGTTGCGGACTCTGCGATCAACATGCCGTACCTCGATGCCGTGCGGCACATCGCCGGCGTCTGAAGCAACCTCCGCCGATACGCCCAGAAGGCACGTCGCGGCAATGTTCTCAAGGAACAATGCTGCGACGTGCCTTCTCGCGTTGGTGAAGCTTAGTTGGCGCCCTTGCCGAAGTAGTCGGAACCGCCGGCGTACTCCGTGTGGCCGGATTCGACGTCTGCCGTAGCCATGCTGGCGACAACTTCAGCGAACTCCTCCACGGAGTAGAGCTTGCCGGCCTCGGCGCGCCGGGCTTCGATGGCGCCCGGGTTCGACCGGTCCAGCAGCGTCGCCGTGACAGTGCCTTCGATCATGTCGCCGGACACAACCACCAGCGAGATGCCCTTTTCCGCCAGGTTCGGCAGGAGCTCACGCAGGGCGTCCTCGCCGGCACGCTTGCTGCGGGCCACGGGCTCGTATTCGGGCATGGTGGGAACTGAGTTGATGAAGTGGGCCTGGTGGCTGGTCACGAAGACCACGCGAGAGCCCTCCTTCATCAGGGGCACGGCGGCGTTGAGCATGTTGACCTGCGCATCGCGGTTCAGCTTCAGGGCGTAGTCGTCTTCCATGCCGGACTCCATGCCGCCGGAAGCGTTGAGCACCAGGACGTCCAGCGAACCGAAGTTCTCCATGGCCGCGCTGGCCAGGGCCTGCACGCCTTCCTGGGTGGTCAGGTCCGCGCCCACGGCGGTGGCGCGGCCGCCGGCAGCTTCAATTCCTGCGACCACCTTGTTGGCGCGCGGCGCCTTCTGGCGGTAATTAACTACGACGGCAGCGCCCTCGGCAGCGAGGTTCTTGGCCACTTCGGCGCCGATTCCCCGTGAGGATCCGGTCACAATGGCAGTTTTGTTGTCCAGCAGTCCCATATGGGCTCCTTTGTTTGAAACGTCTAAATCGCTTGAGGTCTGAAGTCCATCATGCCAGCGCCTGCACCACATTCGCTTGTGTGACCCCCACAAAGAAGCCCTGTCACGCTAGTTTCAGTGGCCCATGCCGAGTCCGCCGTCAACGGGGATGACGGCGCCGGAAATGTAGGCCGCCTCGTCGCTGGAAATCCAACGGACGACGTTGGCCACCTCCGTTGCCTCGGCAAACCGGCCGGCAGGAATGCTGGACAGGTAGCCCTTCTGGGTGGCTTCGGGCAGTTCCGCCGTCATATCCGTGTTGATGAATCCGGGGGCCACAACGTTTGCTGTGATCCCGCGTGAACCCAGCTCGCGGGTCAGGGACCGGGCGATCCCCACCAGGCCGGCCTTGGAGGCGGAGTAGTTGATCTGGCCAGGCGCGCCGTAGAGGCCGGAGACCGAGGAAATGAGGACCACGCGGCCCTTGCGCATCCGGATCATGCCCTTCGAGGCGCGCTTGATGACGCGGAATGCGCCGGTGAGGTTGGTGTCGATCACGGACGTGAAGTCATCTTCACTCATGCGCATCAGGAGCGTGTCCTTGGTGATCCCCGCGTTTGCCACCAGGACCTCGACGGGACCGTGGGCAGCTTCCACCTCGGCGAAGGCGGCATCCACAGAAGCCTCGTCAGTCACATCGGCCTTCACACCCAGAATCCCGGCCGGCAGCTCCGACGCGCTCCGGTAGGTCACCGCCACCTTGTCGCCGTTGGCCACAAAAGCCTGCGCGATGGCCAGGCCGATGCCGCGGTTTCCACCGGTGATCAGGACGCTGCGGGCCGTTGTAGCTGCTTCAGACATTAAACGCTCCGGGATTCTGCGGCACGTGCAGCCGCGATAGGACGGGGGTGTGATTTTTGCTGCCTCCGATCTTAGCCCGCGTTTGGGCACCACTGCCGATGGTGAGAGAATTGAGGCAAGCCTTTGGAGCGTGATCAATCAGCCGTGACCCTTGAAAACCATGCTGGACAATCCGTGTCCGGAGATCCCGAACGGTTCTCCGGGGACTCCGGGGTCCACAGCATCACGGACGCGGCGGCTGCCCATTCAGAGGACATGCGCCAGCGCATGATCAAGTACGCGGTCGCCATGGGAATCCGCATGGTCTGCCTCATCCTCATATTTGTGGTGGACGGCTGGTTCAAGTTCCTTATGGTCGCGGGTGCGGTCTTCCTCCCCTGGATCGCGGTGGTGATCGCCAACGGCAGCGACAAGGCGGAAGTCCACAGCGACTTGCTGCTCGACTCAGCGCCGCTGGCCGAACTCGAAAGCCCGTCGTGGCCGCCGGAACAGGACGGCTCCTCGCCCGCGGTCATCCCGGGCGAGCTCATTGATGACGACGACGAACCCACGCAAGGACAGGAACGGCGCGCCTCATGAACATATTCGACCTGGCCGCAGGGACCGCTGGTCCCCCGCCGGCCATGGCTGCCATGTGCTCCCGCAAGGCCTGCCGCGCGGAAGCTTCCTGGCAACTGCTCTGGAACAACCCCAAGATCCATACGCCGGAACGCCGCAAAACCTGGCTTTCCTGCGACGACCACCGTGACTGGCTGGAAGACTACCTCCAGACGCGCGGGCTCTGGAAGGAAACCCTGATCCTGGTTTCGGGGCAGGAAGCCGGCCAGGCGCCGGTGGGGCAGGACGGCTGAATGTACCGCTTCCTCTTTTCCAGCAAGTGGCTGGGATACCTCCTGCTGGCCGCCATCTTTGCCGCTGCCTGCGTCTTCCTCGGCCGCTGGCAGATGGACCGCCGCGCAGAGACCCTCGCAGAGATCAACCGCGTGGTCACCAACTATTCCGCCACACCCATCGCCTTCGACCAGGCAAGGGACGAGTTCTCCGCGCTTGACCCGTCGAAGGAATGGACCCAGGTGGAACTCAAAGGCACCTACGATCCCAACGGCCAGCGGATTGTCCGCAACCGTCCGCTGAACGGACAGCCCGGGTATGAGGTGGTTGTGCCGTTCAAGCTGGAGACCGGTGAAACCGTGGTGGTCGACCGCGGCTGGCTGCCCATCGGCAACAAGAACCCGGGCAGTCCCGACTCCATCCCGGCGCCTCCCGCTGGGCCCGTGACCGCCGTCGTCCGCCTCAAGCACGGGGAACCGCAACTGGACCGAGGCGCCCCCGACGGCCAGCTTGCTTCCATCGATCTCCCCACCTACGCGGACCAACTGGGATATCCCGTACTCACAGGCGCCTACGGACAGCTGGCGTCTGAATCTCCCGCCCCCGCTGACATGCCGTTCCCGTTCCCGAAACCGGCCACCGAAGAAGGCACGCACCTCTCCTACTCCTTGCAGTGGTTCGCCTTCGGGGTACTGATGTTCGTGGGCTTCGGGTACGCCGCACGGCAGCAGGCCAGGAACGCCGCGATCGACGCCGAGGACGCCGCAGAGGGCGAAGAAGGCTTGACGGATTCGGGCAGTACCGTCCACTCCGCGGCTGCCGCCGCCCGCCGTCGTCCGCCCGTTGCCCGCAAGCGCAAGAAGGCGACCGCCGAAGAAGAGGAAGACGCCCTCCTGGACGCGCAGGGTTACTGACGCATGCGCAGTGTGGAAGTTGCCGCCCCCGTGGCGAATGTGAAAAGCGCCCTGACCTCGGCCGGTGCCCAGGACACGGTGCGGATCTTTGACACCAAGGTCCCGACGGCGGCTGCCGCGGCTGAGGCGCTCGGCTGTGACGTTGCGGCCATTACCAACAGCCTGATCTTCGATGTCGACGGCGCCCCGCTCCTGATCCTGGCCAGCGGTGCCGCCAAGGTAGACACGGCGCTCGTGGCGGCGCAGCTGGGAACAGGAAAGATCCGCCGGGCCACCGCCACCTTCGTCTTGCACCACACAGGCCAGGAAGTAGGCGGAGTAGCCCCGATAGGCCACCCCGAAAAGATCAGGACACTCCTGGACAACTCCCTCAAAGCCCACCAGCTCCTCTGGGCCGGAGCAGGAGACCACAACTCAATGTTCAGCATCACCTACGAAGACCTGCTGCGGATCACACACGCAGAGGAAATGGCAGTCCGTTGATTCACCCAAAGGTGACCCGACCGCAAGCGGAGCGGCGTGGGTGATTTATGTAGCGTGCGTCAGAGGCGAGGAACGAGCCAGCACGCGGGAAATCACCCGCGTCGCGCAGCGAACGCAAGCATTGCAGTTGGGACTAAGCCAGCGTAATCAGGTCCAGGTAGTCTTCGTTCCAGTGGTCCTCGATGCCGTCGGGCAGCAGCACGACGCGCTCGGGGTTCAGCGCTTCGACGGCACCTTCATCGTGGCTTACGAGGACGACGGCGCCGGTGTAGTTGCTCAGGGCCCCGAGGATTTCGGCGCGGCTGGCCGGGTCGAGGTTGTTAGTGGGCTCGTCAAGGAGCAGCACGTTCGCGCTTGAGGCCACGATGGTGGCCAGGGCCAGCCGGGTCTTCTCGCCGCCGGAGAGCACACCGGCAGGCTTGTCGACGTCGTCTCCGGAGAACAGGAACGAGCCCAGGATGTTGCGGACCTCCGCGTCGTTCATGTCCGGGGCGGAGGAGCGCATGTTCTGCAGGACGGTGCGGTCCACGTCGAGCGTCTCGTGCTCCTGGGCGTAGTAGCCCACCTTCAGGCCGTGGCCCGCAACGACCTCGCCGGTGTCCGGCTTGTCGACGCCGGCAAGCATCCGCAGGAGCGTGGTCTTGCCGGCGCCGTTGAGGCCCAGGATGACCACCTTGGAGCCGCGGTCGATGGCCAGGTCCACGTCGGTGAAGATCTCCAGCGAGCCGTAGGACTTGCTGAGTCCGTCCGCGGTTAGGGGGGTCTTGCCGCAGGGTGACGGATCCGGGAAGCGCAGGGCTGCCACGCGGTCGGTCGCGCGCACGGCTTCGAGGCCGCCCAGAAGACGTTCGGCACGCTTGGCCATGTTCTGCGCTGCCACGGCCTTGGTGGCCTTGGCACGCATTTTGTTGGCCTGGTCGATGAGGACCTGGGCCTTCTTCTCCGCGTTGGCGCGCTCACGCTTGCGGGCGCGCTCGTCCGTTTCGCGCTGGAGCAGGTAGCGCTTCCAGTTCATATTGTAGAAGTCGACCTTGGCGCGGTTGGGATCCAGCAGGAACACTTTGTTGACGGTGGCTTCGAGCAGCTCGGTGTCGTGGCTGATCACTATCAGGCCGCCCTGGTGGTTCTTCAGGAACTCGCGGAGCCAGGTGATGGAATCCGCGTCGAGGTGGTTGGTGGGCTCATCGAGGAGCATCGTTTCGGCGTCCGAGTACAGGATCCGGGCGAGTTCCACACGACGGCGCTGGCCGCCGGACAGGGTCTTGAGCGGCTGGTTCAGCAGCCGGTCCGGGAGGGCCAGGTTGGAGCAGATCGCGGCGGCCTCGGCCTCGGCCGCGTATCCGCCGGCGGCCAGGAACTCGGATTCCAGCCGGTCATAGCGGTTCATCGCCTTGCGCTGGATCTCGGTGTCCTCGCTGGCCATGTCCTCATGGGTCTGCTTGAGCTTGTTGACGGCGATGTCCAAACCGCGGGCGGAGAGGATTCGGTCGCGGGCCAGCTGTTCCATGTCCGGGGTCCGGGGATCCTGCGGCAGGTAGCCGATCTCGCCGCTGCGGGTAACCTTGCCGCCGGCGGGCTGGCCTTCGCCCGCGAGCACCCGCGTGAGGGTGGTCTTGCCTGCACCGTTACGGCCGACGAGGCCGATCTTGTCGCCCTTGTCGATGCGGAAGCTCACCTGGTCCATGAGGAGCCGGGCGCCGGCGCGCAGTTCAAGATCCTGGACAGTAATCACAGCAGGTAAGGCCTTTCACAACAGGGAAACGCCGCAGCTCAACGGGTGATGTCTGGAAGCAGCCGGCAGAATGGCCGACAGAACGGCCTTTCCAAGTCTACCGGCCCCAGCTTGACCCCATAACCGCAGCACCGCCGTCGTGCGTTGACTCAGCGTTTTGTACCGTGCCGTCAGTCCCGGGCTTCCCGCTTAGTAGGTCCCCTACAAAATGGCGCCCGACGGCGGCCGGTAACGTCAGGATCACCCCCATGCTTCGCTTGTACAACCACGACAGGAACACCCCATGAGCCAGACTGACACCGCCGGCACCGGCACCGCTTCCCGCTTCCGGAGCCGCTGGAACGCCACCGACCTGGGCCTGATCGCCGTCTTCGCCGCTCTCGTTGCCGGCTCTGCCATGGTGCCAGGCATCGCGGCGAACGTGTTCGGCATCCCCATCACTTTCCAGACCCTTGCGGTGATGCTCACCGGACTGATGCTGGGCCCGGGCCGGGGTTTCGCCGCCGTCGGCCTGTACACCCTCCTGGGCCTGGCCGGCCTGCCGATCTTCAGCCAGGGCCGCAGCGGCCTGGGCATCCTGGCTGGGCCGTCGGCCGGCTACATCATTGCTTTCCCCATCGCAGCAGCCGTTGTGGGCTGGCTCGCCACCGTGGTGATCCGGCGGACAACACGTGCCCGGGCGCTGTGGTTCTTCGCGTCGGCGATGGTCACCAGCATCGCCGTCGTGCACACACTCGGAGTGGCCGGGATCGCCCTGAACACCAAAGCGTCACTGGGTGACGCCTTCCTCGCAGACCTGGTCTTCTACCCCGGTGACGTGATTAAGAACATCCTCGCCGCGGTGATCGCCGTGGCTCTGCACCGGGCATTTCCCGACGTCCTGGTCCGCCGGGTGAAGCGGATCAACAACTAGTCCTGCCATGGCAACCATTTCTTTCCGGCAGGCCGCAGTGGCCGTTGCCGTTGACAACCGCCCGGAACCGAAGACCCTGCTCCAGGACGTCACGCTTGAGCTGACCGAACAGCGCATCGGCGTGATCGGGGCCAACGGGTCCGGCAAGTCCACGCTGCTGCGGCTGATAAACGGCTTGGTCCAGCCAAGTTCCGGCACGGTGTCGGTGGAGGGCGCTGATACTGTCCGGGCCGTGCGGGCTGTCCGCAGGCAGGTGGGGTTCGTCTTCACGGATCCCTTGTCGCAGCTGGTGATGCCCACAGGGCGCGAGGACGTGGAGCTTTCGCTGCGCCGCCCGGTCCGCAACGGGGCGGACCGGCGCAGGCTGGCTGAAGCGGCCCTGGAGCGCCTCGGCCTGCTGCCGCTCGCGGACCAAAGCATCTACGAGCTCTCCGGCGGTGAACGCCAGCTGATGGCCCTCGCCGCTGTGCTGGCCGTGAATCCCTCTGTCCTGGTGCTGGACGAACCGTCCACGCTCCTGGACCTCCGGAACCGTGAACTACTGCGCCGCACCCTGGCGGGCCTCGACCAGCAGATCGTGATGTCCACGCACGACCTCGACCTCGCCCTGGAAATGGACCGCGTACTCGTGGTGGAGTCGGGACGCGTGATGTTCGACGGCGGCGCGGCGGCAGCCGTCGACACGTACCGGGCGCTGGTCACCAACGGCCTGGCCGCGCCATGAGAGGGCACGGCTTCCTGCTGGCCAACTACGTCCCGGGGAATTCGATCATCCACCGGACGCCGCTAGTACTGAAATTCCTGCTGGTGGTGGGCTGCGGCCTGGTGTCCTTCCTGGTGGTCGACTGGCTGGTCTCCGCCGTGGTGCTGGCCGCCCTCGGCGTGCTGTTTCTCCTGACCGGCGCCGGAACCGGGCGGCTCGTAAGTGCTGTCCGTCCTGTTGGGCTGGTACTGGTGGTCATCGGTCTGTTCCAGTGGTGGCAGCTGGGTGCGCCCACGGCTGCCCGGATTGTCCTGAACATCCTGGTCTGCGTGGTGGCGGCGTCCCTGCTGATGGCTACCACGCCCATGCAGCGGATCCTGGACGGCGTGGTATCGCTGGCCACGCCGTTCCGCCGCCTTGGCGCGGACCCTGAGCGTTTTGCGCTGACCATCGCCATCATGCTCCGCAGCATCCCGTATATCTCCGGCGCCTTTGCAGACGTCAGGGACTCCGCCCGGGCCCGCGGGCTTGAGCGCAACCCGCGGGCCCTCGTGCTGCCCGTCTTCATCACCACCGTGGCCTTCGCCCGCCAGACCGGCGAAGCGCTGGCTGCCCGCGGGCTGGGCGACGCGGAAGACTGACGGGCTTTTGGTCCTTCCTGTGCTGCTTAGGGGACCTGGTGGGCGCCGGCCAGCAACTCGTACCGCAGCAGCGCCGCCGTGCCCATGCCGCCGGCAATACTGATCAGGGCCAGCGCCAGCGTGCCGTGATTCGCGGTACGGCGGGCCTGGGCGAGAAGCCGGGTCACCAGCACCGCCCCGGACGCCCCGTAGGCGTGGCCCAATGACAGCGCCCCGCCGTCGAGGTTGACCCGCTCCGGATCAATGCCCAACTGGTCCAGACAGGCGAGGGTCTGGGCCGCGAAGGCTTCGTTGAACTCCACCAGGTCCACGCTGGCCGCGGACAGCCCCCTCGCCTGCAGGAGCCGCTCCGCGGCAACCGCTGCGCCGATCCCCAGCAGTTCGGGGTCCACGCCGGCGGTGTCCGTGGCCAGCACCAGGAGCCCGTCTGTGGCTCCCAGTTCCCGTGCCCGCTGCAATGAAGTGATGACGACGGCGGAAGCGGCGTCCGCGTCGAAGCATGAGTTCCCGGCGGTGACGGTCCCCCCTTGCACAAAGGCGGCCGGGAACCGCTCCAGGACGGCAGCGTTCAGGCCGGGGCGGGGGCCGTCGTCGGCACTGATGGGTCCAGCGGACGTCTCCAGGGTGGTGATCTCGGCGGCGAAATAGCCTGCTTTGGCGGCGGCCAGCGCCCGCTGGTGGCTGCGCAGCGCGGAGGCATCCTGCCGCTCCCGGCTGACCGCGAACCGGGCAGCCACGTTCTCGGCGGCGACCCCCATATCCGGGTCGCCGAAGCTGTGCGGCACAAACTGGGCCCGGGCAAAAAAGTCAGGCTCGCCGTCGTCGTTCCGGTGGGCCCGCAGCGGAGCCGTGCTGATGCTCTCCACTCCCCCGGCGAGATAGACGGGGTTGCCGCCGGCGGCAACCAGCCGGGCGGCCAGAACGATGGCATCCAGGCCTGACCCGCACTGGCGGTCAACGGTCAGTCCCGGCACACCGACCGGCAGGCCCGCCTCAAGCAGGGCAAGGCGGGCCACGTTGCCGCCGCCGCCCACGGCGTTGCCGATCACCACATCCGTGACTTCTTCGGCCGGCACGCGGGTGTCTGCCAGCAGGTTGACCAGGACCGGTGCGAGAAGCTGGTGCGCACGCAGTTCCTTCAGCACACCGTTGGCGCGCCGGACCGCGGTACGCCGCGCCGCGATGATCACGGGCTGCCGGTCCGCCGGCAGCAGGTCAGCGGTCAAGGTGCCGCGCCCTGGGGTCCTGGGAGCCGATCCAGTCGAGCAGGATGTTCCGGCTGACCTTACCACGGTCCGTGATGGGAAGTTCGGAGAGCGCGAAGTACTGGTGGGGCCGCTTGTCCCGCGGCAGGATGTTTTCGAGTCCGGCCTTCAGCTGCGTGGCCGTGACTCCGCCATGGGACGGAACCACGCCGGCGACCACCCGCTGGCCGCGGAGATCATCGGGTATTCCGGCGGCCACCGCAGCAGCCACCCCCGGCACGGCCGCCAGGGCGAGTTCCACTTCGTGCGGATAGACGTTCGTTCCCGAGGTCAGGATCATGTCGGCGCGCCGGCCCAGGATGTGCAGTTCGCCGTCGGCCAGGTAGCCCTGGTCCCCCACCGTGAACCAGCCGTTGAAGGAGCGCAGCGCCTGGCCGTCGTCACCCCACAGGTAGCCGTTGCTGACCATGCCGCTGCGGACACAGATATTGCCGGCTTCGCCGTCCTGCAGTTCGGAACCCTCATCGTCCAGGATTCTGACGTCCACGCCCGGGAACGGGTGTCCGATGCCTGTGCCGCCGGCGTCCAGCAGGTCCCCTGCTGCCAGCCCCACACCGGAGACAAAGCTCAGTTCGGACGCGCCGTAGTACTCGAAGATAGTGGCGTTCGGCGCCCAGCGCCGTGCCGCTTCGAGGGTGCGTGCGTCCAGCTTCGAGCCGGCGCAGATGATGGTACGGATGCCGGAGGCATCCACGCCGCCGGTCAGGCCGCGCTCACTGAGCAGCCGCAGCATGGTGGGCACGAGGATGAGCCGGGTCACGCCGTCGTGCGTAATTGCGGCATGGACATCACCGACGTCGAAAATCTCCAGCGTCTGGAATTCCGAGCCGGCGTAGAGGCACTCAGCCAGGGCATAAAGGTTAAGGCTGGCGGCCAAGGGCCCGGGCGCGAGCGTGACGTCGTCCTGGGCGAGGCCGAAGAACGCAACGGACGCGTCAAAGGACTGCCGCCAGGACTGCCTGGACCGGGTAAACGCCTTGGGCACTGACGTGGTGCCGGAGGTGAGTCCGATCAGGAACGTCGAGTCCGGCGGCCCGTCCGCCAAGGCATCCGCTGCGGAAACCGTGCCGGGCTTGGCCGACTCTGCCAGCCGTTGAACGATCTCCTGGTGCAGGGACTCCGGCCAGGTCGGGTCCAGGACGGCGCATTGCCGCCGGCCGGCAACGGCTGCGGCGAACCTTGCGGCGAAGTCCACGGAGTTGGCCTCGGCAAGGACGGTGACGGCTGCTGTCTCGGGAAGGGCGGCTGCGGCGGCGTCCCTGAGCTCAGCCCAGCGCAGGCGCCGGCCCGCCACCACGACGGCGGTGTCATGGGGGCGTTCTTCGGCCCAGCGCTGGATTCTATCGAGAAAAGGCATCGTCCCAACTTTACCGGCCGGACTCCGCTTCGGTGGTGCCGCTAAGGGCTATTGTGACTTCATGAGCTTCAATGACAACGTGCAGCTGGACCCTTCCCAGGTCCAGGATCGGCGTGGCATGGGCCGTGGGGCCAAGGTCGGCGGCGGCATCGGTGGCGGAATCGTCCTGCTGATAGCTGTGCTCCTCGGCGTCAACCCCGCCTTGCTCGAAGGCCTGACCGGCGGGGCGGGCACGGCTGATCAGAACCAGGGCACGGCCCCGGCCTGCACCACGGGGGCCGACGCCGACGCGCGGCTGGACTGCCGGATCACCGGCACGGTGAACAGCCTGAACGCGTTCTGGCCGGCGTATCTCCAGCAATACAACGTGCAGTACCCGCAGCCGGAGACGGTGATCTTCGACCAGGCCGTCAACAGCGCGTGCGGGACGGCTTCCAGCGCGGTTGGCCCCTTCTACTGCCCGGCTGACAGCACCGCCTACTTCGATCCCGGGTTCTTCCAGGATCTCGTGGACCGCTTCGGATCCTCGGGAGGTCCCCTGGCGCAGGAGTACGTGGTGGCACACGAATTCGGCCACCACATCCAGAACGTGCTGGGGTACATCGACCGCGCGCAGCAGGACCCGCAGGGGCCCGAGTCGGGCGCCGTCCGCGTGGAACTCCAGGCCGACTGCTATGCCGGCCTCTGGGTAAAGCACGCCTCAACCCAGCCCGGACCCGACGGCCAGCCGTTCCTGGAACCGATCACCCAGCAGGACCTGAACGATGCCCTGTCCGCAGCGTCAGCGGTGGGCGATGACCGGATCCAGGAAGCGGCCACCGGACGGGTCTCGCCCGAGGCCTGGACGCACGGGTCCAGCGAACAGCGGCAGAAATGGTTCTACACCGGCTACCAGACCGGCGACATCAACCAGTGCGACACGTTCTCGGCGCCCACTCTCTGATTCCATCGAGGACGACGACGGCCGGCTACCTCCGCTGGGGAGGTGACCGGCCGTCGTCGTACTTTAAGCGGTGAAAACTCAGATGTTGAAGCCGAGGGCCCGCATCTGGTCCTTGCCGTCATCGGTGATCCGCTCCGGACCCCAAGGCGGCATCCACACCCAGTTCAGGCGCCAGTCGTCAACGACGCCGTCAAGGGACTTGCCTACCTGCTCTTCGATGACATCGGTGAGCGGGCAGGCGGCCGTGGTGAGCGTCATGTCGATCAGCAGCGCGCCGTCGTCGTCGGAGTACTTCAGGCCGTACAGCAGCCCGAGGTCCACGATGTTCACACCGAGTTCCGGGTCGATGACGTCCTTGAGTGCCTCTTCGACATCTTCGAGGCCCGTGCGGGCCGCATTGATTTCGGTCATGGCAAGTCCTATCTAGGCCTGTGCGGCAGCAGCGATGGTGGCTGCGCCGGCGCCCGTGGCGTAACGGTCGTAGCCTTCGTCTTCGAGGCGGTCAGCCAGTTCCGGGCCGCCCTCTTCGACAACCTGGCCGTCTACGAAGACGTGGACGAAGTCAGGCTTGATGTAGCGCAGGATGCGGGTGTAGTGCGTGATGAGCAGCGTGCCCATGTTGCCCGCTTCGTGTGCACGGTTGACGCCTTCGGAGACAACCTTCAGGGCGTCAACGTCCAGCCCGGAGTCCGTCTCGTCGAGGATGGCGAACTTCGGCTTGAAGAGTTCCAGCTGGAGGATCTCCACCCGCTTCTTCTCGCCGCCGGAGAAGCCTTCGTTGACGTTACGCTCGGCGAAGTCTGCGTCGATGCGCAGCTGGGCCATGGCCGCCTTGACGTCCTTGGTCCAGGTACGCAGCTTGGGTGCTTCGCCGTCGATGGCGGTCTTGGCGGTGCGCAGGAAGTTGGTCATGCTGACACCGGGGACCTCCACGGGGTACTGCATGGCCAGGAAGACGCCGGCGCGGGCCCGCTGGTCAACGGTCATCGCGAGGACATCTTCACCGTCGAGCGTGATGGTTCCGCTGGTGACCTTGTAGCGCGGGTGCCCGGCAATGGTGGAGGCCAGGGTGGACTTGCCCGAACCGTTGGGGCCCATGATCGCGTGGGTCTGACCGGTCTTGATGGTCAGGCTGACGCCCTTCAGGATCTCCTTGGTACCCTGCTCCGTGTCAATGCTGACGTGCAGGTCCTTGATCTCAAGAGTAGACATAGGTCTTGTTCTCCTCTGCACCGCGCCCTCCGGCGGTGGTGCGGTCTGTATCTGGAAGTTTGGTTCTGTTGCTTGGTGTCCGGCTCGCGCCGGGGATGCTGCTAGCTGAAGTTCGGGGCTTCCGCTCCGTTGAGCACGTTCGTGAAGTCCACGTAGACCTCGTCGCCGACGATCTCGACGGCGAACACCGGGACGGGATCGTAGGCGGGCAGCTGGAGCGGCTCGCCGCTGCGAAGGTCGAACTGGGAGCCGTGGCCCCAGCATTCGATCATGCACCCTTCCACTTCGCCCTCGGACAGTGAGATGTCCGCGTGCGAGCAGGTGTCCCCGATGGCGTGGATATCTCCCATGGAGTCCTTCACGATAGCTACGGGGTAGTCATCGATCAGGATCCGGAGAGCCTGCTTGAGCTGGATTTCATCCGTCTTGCAGACAAATTCGCCCTTTGGCTTGTCAGTCATCTGTATTCCGCGCCGTCTAGTTGTTCGTCACAGCGAGTTCGCGCTCAACAGCCTCGGTGAGCCGCTCTTCGAGGGCCGGTACCTTGATCTGCTGGATGATCTCGTGCAGGAAGCCACGGACCACCAGGCGGCGGGCAACATCCTCGGGGATGCCGCGGGCCATGAGGTAGAACAGGTGCTCGTCGTCCAGCCGGCCGGTGGCGCTGGCGTGGCCGGCTCCCTTGATCAGGCCGGTTTCGATCTCGAGGTTCGGCACGGAGTCGGCGCGGGCGCCGTCCGTAAGCAGCAGGTTGCGGTTGGCCTCGTAGCTGTCGGTGCCTTCGGCTTCCTTGCGGATCAGGACGTCGCCTACCCACACAGCGTGGGCGTTGCGGCCCTGCAACGCGCCCTTGTAGAGCACGTTGGAGGTGCAGTTCGCCACCGCGTGGTCAACAAAGAGCCGCTGCTCTAGGTGCTGGCCGGCGTCGGCGAAGTACAGGCCGAACATTTCCGCTTCGCCGCCGGGGGCGGTGAAACGTGTCGACGGCGTGACGCGGACCAGGTCCCCGCCGAGGCTGACCACGACGTGCTTGAACTTGGCGTCGCGGCCGATCTTTGCCTGCTGGGAGGAGGCGTGGACGGCGTCGTCGTTCCATTCCTGGAGCGAGACAACCGTGAGGTTGGCGCCGTCTTCAACAACGATTTCGATGTTTTCGGACACCACGGCCGAGCCCTGGTGGTTCAGGACCACAACGGCCTTGGAGAACTTCTCCGCCACGATCACCAGGTGCTGGGCGGCGGCCTCCGTGGAGGTGCCTTCGATCACGACGGTGACCTCGGTGCCGGCTTCAAACTCGGCCGGGATGGTGAGGATGGTGGCTTCGCTGAAGTTCTCCCAGGCGTTGGCGGACACGCGGTCCTCCGGGATGCCGGCGGAACCGATGCGCTTATCGCCGCGTGCCACGGTCTCAACCGTGACCTGCTCCGGGCCGCTGACGGTGACGGTGGGAGCCGCTCCCGCCAGGACCTCGCTGTGCAGGCCACGCAGGCGCTTGAGCGGGGTGAAGCGCCAGTCCTCCTCAAGCCCGGTGAGCGGCTTGAAGTCCGCCAGGTTGTATGAGGTCAGCCGGCCGGCGCGTGAGCTGTCCGGAATGCCGACGCCGCCGCCGTGCGAGTGGCGCTTGACCGCTTCGCCGGCCAGCGGAGCCTTGGAAGCGTTCGCGTTGATCGGAGACAGGCTTTCGCCCTCTTCCGTGAAACCGTTAATAAACGGCTGGGCCGAGGGCGCGCCGATGCGGGCCTTTTCAGTAGTGATTTCAGTCATCGTTATCCGACGGACCCTTCCATCTGCAGTTCAATCAGGCGGTTCAGCTCAAGTGCGTACTCCATCGGGAGTTCGCGGGCGATGGGCTCGATGAAGCCACGGACGATCATCGCCATGGCCTCGTCTTCGCGCATGCCGCGGGACATCAGATAGAAGAGCTGCTCTTCGCTGACCCGGGAAACAGTTGCTTCATGGCCCATCACCACGTCATCCTCCCGGATGTCGATGTACGGGTAGGTGTCCGAACGGCTGATGGTATCCACCAGCAGCGCATCACAACGGACGGTGTTCGCTGAGTGCTTGGCACCTTCACGGACCTGGACCAGGCCGCGGTAGGCAGCACGCCCACCGCCGCGGGCCACGGACTTGGAAATGATGGAGCTCTTGGTGTTCGGAGCGATGTGAACCATCTTCGAGCCGGTGTCCTGGTGCTGGCCGGCGCCGGCGAAGGCGATGGACAGGGTCTCGCCCTTGGCGTGCTCGCCCACCAGGTAAACGGCCGGGTACTTCATGGTGACCTTGGAGCCGATGTTGCCGTCAACCCATTCCATGGTGGCGCCTTCTTCGCAGATGGCACGCTTGGTCACCAGGTTGTACACGTTGGTGGACCAGTTCTGGATGGTGGTGTAGCGGACGCGGGCGCCCTTCTTGACGATGATTTCCACCACGGCGGAGTGCAGCGAGTCCGAGGTGTAGATCGGCGCAGTGCAGCCTTCGATGTAATGGACGTAGGAGTCCTCGTCGGCGATGATCAGGGTGCGCTCGAACTGGCCCATGTTTTCCGTGTTGATGCGGAAGTATGCCTGCAGCGGAATGTCCACGTGGACGCCCTTGGGGACGTACACGAAGGAACCGCCGGACCAGACGGCCGTGTTCAGCGACGCGAACTTGTTGTCGCCCACGGGAATGATGGTGCCGAAGTACTCCTTGAAGATCTCCGGGTGTTCGCGCAGCGCGGTGTCGGTGTCCAGGAAGATGACCCCCTGCTGTTCCAGGTCCTCACGGATCTGGTGGTACACAACCTCGGACTCGTACTGGGCTGCGACACCGGAGACGAGGCGGCTGCGCTCAGCTTCCGGGATGCCCAGCTTCTCGTAGGTGTTCCGGATGTCCTCGGGTAGGTCTTCCCAGGTTGCGGCCTGCTTCTCCGTGGACCGCACGAAGTACTTGATGTTGTCGAAGTCGATGCCGGAGAGGTCTGCACCCCAGGTGGGCATGGGCTTGCGGTCGAAGTACTTCAGGCCCTTGAGCCGGAGGTCGAGCATCCATTCCGGCTCGTTCTTCTTGGCCGAAATGTCACGGACGACCTCGTCATTGATCCCACGGCGGGCGTTGGCGCCGACGTCGTTCTTGTCGGACCAGCCGTACTCGTACGTGCCGATGCCGTGGAGCTCAGGATTCTTTTCCAGAATCTCCGAGATCACAGTGTCTTCGGCTACCGCTTTCTCTGATAGTTGGTCCGTCATCACGGCCTTTCTTGCTGATGGTTGGTTACTTCATCCAGGCTGGCGGGGGCTGCCTGCGGGACGCGGGGTCCCCCGGCAGCCAGCCGGCCTGTGGGTATATGGGTGGTGCAGACGTGTCCACCGCGAGCCAGCGTGGACAGGCGGCGTACGTCAACGCCTACCAGCTTGGAGAACACTTCGGTCTCCACATCGCAGAAGACAGGGAACTGGGCGGCGAGCTGCTGGATGGGGCAATGCCCCTGGCACAGCTGGACGCTGGAGAGTGCTGCCGGCAGCGGGGCTTTGGCCTCTATCGAGGCAGCCGACGCCACGAAGCCATCCCGGCTCAGCGCCGCGGACAGTGCCTGCGCCCTGGCGGTAATGTCCGGTCCGGCCTGTTCGACCTCGGGTGCATACCGGCGTTCCATATCGGCAAAACGTTCGACGGCGAACGCGCGGACGGCGTCGTCGCCTGCCACTGCCTGGAGCTGCTTGAGCGCGAGGGTAGCGATGTCGAGGTAATCGTTGCCAAGCGTGGACTGGCCCTGCGAGCTCAGGACGTAGCGGCGGGCGGGACGTCCCGCGCCGGCGCCGGCCTTGGCCACGCGCTTGACCTCAATAACCCCGCTGCGGGCCAGATGATCAAGATGCCTCCGGACCGCGGCGGGTGTGAAACCGAGCATGTCGCCGAGTTCCGCCGCGCTGATGGGGCCGTGCTCAAGCACGGCACCAAGGACCCGGTCCCGTGTACGCTCGTCCGAGTCCGCCACCGGCACAGCGGCCACGTGGCCGCGGTCAGCGGCGGTACGCGGCGCTCGGTGCCCGGCAAACGGCACAGCGGCAGCATTGGTCATGGAATACACAACACAATCATGTCGTAATTTACTCCCCCGTACTAGTAAGGTCAGGCTGACCTGCTGCCCGGGTCCACTGCGGGGCCGCCAGTACTACATCGCGTAGAATGCTGGGGTGCGATCCCCCGAATCCCCGGTTCTGTCCATCAGCGGGTTAATTAAGGATGTTGGTCCGCTGGCCAGCCTGGACGGAAAAATGCTCCGGGTGGTCAACGGCGTATCCCTTATGGCCGAACGCGGCCAGGTCACGGCCCTCCTGGGCGCCAACGGAGCCGGAAAGACCACCACCATCGAATGCGCCCAGGGCCTGCAGAAGCGCAGCGGCGGCAGCATCTCGCTGCTCGGCCAGGATCCGGGCCGTTCGGGCGCTGACCTGCGGTCCCGCGTAGGCGTCATGCTTCAGGACGGCGGCCTCCCGCCGTCGGCCCGTCCCATCCCGCTTCTGCGGCACATCGCCGGAATGTATGCGCGGCCCCGCTCAGTTGACGAACTGGTGGAACGGCTCGGCATTGATACTTTCGCCAGGACCAGCGTGCGCAGACTCTCCGGTGGGCAGAAGCAGCGTCTGGCCCTCGCCGCAGCACTTATCGGCAATCCGGAAGTCCTTTTCCTGGACGAGCCCAGCGCCGGCCTGGATCCCCAGTCCCGGCAACTGGTCTTCGAGCTGATCTCGGAACTGCGGGCGGCCGGGATGGGCATCATCCTGACAACACACCTGATGGACGACGCCCAGCGGCTGGCGGACTACGTGTACATCATCGACGCCGGCAGGAACGTCGCCGAGGGAACAGTTTCCCAGCTGCTGCAGCGGGACCCGGCTGTGGAGGCCGGCACCGACCACGTCCGCACCCTGGTGTTCGAGGCTCCCCCGGGGCTGGATTTCACCGGCGTGCTGCCCGATGCCATCGCCGTCTCTGAAACACGGGCCGGAAGCTACGTGGCCTCGGGTGCACTGACACCCCGCGATCTCGCGTCGTTGACCGCCTGGTGGGCAGCCCACGGCGTGATGCCCGGTTCCATGAGCCTGGCGGCACGAAGCCTGGAAGATGTCTTCCTGGACATCTCGGGAAAGGACATCCGATGACGGCTCCCGCAGCCACCGCCGCCCAGGGAGCACCAGCCACGCTGCTGCGCCGTATCCTGCTGCAGGGTAAGTACGAATCACTGACGATGCTCCGGAACGGCGAGCAGCTGATCCTTGCAGTCGTCCTGCCGCTTCTGGCGCTGGTGGGGCTCACCGTCACTCCCTTCCTGGACGGTTTCGGAGCCAGCCGCATCAATGTGGCCGTCCCCGGCATCCTGGCATTGTGCGCCATGTCCACGGCCTTCACCGGGCAGGGCATCGCCACCGGCTTTGACCGGCGGTACGGTGTTCTCCGGTTCCTGTCCACCACACCCCTGGGCCGCGAAGGCCTCATCGCGGGTAAGGTGCTGGCGGTCCTCGCGGTGCTCTGCCTCCAGGTGGCAGTGGTGACGCTGGTGGCGCTTCCGTTGGGCTGGCAGCCGCCTGCCTCCGGCTGGCTCCCTGGGCTGTCGCTGCTGGCCCTGGGCGCTGTGGCGTTCACCGCACTGGGGCTCCTGGTGGCAGGCACAGTCCGGCCCGAGGCAACCCTTGCCATCACCAATCTGCTGTGGATCCTGCTGGGCGCCCTGGGCGGGATAGTCATTCCCGCGGAACGGCTGCCCGCACTGGCGCAGGGAGCGGTCCACTACCTGCCCTCCGGCGCACTCGGCGAGGCCATGCGCGAAGCTTTCCTGCACGGCTCGTTGAACGGCGGCGCCGCGCTTATCCTGCTGCTCTGGACGGTTCTTGCCGGAGCAGCAGCCATCCGTTGGTTCAAGTGGAATTGAGATATCCGTGAGCATGGCTTCACGCCTCCCCCAGATCGCCGGCCGCCTTATCGCGAGGATGCCCCGAACCGTGGACGCCAGTGTCCGCCGCCTCGCGGTGGCGTCCCTGGTTGGCCAGACGCTGCTGGTGGTGACCGGCGGCGCGGTGCGGCTGACTGCATCCGGCCTCGGCTGCCCCACCTGGCCGCGCTGCACCGAGACCTCTTTGGTCAACACGGCCGAAATGGGGATCCACGGCTTCATTGAGTTCGGCAACCGGCTCCTGACGTTTGCCCTGGCGGCGGTTGCGCTGGCCATGCTTGTGTACTTGTGGAACCTTCGCAAGGAGCGCCGGGACCTCTTCCTGCTGGCGCTGGGCCTGCTGGCCAGCATCCCGGCACAGGCGGTGATCGGTGGCATCACCGTGCTGACCAACCTCAATCCGTGGGTGGTGGGCCTGCACTTCCTCGTTTCCATGGCCCTTGTGGTGATTGCCACGCTGCTCGTCAACCGGGCCTACGGCAGGACGGGCCGCCACGCCAGGGTCCAGCTCCCCGCGTTGCCGGGCGTCCTGCGTCCGGTGGCTGCCGCCGTCGGGCTTTTTTCCGCCCTCGCCGTAATACTCGGCGTAGTGGTGACCGGCTCCGGCCCCCACGCCGGTGACGCCGACGCTCCCCGCAACGGCCTCGACTGGGACCTGTTCTCCCACATCCATGCCGTTCCGGCGTACGTGATCACGGCCGGCACACTGTTCGCACTGGTGCTGGTGATTGTCCGCCGGATCCAGGGCCCGTTCCGCACCTCCATCCTGTTGCTGCTTGCCGTGACCCTGCTGCAGGCCGTCATCGGCTTCACCCAGTACTACAACGGCATCCCCGCGTTGCTGGTGGGCGCCCACATGCTGGGGGCGGCGCTGCTGATGAGCGCGGCAACAAACTCCGCCGACCTCGCCCGTTCGAGCCCGGTCACGTAACCTCCACCGCTTTTTGCCCCGACGGGGTGCCACGGTTCGCGAACGAACCGTGGCACCCCGCATTTAAGGACGCTCTCTCACTTAATGCATGGAATCGGCAGACCCTCTCTCACTTAATGCAGGAAGTGGGCAGACCCTCTCTCACTGCCTGTGGTGTTTCGTGGGATCTTCCCGTACCTCCTGGAGACAAAGAAGCGACCCTCCTTCACCGGTGGTGAGAGAGGGTCGGTAAAAAACCCACATTTAGTGAGAGAGCGTTGGGTGGGGGTGCTGTTAACCGATGATCGCTGATCCGACGAACGGATCCACGGCCAATGCGATGAACAGCAGCGTCAGGTAACTGATGGAGCCGTGGAAGACCTTCATTGCGCGCTTGTCCGAGATGTCCTCGCGCTGCGCCCGGTTGTAGAGGGAGTGCGACTCGTACAGGAACCATGCACCCGCCAACACTGCGGTAGCCGTGTAGACCCAGCCCGCGCCACCGGCGGGGACCAGCAGCAGCGAGCAGGCCACCATGGCCCAGGCGTAGAGGACCACCTGGACGGAAACCACCTTGGCGCCGGCAATTGCCCCAAGCATGGGCACCTTCGCGTTGCGGTAGTCCTCGCCGTAACGCATGGAAAGCGGCCAGTAGTGCGGCGGCGTCCAGAGGAAGATGACCATAAACAGGATGACGGCCGGCCATTCGACGGTGTTGGTCACGGCGGCCCAGGCGATCAGCACCGGGAAGCAGCCCGCAGCTCCACCCCACACAATGTTCTGTGCGGTGCGGCGCTTGAGGATGATGGTGTAGATGACCACATAGAAGAAGATCGCGCCCAGCCCGAGCCACGCCGCCAGCGGGTTGGCGCCGAACCAGAGAATGACAATGGCGGCTGCCCCGAGCAGCCAGGAGAACACCAGCGCCTCGCGCGGGGTCACCTCGCCAGTGACCAGCGGACGGTTCTCGGTCCGGTGCATCAGCTTGTCGATGTCGCGGTCAAGGTAGCAGTTGAAGGCACCGGCACTGCCGGCAGCAAACGCGCCGCCGACCAGCGTGGCCAGGATCAGACCGATCGGCGGGAAGCCGCGCTCGGCGTAGATCATGGTGGGCAGGGTGCTGACCAGCAGCAACTCAATGACACGCGGCTTGGTGAGGGCGAAATACGCCTTGGCCTTACGGGCGACCCCGGCTCCCCCTCTTGTGCGGGGAGCATTAAGCGGCGTATCTGTTGTGCTCACGGTGGCAGTCACCCGTTCTGGTTGGCAGTTCTGTCTGGCATAGCAGCTGTGTCTTGCGGCCGTTCGCCGGGCAGCCCGCCAATGGTCATCAGAAGAGGTCCCGGCAACGCCCCGGGTCTGCCGCCGCCCCTAAAGGGCTCGGCCACCGGCGTCGGCCTCCAAATATCATACCGTGCGCATTTGTAACAGATGCCCCCTGATTAGGCCCTGATGATTGCGCGCAGGGTGATTCGAGCAGATTAACTCAACCTCACGAAATGGCGATTCACATAAGGGGAAATTGCGTCCAAAAGGTGAGATTTGCGCTGACCGCAGAGTGGAATCGAGCTAAGCTGTCACCAGATCAGCAAGCGGCAGAAAAGCGTTGGATAACGCGTTCCCATAGCCCTGCTGAATGATAGATCAACGTTTCGATGGTGAACGGCTGGTACACACCGCAGCGGGCACCATAGCGTGCCCCGAAACGGATCCCGCGTACCGCCCACCATCAGCACAGAGAGGGGCCCGGTTTTCGTGCCACATTTGGAAGAGCAAGAACTGTCATGGACCAGCTTGGACCAGCGCGCGGTGGACACCATCCGCGTTCTGGCTGCGGATGCCGTCGAGAAGGTCGGTAACGGCCACCCGGGCACCGCCATGAGCCTGGCGCCCGCCGCCTACCTTCTCTTCCAGAAGCTGATGCGCCACGACCCGCGCAACCCGGACTGGCTGGGACGCGACCGTTTCATCCTGTCTCCCGGCCACACGTCGCTGACCCTTTACATCCAGCTGTTCCTGTCCGGCTACGGCCTGGAACTGAAGGACCTTGAGGCACTTCGCACCTGGGATTCCCTGACCCCGGGCCACCCGGAGTACAAGCACACTGCCGGTGTGGAGATCACCACCGGGCCGCTGGGCCAGGGCCTTGCCTCCTCGGTCGGGTTCGCCTACTCCCAGCGCCGGATGCGCGGCCTGTTCGACGCCGATGCTGCGGCCGGCGAAAGCCCCTTCGACCACACCATCTGGGTTATCGCCTCCGACGGGGACCTGCAGGAAGGCGTCACTTCCGAGGCGTCCTCGCTGGCCGGCCACCAGGAACTGGGCAACCTTGTAGTTGTCTACGATGAGAACCACATCTCCATCGAGGACGACACCGACATCTCCTTCACCGAGGATGTCCTGAAGCGCTACGAGGCCTACGGCTGGCACACCCAGCGCGTCGACTGGACCAAGACCGGCGAATACAAAGAGGACGTGCAGGAGCTTTACTCTGCGCTGCTGGCCGCAAAGGCCGAGACGTCCAAGCCGTCCATCATCTCGCTGCGCACTATCATCGGCTACCCGGCGCCCAAGAAGCAGAACACGGGCAAGATCCACGGTTCCGCACTGGGTGCAGAGGAAGTCGCAGGCCTGAAGTCCGTGCTGGGCTTCGACCCCGCCAAGTCCTTCGACGTTGACCAGGAAGTCCTGGCCCACGCCCGCTCCGTCGTGGACCGCGGCGCCGCTGCCAAGAAGGAATGGGAAGAGTCCTTCAACGCCTGGCAGGCCGCCAACCCCGAAGGCTCTGCACTCCTGCAGCGCATCGAGGCCCGCGAACTGCCCGACGGCCTGGACGCCGCGCTTCCGGTCTTCCCGGCCGGCAAGGACGTCTCCACCCGCGCCGCTTCCGGCAAGGTCCTGAACGCACTCGGACCGGTCATGCCGGAACTCTGGGGCGGCTCCGCCGACCTCGCCGAGTCCAACAACACCACCATCGAAGGCTCGCCGTCGTTCGTGCCCGCCTCCAAGCAGACCGATACCTGGTCCGGCAACCCCTACGGCCGGGTCCTGCACTTCGGTATCCGTGAGCACGCCGCGGCATCGATCGTGAACGGCATTGCCCTGCACGGCCGGACCCGCGCGTTCTCCGGCACGTTCCTGATCTTCAGCGACTACCAGCGGCCCGCCATCCGGCTCGGCGCCCTGATGGGTGTTCCGTCCCTGTATGTCTGGACGCACGACTCCATCGGCCTGGGCGAAGACGGCCCCACCCACCAGCCGGTGGAACAGCTCGCTTCCCTGCGCGCCATCGTGGGCCTGGACGTGGTCCGCCCCGGCGATGCCAACGAGGTCGCGGTGGCATGGAAGACCATGCTGGAGAACCACGAGAACCCTGCCGGCATTGTCCTGACCCGCCAGAACATCCCCACCTATGCCCGTGGTGAAAGCGAAGCCGACGGCGACACGTTCGGTTCCGTTTCCGGTGTGGCCAAGGGCGGCTACGTCCTGGCTGAAGCTTCCAAGGACGGCGCCACCGTCCCCGCCGACGTGATCCTGATCGGCACCGGCTCCGAGGTCCAGCTGGCCGTCCAGGCCCGCGAAGCCCTCCAGGCTGAAGGCATCGCTGCCCGCGTTGTCTCCATGCCGTGCGTGGAGTGGTTCAACAAGCAGGACGCCGCTTACCGCGAGTCCGTGCTCCCCGCTGCCGTCAAGGCCCGGGTCTCCGTCGAGGCCGGGCTGGCCCTGGGCTGGAGGGAATTCGTCGGCGACGCCGGACGTTCCATCTCGCTCGAGCACTATGGCGCTTCCGCCGACTACAAGCGCCTTTTCCAGGAGTTCGGCATCACCGCGGTGGCTGTCGCCGCCGCTGCCAAGGACTCCCTCGCTGGCCTGCAGGCCTGAACCAGATTCTAGGAGATATCACCATGACTACCCCTACACAGCAGCTCTCCGACGCCGGAGTATCCATCTGGCTCGATGACCTTTCCCGCAGCCGCCTTGAGACCGGCACGCTGCAGAAGCTGATCGAAGAGAAGAACGTTGTTGGTGTGACCACCAACCCGTCCATCTTCCACGCCGCCATCACGGCCGGCACGGACTACGACGCCATCATCGCGGCGCAGGCAGCAGCCGGCGCCAGCGTCGAGGAGACCATCTTCGAAATCACCACCACCGACGTCGCCGACGCCTGCGACCTCTTCGCACCGGTGGCAGCAGCCACCAACGGTGTTGACGGCCGCGTGTCCATCGAAGTTGACCCGCGCCTTGCCTGGGACACTGCCGGCACCATTGCCGAAGCCAAGCACCTGTACAAGAAGGTCAACAAGGACAACGTCCACATCAAGATCCCGGCAACCCTTGAAGGCCTCGAAGCGATCACCGCGACGCTGGCCGAGGGCATCAGCGTCAACGTGACCCTGATCTTCTCGCTCGAGCGCTACCGCGCGGTCATCAATGCCTTCCAGTCCGGCCTGGAGCAGGCCAAGGACAACGGCCACGACCTGTCCAAGATCCACTCGGTCGCCTCGTTCTTCGTGTCCCGCGTGGACTCCGAAATCGACAAGCGCCTTGACGTCATCGGCACCGACGAGGCCAAGGCCCTCAAGGGCAAGGCAGGCGTGGCCAACGCACGCTTGGCCTACCAGGTCTACGAGGAGCTCTTCGCCACCGAACGCTGGGCACTGCTGGCTGAAGCCGGCGCCCTCCCCCAGCGTCCGCTGTGGGCCTCCACCGGCGTCAAGGACCCGGCTTACCCGGACACCCTGTACGTGACCGAACTGGCCGCCCCCGGCGTCGTGAACACCATGCCGGAGAAGACTCTGGATGCCACGTTCGACCACGGCGTCGTCACCGGCGACACCGTCTCCGGCACGTACACCGAGGCCAACGCCACGCTGGACGCGCTGGACGCACTGGGCATCTCCTACAACGAGGTTGTCGCCCTCCTCGAATCCGAAGGCCTGGACAAGTTCGTGGCCAGCTGGAAGGAACTCCTGGGCGACGTCGAAGGTGCCCTTGCCGCCGCACGGAAGGCCTCCTAACCCACTATGAGCACTCTCAGCTACGACGCCACCGGTGCCGCGCAGCAGGCACTCGAGCAGCACCTGCCCGCCCTCGTGGCGGACCGCATCGCCACCCGGATCTTCGCCAAGGACCACACCCTGTGGGGTCCCGACGCCGAGGCCGAGTCCGCTGTCCGCCTCGGCTGGGTGGAGGCGGCCACCGTCTCACAGGCCCTCGTGGCCGGCATCCTCGAGCTCCGTGATGCCCTCAAGGCTGACGGCGTGACCCGCATCGTGCTTTGCGGCATGGGCGGATCTTCGCTGGCTCCCGAGGTCATCGCCGGCACCGCTGGCGTCGAGCTGACAGTGCTGGACAGCACCGACCCCGACCAGGTCCGTGCTGCCCTCGCAGACCGGCTGGCCGAAACCGCGATTGTGGTTTCGTCCAAGTCCGGTTCAACCCTGGAGACTGACTCCCAGCGCCGGATCTTCGAGCACGCCTTCACCGAGGCCGGCATCGAAGCGAAGAGCCGGATCATCATCGTCACCGATCCCGGTTCCCCGCTGGATAAGGCATCGCGTGAGGCCGGCTACCGCGCCGTCTTCAACGCCGATCCGAACGTGGGCGGCCGCTACTCGGCCCTCACCGCATTCGGGCTGGTCCCCTCGGGCCTTGCCGGTGTGGATATCCAGGCCTTCCTGGATGAGGCCGAGGAAGCCGCCGAGATCCTGAACGAGGACGCCGCCGAGAACATCGGTCTGGCCCTCGGAACAGCCCTGGGCGGAACCAACCCGCTGCGCAACAAGATTGTCATCGCCGAGGACGGCTCAGGCATTGTGGGCTTCGCGGACTGGGCCGAACAGCTCATCGCCGAATCGACCGGCAAGCTCGGTACCGGCGTCCTGCCGGTGGTTGCCGGACCCACGTCGCCGGAGGTCACCTCCGGCGCCGCGGACGTCCTGGTGGTGCGGCTGGTAGCCGCGGATGCCGACGTCGAACTCGGTGACAACGAGGTAGCCATCGCGGGCGGCCTGGCCACCCAGATGATGGTGTGGGAGTTCGCCACTGCCGTGGCCGGGCGCCTCCTGGGCATCAACCCGTATGACCAGCCGGACGTGGAGGCAGCCAAGGTTGCCGCCCGCGGCCTGCTGGATGCCCAGCCCGAACCGACCCCTGCCGCCTTCGTGGACGGCGCCATTGAGGTCCGCGGCGGTGACTGGCTCCGTGGGGCAGCCACCGCGGAGGAAGCCGTCGGCGCCCTCCTTGGAACGCTCGACGACGACAGCTACCTCAGCGTCCATGCCTACTTTGACCGGCTGGCCTTCGCAGGGCTGGAAGGCATCCGCGACCCGCTTGCCGGCGTAAGCGGCCGTCCCGTCACGTTTGGCTGGGGCCCGCGGTTCCTGCACTCCACCGGGCAGTTCCACAAGGGCGGACCCGCCATTGGAGTCTTTCTCCAGGTCACGGCCGCTCCTGCGGAAGACCTGGCCATCCCGGACCGTCCGTTCACGTTCGGGGAACTGATTTCCGCCCAGGCCGCGGGCGACGCCCAGGTCCTGGCCGGCCATGGCCGCCCCGTCCTGCGACTGCACCTGACCGACCGCGCCGCCGGAGTTGCACAGCTGCAGGAGATCATTGCAGCACTCGCAGCCCGGTCAGCTTCCGTCACCGAAAACTAAGGCTCAACAGCAAACATGCCAGAAACTGAAAACGGCAGGAATTCCGCGACGCGTTCCGGACGATCAGGGCGGAATCCGCTCCGGGATCCCCGTGATCGTCGCCTGAACCGGATTGCCGGTCCGTCCTCGTTGGTGCTCTTCGGAGTGACCGGCGACCTTGCCCGTAAGAAGCTCATGCCGGCCGTGTATGACCTCGCGAACCGGGGGTTGTTGCCGCCGAGTTTCGCGTTGGTGGGTTTCGGCCGCCGTCCGTGGAAGCACGAGGAGTTCGCCGCCGAGGTGAAGGCCTCGGTGAAGGCGTATTCGCGGACGCCGTTTGATGAGGCGGTGTGGAACCAGCTCGCTGAGGGTATCCGTTTTGTCCAGGGCGAGTTCGACGACGATGATGCCTTTGAGCGGTTGGGTGACACGATCGCTGAGCTCGATGAGCAGCGCGGGACGCGGGGCAATCACGCGTTTTACCTCTCGATCCCGCCGAAGGCGTTTGAGCAGGTCTGCCGGCAGCTGTCCAAGCACGGCCTGGCGCAGGCTGAGGGGGAGAAGTGGCGGCGGGTGGTGATCGAGAAGCCGTTCGGTCATGACCTGGACTCGGCCCGGCAGCTGAACGACATTGTGGAGTCGGTGTTCCCGCCGGACGCGGTGTTCCGGATCGACCACTACCTGGGCAAGGAAACCGTCCAGAACATCCTGGCGTTGCGTTTCGCGAACCAGCTGTTCGAGCCGTTGTGGAACGCCAATTATGTGGACCACGTCCAGATCACGATGGCCGAGGACATCGGCACGGGCGGCCGGGCCGGGTATTACGACGGTGTGGGCGCGGCCCGCGACGTGATCCAGAACCACCTGCTGCAGCTGCTGGCTTTGACGGCGATGGAGGAGCCCATTTCCTTCAACGCCGATGACCTGCGGGCGGAGAAGGAAAAGGTCCTCGCCGCGGTGAAACTCCCGGAGGATTTGTCGACGCATTCGGCGCGCGGGCAGTTCGCCGGCGGCTGGCAGGGCGGGGAACAGGTCCAGGGTTATCTGGAAGAAGAGGGTATCCCGGCGGATTCGAAGACGGAGACGTTCGCCGCGATCCGGGTCGATATCCATACCCGCCGCTGGGCCGGCGTGCCGTTCTACCTGCGGGCGGGCAAGCGGCTGGGCCGCCGCGTGACCGAGATCGCGGTGGTGTTCAAGCG